>NZ_LMJZ01000025.1:23839-184991 GCF_001421155.1 Sphingomonas sp. Leaf5 | reverse complement strand
GCGCATCAACGACACCCCCAGAAAATGTCTCGACTTCCAAACCCCCGCCGAGGCATTCCTGCGCATCTCAACCGGTGCACTTCAAACGTGAATCCACATTCCCGCCTGCGCGGGAGTGACGAAATTCCATGGTGATCGCTGAATGTCGATCGGTCCTAGTTGTCAGACGAATCTCAGCCGTTGCCTGCAGGACGATGACGGTGCGGCAACTTGATCGAAAACCGCGCTAACTTCGTATACCGCTGCTTGACAAGCGGTAGAGCGGGAACGAGCCTGTGGCCATGTCCGGATTGGCCCTGCTCCTGCTCGCCCAGATCGCCCCGCCTCCGGCAGCGGCCCCCGATGAAATCGTGGTCGTCGGCCACCGTGCCGAAGACGCGCTCGCCGCCTGCCTCGCGCGCGGCTGCCCGCCCGCCGAGGAGGTGGAGGCGTCACTCCAGGCGTCGGTCGAACAATTTGCCGGCGGCCGCTACGGCGTCGCGCGCAAGACGTTGCGGGCGGCGATCCGGCGCAACCGCGACCATGCGGCGGAGCTCCCCGGCCCGGTGTCCAGCCTGTATGCGACGCTGGCCACCGTCGCCGAACATGAGGGCGACCGCGAACTATGGACCGCATCGGCCCGCAACAACCTGCTGATCCTGCGTCGCCATCTCGGCAATGCCAACCTCGCGACCATGACCGAGCAACTGACGTTCGGCGATACGATGCTGGGTATCGGGCAGAGCCACGCGGCCGACGACGCGTATCACACGGTTCAGCGGCTCGCGCTTGCCGCCAACCAACCGGCGTTGGCCGCCGGTGCAGCGCTCCGCCGCGCGGTCGTGGCCTCGACCCGCGGCGATTACCGGACGGCACGCCGCCTCGCCGACGACGCCGTGGCGTTGGCCAGGCCCGGTGACCAGCGGATGGCCGACCTGCGCGCGATGCTCGACGCGCGTATCGCCGTGGCCAAGGGCGATGACGGCGCGATCGACGCGCTGGCCGCCCGGTTGCGTCAGTCGGCCGACGAACAACCGCGCCTGCTCTTTTCCAAACCGGTTTTCGACATCAACTTCGTCGCCAGCGCAAATCCGTGGCATGATTCGGAAATCCGCTTTGCCGATGTCGGATACTGGATTCGCCCAGACGGCCGTACGGCGGGCGTGGAGGTGCTGCGCGACGCCGGTCTGGGCCAATGGCGTTCGGGCATCGCCAAGCAGGTCGCCGAGCGCCGCTATGTACCGCTTAGCGTCGCTCCCGGTCATCCCGGCCTGTATCGCATCGACCGCTTCACGGTACGCGCGACCATTGGCACGCCCACGGGATCGCGGGTCCGGCGCCGCACCGGCACGCTCACCACCCATATCGTCGACCTTACCGAGACCGAGGCGTTGAGCGACCTGCACAAACGTCGCGCGGCACAGGAAACCACGACTGGTTGATCCATCGGCCGTCACCCCGATAATTCCGTCTTTTCGGGGCGACCGCCACCCGCTACCCCGGCATCGGGGAGTGGCAGGCGATGGGTTCGATCAACAGTACCTTGTCCGACCGGCAGGCCGTCTGGGCGTTCGTGCTCGGCTGTGTCGCGGTGACGATCGGGGTCGTCGCGCATCTGCCGATGTTCGCGATGGCGCGGTCGATGGGCTATCGTCTGGCGGGCATGCCGATGGACGGCATGATGATCGGCGGCATGGTGCTGATCGTGCTCGGCACGCTGGTCGCCGCCTATGGCCTGCTTCCGCGCAACCTTGCCGCGCAGCGCGCCGCTGCTGCCGACATCGTCGTCGCCGCGCCCGAGGATGCCGCATTGAGCCCCGCCCATTGGGGCCTGATGGCGGTTCTGGTCGTGGCGCTCGTCATCGACGTGATGAAGCCCGCCTCGCTGGGCTTCACCGTGCCCGGCATGATTTCCGAATATGGCGTGCCCAAACGCACCGTGTCGCTGGTGCCGTTCTTCGCGCTCGCCGGCACCGTCACCGGATCGGTGCTGTGGGGCT
Organism: Sphingomonas sp. Leaf5; assembly: GCF_001421155.1. Lineage (NCBI taxonomy): Bacteria > Pseudomonadati > Pseudomonadota > Alphaproteobacteria > Sphingomonadales > Sphingomonadaceae > Sphingomonas > Sphingomonas sp. Leaf5. The sequence goes on along the minus strand of NZ_LMJZ01000025.1, from coordinate 183,012 downwards.
GGATCGCCGACGTCTATGGGCGAAAGGCATCGATCCTGTTGTCGGCGGTGATGTTCGTCGGCACCTCGATCTGCGGCGCGATGCCCAGCCTCGCGTGGAACATCGCCATGTGCTTCATGATGGGCGCGGCGGCGGGCGGCATGTTGCCGGTCACCTATGCGCTGCTCGCCGAGATGATGCCCAACCGCCATCGTGGCTGGAGCCTCGTGCTGGTCGGTGGTCTCGGCGCGGTCGGCGGCTATTTCGCCGCCAGCGGCATTTCGGCGATCCTGCAACCGGTCTTCGGCTGGCGCATCCTGTGGCTGGCCAACCTGCCGACCGGGCTGACGCTGGTCCTGCTCGGCGCGCTGATCCCCGAATCCGCCAAGTTCCTGCTGGCACGCGGTCGGGTGCAGGAGGCGGAGGCGGTGATGCGCCGCTTCGGCGCGACCGCCACCCGCGCATCCGTCCGCATCACCGGCCCGCGCGCAGCCGCGCTGACCGGGGTCAAACTCTATGGCAAGCTCGCCGCGCTCAGCATCTGTGCGCTGTCATGGGGCCTCGTCAATTTCGGCCTGTTGCTGTGGCTCCCCGCCGATCTGGTCGCGAAGGGGTATTCGGTCGGCGTGTCGAGCCGGTTGCTGGCCGAAAGCGCGCTGGTCGCCTTTCCCACCGTCTTCCTCGCCGCCTTTCTCTACAGCCGGTGGAGCACGAAATGGTCGCTCGCCGTCATGATCGCGCTGACTCTTGCCGGGTTGCTGCTGGTGTTGCAGCTGGAACTGGCGGGCAGCGGCAGTCCGGTCCTGCCGGTCGCGCTGCTGATCGTCGGCACCAACGGCATCATCGCCATCGTCCTGCCCTATGCCGCCGAAAGTTTCCCGATGCGGGTGCGCGGCCGCGCTACCGGCTGGGTCGCCGCCTGTACCAAGGCCGGCGGCCTGATCGCGCAGGGGCTGACCATCGCCGGCATCGCGCTGTCGATGGGGGCGTCGTCGCTGATGGTCATGGTCCCGACCGCCTTGTCGCTGGTGCTGGTCGCATGGTTCGGCCGCGAAACCCGCGGGCGTGATTTGCGCGATCTGGATGCCGACAACGGCCAGATCGGCCATGCGGGGTAGGGGGGTGCTCAACCAGAGTACCGTCACCCCGGACTTGATCCGGGGTCCCGCTTCTTCTTCGTTAGCGCGCCCCCGAGCTTGGCAACGCGGTTCACCCCCCACAACCTGAATCGCCGCCACGATCACCACACCGCTTGCGGAATGGGAACAAAACGAATACATGCAAATCCAACAGACGCGTTGAACCCTCGACGCGGTTGCTCTACGCGAAAGGCTGGACATGGCGGCAAATCTGAAGGCGGTCGATAGCAAGATGGCGGCGGCAAACGACAAGGCGGCAGGCGAACGGCAAAAGGCGCTCGACGCCGCGCTGGCGCAGATCGATCGTGCATTCGGCAAGGGTTCGGCGATGAAGCTGGGCCAGAAGGAAGCGATGCAGGTCGAGGCGATCTCGACCGGGTCGCTCGGCCTCGACATTGCGCTCGGCGTCGGCGGCCTGCCGCGCGGGCGCGTGATCGAAGTGTACGGCCCGGAAAGCTCAGGGAAAACCACGCTGGCGCTGCATGTGCTGGCAGAGGCGCAGAAGGGCGGCGGCACCGTCGCCTTTGTCGACGCCGAACACGCGCTCGACCCGGTCTATGCGAAGAAGCTGGGCGTCAACATCGACGAACTGATCGTGTCGCAGCCCGATACCGGTGAACAGGCGCTGGAAATCGTCGATACGCTAGTCCGCTCGAACGCGATCGACGTGCTGGTGGTGGATTCGGTCGCGGCGCTGGTGCCGCGGGCCGAAATCGAGGGCGAGATGGGCGACAGCCATGTCGGCCTGCAGGCGCGGCTGATGTCGCAGTCCTTGCGCAAGCTGACCGGATCGATCAGCCGCTCGCGCTGCATGGTGATCTTCATCAACCAGCTGCGCATGAAGATCGGAGTGATGTATGGCAATCCGGAGACGACGACGGGCGGCAACGCGCTGAAATTCTACGCATCGGTCCGCCTCGACATCCGTCGCACCGGACAGATCAAGGATCGCGACGAGATCATCGGCAACACCACCCGCGTGAAGGTTGTGAAGAACAAGGTCGCACCGCCGTTCAAGCAGGTCGAATTCGACATCATGTACGGGCAGGGCATTTCGAAGATCGGCGAGATCCTCGATCTGGGCGTGAAGGCCGGATTGGTCGAGAAATCGGGCGCGTGGTTCAGCTATGACAGCGTTCGGATCGGGCAGGGGCGTGAGAACGCGAAGAACTTCCTGACCGAACATCCCGAACTGCGCGACAAGCTGGAGGCGGCGATCCGCCAGCGCACCGAAAAGGTCGCGGAAGAGATGATGGCCGGTCCCGACGCCGACGATGGTGACGACGATATGTGATCGGGCAGATCGACCGGGCGGCACGGTGCTGCCCGGTCGATCGCTTGTCGTCGATCCATCACCGGGGGAGCGGCGCGTTGGTGAACACGTGGCAAGTGTGACCTTTGTGACTTTTGTGCCGTTGCTTCGATCGCGTGCAACCGACGCCCGCCACCGGCATTGCAGTAGCAATCCGCTGAACCCGTGCAGGAATGTCGCTGATGATCGTCGTCCATCACCTCGAAAACTCCCGCTCGCAACGCGTCCTCTGGCTGCTCGAGGAATTGCGGCTTCCCTATGAGGTGAAGCGCTATGAGCGGAACAAGGCGACGATGCTGGCACCGCCGGAGCTGCGCCGTATTCACCCCTTGGGCAAGTCGCCGGTGATCGAGGATGGCAACGCCGGCAGCAGCGGCGGTCCGCTGGTCGTCGCCGAAACCGGCGCGATCGTCGAATATCTGGTCGAGCGGGCCGATGGCCGATTGGGCACGCCCGCCCATCGCCGCGCCGCGCTCCACTACCGCCACTTCCTCCATTATGCCGAAGGCTCGCTGATGCCGCCGTTGCTGGTGAAGCTCGTGCTCGGTCGCGTGCCGCTGCTGGGAAAGGCGGCGCAGAAGAAGATTCAGCCGATGATCGACGTCCATCTCGACTATGTCGAATCGCATCTCGCCGCGAACGAATGGTTCGCCGGCGACGAGATGACCGCCGCCGACATCATGATGAGCTTTCCCCTCGAAGCCGCACGCAGCCGCGCCGGCCTCGACGCTTCCCGCTCCCGCACCATCGCGTGGCTCGATCGCATCCACGCCCGTCCCGCCTATCAGGCAGCACTGAAGGCGGGCGGCACCTACGCCTATGCCTGACCGATCACGGTAACGCGGCGACCGATCGGGACACCCGCCGGCCGCCCGCGAACGGCAGGCGGGTGTCCGTTCGTCAGAACTTCACCCGCGCGCCGAAATTATACCGCGCGCCCGTCTCCTGCAGCAGCAGGAAGCGGTCTTCGATCGCCGACCATTCGTGGATCCGCTGGTTGGTGACGTTCACCCCCTGCACATAGACCTGCACGTTCGACGTGACGTCATAGCCGACGTTGAAATCGAGCTGCCCATAGGCCGAACGATTGCGCGGGCGACCCTGGTCCGAACGACATGCGCGGAGATATTCGGAGCGCCAATTGTAGGACGTCCGTGCCGAAATGCCGTATTTCTCGAAGAACACGCTGCCATTCGCCGAATGTGGCGACAGGCCGTTATAACCGCATTCGTAATCCGCCAGCGCGGAGTCACGCTCGGCCTTGCTGTCGACATAAGTATAGTTGCCGGCCACACCGAAGCCCGACAACACACTCGGCAACCAGTCGAACGTGTACTGGCCCCCGACTTCGATACCGCGGATATAGCCGGTCTGCCCGTTACGGGTCCGGGTATCCTGGAACGTCCGCCCGAACCGCTGGATCGGCAGCGTCTGGAGTTCGAGGAAGTTATCGAGCTTCTTGTAGAACGCGCCGGCGCTGACATAGCTGATGGAGTTCAGATAATATTCGACCGAGATATCGTAGTTGGTCGACTTGAACGGTTCCAGCGTCGGGTTGCCGCCGCTCGACTGCGGCACGGAAATGCGGCCGCCGAACGAGTTGTCGACGCCAAGGTCAGTCAGCGTCGGCCGCGTCACCGTTTGGGAGAAGGCGGCACGGGTGATAAGCTTGTCGGTGACATTGAACTTGATGTTGGCCGACGGCAGCGCGTTGACATAGCTGTTGCCGACCGAGACCGGCGTCGACGCACCATAGGTGAAGACCAGCGTATCGTCGCCGCGGGTGTTGGTGATGTCGAGTACGGGCTGCGCGAAGCCGCGCGACTCCGTCTGGGTCCGCACGACGCGGACACCGGCATTGCCGCTCCAGTTATCGCCACCGAACGACATGGCGATGTACGTCGCGAGCAGCCGTTCGTTGACGTTCAACTGGCTGCCGGGATTCTCGCGGACCCCGTATGGACCGCCGGGCAATGCCAGCAGCCGTGCAGCCTCCGCAGCCTGTTCGGCCGCCGTCCGCCCCTGACGCGCCCGGGCGAGGTTCGTCGGATTCGACAGGAACGCGATCACCGCATTCGGATCGTAGGTGAAGAATTGCTGCGGCACGTTCTGGCTGCCCGATACGCCGGGCAGGAAGTTGTCGAGCTTGAACGGCGACAGCAGCGACGTATCCATCGGAATGTCGTAGCCGCAGTACGCGCAACCGCCGTCGGAGTTGTTGAAGAAGCGCCGCTGCTTCGTCCGGTCCGAATAGGCCATGCCGATCCGGACCGTCTTCAGGATGCTGTTCTGGATCTGATAGTCGGTATCGAGGTGGAATTCGGAACTGCGGTCGCTGACCCGGTTGTTTTCGACGCCGGTGTAATGCGCCCGCATCAGCGACGCATCGGTGATGTTGCCGAAGTTGGATGCGGTCGGCAGGTCCTCGCCCTTGTTCAGGTCGAAACGCGGGCTGGTCTGTGCGAGCGACCCGACGACGACGAACTGGGTCGGGTTGCGCTGTTTCGCCTTCGACGTCGACGCGTCGAACCGAACCTCGACATCGTCCGCCGGGTTCCATTTCAGGTTGCCGCCGACCTGATAGGTTTCGGTACGGCGATCGTTGTTGTTGACGATATTATCGTTCTGCGACAGCGACACCCGCTGCGACAGCAACGGATTGGCGGCAAGGAACTGCTGTCCGGGGCGGTTGAACCCGGTCGCCGTACCGGTATCGTCGACCTGCAACCCGATATAGGGCGACGAATAAAAATTCGCGAAGATGTTGCGGTGGGTGAAGACGTCGAACTTCGAAAAGATGCCGTCGACGGTCAGCAGCAACTGGTCGCCGAGCTTCGCCTGCAACGCACCGGCCAGATTGATCCGCCTACGCCGGTCCTCCTGCCGTGCGAAGGCGAGGTTCTGGGGGACGTTGACCGTCGCGCCGGTATTGCCGAGCGCGGCGGTGGTCAGCCCGGTCGAATTCGCATTGCCGTTGACGACGTTCTGCGGCCCGAACAGCCAGCCATCGGTCTGCACATAGTCCAGCTGGCTGCGACGGTCGGTGTATGATCCCGACAGGACGATGCCGATCGTCTTGGCATCGTTGGTGAGCGACGTGACCGCCGACAGGTCGGGGCTCAGCTTCTCGCGCAGCGTGTCGTAAATGCCACCGGCCGACGCGGCGAGGTGGAAGCCGCTGCGCCCATCGAGCGGCCGGGCGGTGATGATGTTGACCGTCGCGCCGATGCCGCCTTCCTGCAATTCGGGAACGCTCGACTTGTACACGTCGGTGCGCTGAATCATGTTCGACGACAGGACGTCGAACGAGAATTCACGACCCGGATTGTCGGTCGCCATCACCCGGCCGTTGACCAGCACGGTGTTGAATTCCGGCCCGAGGCCGCGAACGGTGATGAACTGGCCTTCGCCGCCCGACCGGTCGATCGCGACGCCGGTGATCCGTTGCAGCGATTCCGCGATGTTCGCATCGGGGAATTTGCCGACATCCTCGGCGGAGATCGTATCGACGATCTGTTGCGACTCCCGCTTCACCCGTGCCGACGACGCGAGGCTGCTGCGGATGCCGGTAACGACGATATCGTCGGCGACCTCGGGGGTGTCAGGGCCGACCTGTGCGGCAACGGGTGTCGGTTCCTGCACGGTGCCGGCGGGACTGGTCTGCGGTGCGCCCGCTTCGGGCTGCGTGGCGTCCTGCGCGAACACGGGTCCGGCCAGCAGCATTCCGCCTGCGAGCAATACGGTCTTGAATGACATACGCATAGATATCCTCCCCTTGAGAATGATGGTGATCGGGGAGGGGCGAGCCTTCTGGATGGGCTCTGTCCCCTCGGTAGTATCGACTATGTCACGGCGTCGAACACGAAAGCGGACCCCACGAAGTCGCCCCTGAGCGGTGCGCGCAGACCGCGCTCCATCCAGTAGGCACCACTGGCCCGCGCCGGCACACCTTCGGGCAGCTTGCCGCCACCAAGGATGCGGACGGTATAGGTCTGTGCCGGGTCCAGCCCCAGCGGATGTTCGGCGACCGGATTGTCGCGCCACATCGACGAATGCAGCATTTGGAACATCACGCCCTGCCTCCGGTCCTGTCCGACATACATCGTCGCGGACGATGCGTTATCCTTGGTCGGCGGATCGATGCGATAGAGTTGCCCGCGCTGCACGGTCTGACGGATGGTCTTGTAGGCCGCGACCCATTTGGCGGCGGTGGTGAAATCCTCGGCCTGCCATTTGTCGAGATTGGCCCCGATGCCGAGCCCGCCCTGCATCGACGACAGGAAGCGATAGTCGAGCGAGGTCGCGCGGGTGTTCGCCCAGTTCGGACTGTCGGTCACCCACGCCATCATCACCGATACCGGATAGGCCTGGGTAAAGCCGTCCTGGATCATCAACCGGTCGGCCGGATCGGTATTATCCGACGGCCATACTTCGTCGGAAAAACCGAGGATGCCCAGATCGACACGACCGCCGCCGCCCGAGCAGCCTTCGATCTCCAGCTTCGGGTGACGTCGCCGCAGTTCGGACAGGATGTGGTACAGGTTGCGGACATATTCGACATATACGCGCTGTTGATCCTGCACCGGCACCGCCGGCCATCCGGCTTCGGTCCAGTTGCGGTTGTAATCCCATTTCAGGAAGGCGATGTCGTTCTCCGCGACCAGCCTGTCGAGCACTGCCAGCAGATGATCGCGGACATCGGTCCGCGCGAGGTTGAGCACCAGCTGGTTGCGGCCCTCGGTCCGGGGACGATCGGGATACTGCAGCACCCAGTCGGGGTGGGCGCGGTACAGGTCGCTGTCGACATTGACCATTTCCGGTTCGACCCACAGACCGAAATCCATACCGAGCGAATGGACCTTGTCGATCAACGGCTTCAGACCATTGGGGAATTTCGTGCGGTTGACGGTCCAGTCGCCCAACCCTGCCTTGTCGCTGTTGCGCGCACCGAACCAGCCGTCATCAACGACGAAGCGTTCGACGCCGATCTTGGCTGCCTTCTCCGCCAACGCTTCCTGTCCCGCCTCGGTCACGTCGAACGCGGTCGCTTCCCAGCTGTTGTAAACGACCGGGCGCGGCTTGGCGCGTTCGCCACCGGGCAGGATGTGCGCGTTCTGGAAACGGTGGAAGGTGCGGGATGCGCCTCCCATACCGCCGTCCGAATAGCCCGCGTAGAAGACGGGGGTGTCGAGCGTCTCGCCGGGCTTCAGCGACCACGAGAAGTCATAGGGGTTGTAGCCGCCCATGACCCGGACACGACCCAGATTGTCCTGCCCCACGCTGATCCGGAACGATCCCGACCATGCCAGCGCGCCGTACCATACCGGCCCGGCGTCCTCGCTGGTGATCCCTTCGCGACCGATCGCGAAATACGGATTGTTGCCGTGGCCGGTCGAACCGCGCCGGCTTTCCAGCAGTGTCAGCGCCGGCGTGATCGCCACGTCCTTCCTGGTCCATTCCGCAGCATGACGACCGGTCAGATAGTGCAGCCGGTAATCGTCGCCGACCGGCAGGGTGAACACCGCCGAGGCGATCTGGTCGACGCGCACCGCACGCCGATCGCCGTTGCGGACCGATGCCGATCGCGCCAGCACGCCGGTTTCAGGATCGATCGTGTAGCGCAACGTAATGCCGAGCGGCCGCCGGATATCGACCAGTTCGACCAGCAGCGTCTCGCCCTGCACCCGGTGCGACTTGTATTTGAGCACGAGGTCGCGATTGCCGTCGGCAAAAATGGTCTTGATGCCCGGATCGCTGACCAGCCCTTCGCCCTGACCCGGATATTCCTGTAACGTCACCGAACCGGCGGGATCGAAGCCGGACAGTTCGCCAGGGGCCTTTACCAGCACGGGATCGCCGGTCTTCACCGGATCGGTCGCAACCAGCGGATCGCCCGCCGCGAGCGTTGCCCCCCAATAGAGCGGCTGCAGATATCCCTTGTCGTCGACACCGAGCGCATAGGTCACGCCGCCGCCATCGAGGCGAAAAACGCGGGCATCCTGCGGGGCCGTCACCTTCGCAACGGCAGGCGTCGTTGCGGAAACCCCGATCAGTCCGGTGAGAAGCACACGGCTCAGCTTCATCGCAACCCCCTCCTGCCGACCGCCTCGCGTGCAATCGTTTGTTCGTAAATATATGATAATTGTTTCCGAGCAAGGCAATATTGAATTTATTTAATGCCTTGTGCTGTTCGATTCGAATTGTGCGGTGCTGGCAGGGTGTCAGCCAATCTTGGTGTCCAAGCCGCCACGTCAGCGAACGGATTGCCGTACAAGCCTGTCCGATCGGCAACGTCACCCTTGCCACGTTCGGGGATGATGGGTCCGCTCGATGATCGTTGGGGCAGGTCAGTGGGTGTCACCGCGGTCCACCACGTCGGACGAAATGCCGGTCGGTTGTGGCAAAGGACATATGAAAATGGCGCACCCGGAGGGATTCGAACCCCCGACCAAGGAGGTAGAAGCTCCTTGCTCTATCCAGCTGAGCTACGGGTGCCCGCCGCTTCGTTAGCGTGCATTGCGGCAAAGCGGAACCGCTATCATAACGCGGCCATGCCCGAACTGTCCGATACCGCGTTGCCCCGAATCGACGCCGCTACGCTTCCGGCGCGGGGGTTCCGCCATTTCGATATCGTGATGGCGGCGTTCGTCGCCATCCTGTTGCTGTCGAACATCATCGGCGCGGGCAAGGTGGCGGCGATCGACATTGCCGGTACGCCGTTCGTGTTCGGCGCGGGCATCCTGTTCTTTCCGGTATCCTATGTCATCGGTGACGTGCTGACCGAAGTCTATGGCTATGCCCGGGCGCGGCGGTGCATCTGGGTCGGCTTTGCGGCATTGTTGTTCATGGCGTTCATGGCGGCGGTCGTCGTCGCGATGCCGCCCGCGGCCGGTTGGATGGGGCAGGGTGCCTATGAAGCGGTCTTCGGACAGGTGCCGCGCATCGTCTTCGCCTCGATCACCGCGTTCTGGGCGGGGGAATTCGTCAACGCCTATGTCCTCGCCCGCATGAAGATCTGGACCGGCGGGCGGGCGCTGTGGACGCGGACGGTCGGGTCGACCGTGGTGGGCCAGGCGGTCGACAGCGCGATCTTCTACCCGCTGGCGTTCCTAGGCGTCTGGCCGGCCGGGCAGGTGCTGACCGTCCTGGTCACCAACTGGGCGATGAAGGTCGGCTGGGAAATCGTGCTGACGCCGGTCACCTATGCCGTGGTCGGCTGGCTGAAGCGGCGCGAGGGGGTCGATGTGTTCGATGCCGCGACCGACTTCTCCCCCTTCGCGGGAAGCAGGCGGTCGCGCTAGATCAGGCACCGACGCGTGCCAGCAATCCTTCGAACAGGGCGCGACCATCGCGGCCGCCATGTGCCGTTTCGATGCGGCGTTCGGGGTGGGGCATCATGCCGAGCACATTGCCCCCTGCATTGACCAGTCCGGCAATGTCGCGTGCCGAGCCGTTGACCGGCTCCGCATAGCGGAACGCCACCTGACCCTCACCCTCCAGCCGGTCGAGCGTCGCGTCGTCGGCGACGTAATTGCCGTCGTGATGCGCAACGGGCACGCGGATCGTGTCGCCCGCGCGATATCCGCTGGTGAAGGCCGACCTGGCCTCCCCCACGCGCAGCGCCACGTCGCGGCAGACGAAGGACAGGCCCCGGTTGCGCATCAATGCGCCCGGCAGCAGTCCTGCTTCGGTCAGGATCTGGAACCCGTTGCAGATGCCGAGCACCGGCAGGCCCTTGCCCGCCGCATCGACCACGGCGCGCATCACCGGCGACCGTGCGGCAATCGCACCCGATCGCAGATAGTCGCCATAGGAAAAGCCGCCGGGCACGGCGACCAGACCGATATCGTCGGGCAGGTCGGTTTCGCGATGCCAGACCATGGTCGGCGCGGTACCGGTGACCGATTCCAGCGCCACCGCGATGTCGCGGTCGCAGTTCGACCCCGGAAAGACGATGACGGCGGTCTTCATGCGCGTTCGACCCGATAGTTTTCGATGACCGTATTGGCGAGCAGCTTGCGGCACATCGCGTCGATCGTTTCGTCATCGGTGCCGTCGGCGACGTCCAGCTCGATCAGCTTGCCGACCCGTGCCTCGCCGACGCCCGCGAAGCCGAGCGAGGCCAGCGCGTGTTCGATCGCCTTGCCCTGCGGATCGAGTACGCCGTTCTTGAGCGTCACGACGATGCGGAGTTTCATGCAGCTTGCCTCAAGTCCGAATGGGGTTTGTCGCGGGCGCTATGGCCCCGCCCGCGCCCGCGCACAAGAGGCGCGGGGCGATCGCATCGGGATTCGCTTGAGTGCGCCGTATTGCCTGCCTATCACACTGCCATGGACCCTATGCCCCTTTCGCTCGCGCCGCTCGACCGTCGGTTCGTTACCGTGCTGCGCTGGCGGGCGGCGGTCGTCGCGCTGGTCGTGCTGCTGTTGGCGGGCGTGGGTGAGGCGATCCTGTACGGTCAGGATCTGCCGAACGGCATCGCCGCGGGCCTCGCGGTGCTGATCGCAATCTGGCTGGTCGCCATCGCCCCGCCGCGCCGCTTCGCGCATTGGGGCTTCGCACTCGACGAGCGCGAACTGCACATCGGTCATGGCTGGCTGACGCGGGTACATACCATCGTGCCGATCGGCCGCGTCCAGCATATCGACCTGACACAGGGGCCGATCGAGCGCGGCTGCAGCGTCGCGACGCTGGTGCTGCACACCGCCGGCACTGACCATAGTCGGGTCACGGTGCCGGGCCTCGCCCGCGATCAGGCCGAAGCGGTGCGTGACCGTATCCGTGGCGCGATCGAGGCGTCGCCATGGTGACCGAAGGTCCGCGCCGGCTGCACCCCGGCACCATCGCCCTGCGGATCGTCTCGGGCGCGCCACAGCAAATCGCCGGGCTGGTCGCGCTCGCCGCCGCCACATCGCGTAGCGGGGTGTGGCCGATGATCGGCATCGTTTCGGTGCTGATCGTGGGGGCGGCGCTGTTCGCGTGGATACGGTGGCGGGCGTTCACGTACACGATCGGCGACGGCGAACTGGTGATTGCGGACGGGGTGCTGAACCGCAAGCGGCGATCGATCCCGTTCGACCGCATTCAGGACGTTTCGATCGACCAGAAGCTGCTGGCCCGCCCGTTCGGTCTGGCGCGGGTGCGGGTCGAGACCGGTGGTGGCGAGGCGGACGAGGCGAAGCTCGACAGCGTGACGCTGGCCGAGGCGGCCCGGCTGCGCGCGATCTTGCGCGGGGCAGTTCCGCAGACGGGCCCGACCGACGCGGGGCCCCGCGAACCGGCGCGCGACATCGTCTTCGCCATGTCGCCCGGCCGCGTATTGACGATGGGCCTGTTCGGCTTTTCGCTGGTCTGGGTCGGGGTGTTGTTCGCCGGCCTCAATCAGGTCGGCGATCTGATCGGGTGGAACTGGGTCGATGTCCGCGACTGGGCCGGCGTCGCGCGGCGCGAGGCGATCGCATGGGCCACGCCGTTGTTCGCGGCCATGGCGGCCGTCGTCGCGCTGCTGGTCGGCGCGATCAGCGGCGTCCTGCGCACGCTGCTGGTCGAGCATGGATTTCGGTTGGAGCGCGAAGGCGACCGGTTGCGCCGCGTGCGCGGGCTGGCCACCCGGACCGAAATCGCGCTCAGCCTGCGCCGTGTCCAGCTGGCACTGATCGAACGCGGCATGGTCAGCGGACGGCTGGGCTGGGCGGGCCTGCGGTTGCAGACGCTGGGCGGCAGCGACGATGTCGGCGGGCGGCAGAGCGTCGCGCCGTTCGCCCGCGAAGCGGAGATTGCGCAGGTGCTCGCGGCTGCAGGCTACGCGCCGTTCGATCCGCTTCCGCTGCGTCCGGTTGCGTTCGGGCATGTCGTGCGGACCGGCATCGTGCGGGGCGGGGTGCCGCTGATCGCGGTGACCGTCGCCGCGTTCTTCGTGCCGCTGGCGGGGCTGGCGTTGCTGCTGGTCCCGATCCCGGTGGTGCTGGCGATCCTCGCGCGGCGGCGACACCGCTATGCGATCGTCGGCGACACGTTGCAGGTGATGCGCGGGGTGCTGGCCAAGCAGGTGTGGATCGTGCCGCTGGCCCGTATCCAGGCGGTGTCGGTGCGCCGCTCGCCGCTCCAGCGCCTGTTGGGGCTGGCGACGGTGCATGTCGATACCGCCGGTGCCAAGGGGATGGGCCGACCCAACGTCGTCGATGTCGCGGTCGAGGATGCCGACCGACTGTCGGCCGCCCTACTGCGCTGACGGGGCGGGGGCAGGGGCCGGATCACCGCTACGCCGGACGCCGGTGAGCGGCGGCGTATCGCCGCGGACGGTCGCGGCGGGCATTGGCGGCGCGGGGATCGCGCGACGCATGCACGACGAAGCGGGCCGCGATACGAGCTGGCAATTCCACAACTGCTTTTCGACGCCCGCGCCCCGGTCGCGCAGATAGCTGAACGACATCGCGTTCAGCGCGGCCGGTTCCCATGCCAGCCCCGCGCGGGCCGGGACTGCCGCCGGATCGCGCCAGCCGAGGAACTTGCACCGCGTCCGTTCGCCGCAGGTGGCTTGCGCGAAGGCCGGCCATTTGTCGGGCGTCAGCGTATCGAGGGGCACGAGGAAGGTGACCGGATCGTCGCTGCTCGGACGCGGCAGCGCGGCGGACGCGAAATTGCCGGTCAGCACGCCGGCCTCCTGCTCGACCGCCAGTACCTCGGGCAGTTTGTGCGCGGCGGAATAGGGAGCGAGCTGTTCGATGTGCGGTTCGACCGTGCCGACGACGCGGCGGAACGCACCGGGCGTGCCCCACCATCCGGCCCAGCGGAAAAACAGGTGCGTATCGACCGCCGCGATCTTGTCGAGGCTGGACTGCCAATAGGGGACGACCCAGTCGGTATGATAGTGCGTCGCATAGCCGACCGGCGCGAACACGTTGCCCGCCAGTGCCGCCGCCGCGACCTTGCGCGCCCGGTCCCAATAGGCTTGCGGATAGGCGCGCGCCAACGCCCCGTCGCAGGTGAAGGTGAACTGGCAACCGGTGGTGCGTTCCGACCCCTGAAACACCACGCCGCACACGCTTTTGGGAAAGGCCGGGTGGCGCAGTCGGTTCAGCACGACCTGTGCGACGGCGCGCTGCCCCTTCGCATCGTCGCCGGCCTCGTACAGCACGGCGGCGGCGAGGCAGTCGGTCGCGCGGGACCGATTGTCGAGGTCGCCAGCAAAGCGGAACGGTCGCGCCGCCGGGTTGGGGCCGGTAACGAACGGCACCTTGGCATTGAAGGCGCGGGCGTCCTCCGGTTCCAGCGCGCGATACTCGATCGGCTCCACCGGGGGCGGCGGCGCTTCCGGGGCCTGCGCAACGCTCTGGCGGCCCGGTCCGGCGGAATGCGCCGCCGGCCGGATCGGCGGGGTCGACCGGATCAGGATCGCAGGCACGGCGACGGCCGCGACCGACAGTGCCACCAGGACGCCGTCGATCGCGATCGATCCGCTGCCGATCCTGTTCCGTTCGACCACCGCCGGCTCGCTCATTGTTCGGGCAGGAAGTCGGGAACCGACAGATAACGCTCGCCGGTGTCGTAGTTGAAGCCGAGCACGCGCACGCCATCGGGCAGGTCGGGCAGCTTTTGCAGGATCGCCGCCAGCGTCGCGCCCGACGAGATGCCAACCAGCATCCCTTCCTCGCTCGCCGAACGCCGGGCCATGTCCTTGGCAACCGCCGCATCGACCTTGATCACGCCGTCGATCGCGCGGGTGTGCAGGTTGGCGGGGACGAAGCCGGCACCGATCCCCTGGATCGGGTGCGGCCCCGGCTGCCCGCCGGAAATCACCGGCGAGAGGTCGGGTTCGACCGCATAGACCTTCAGCTCCGGCCATTTCTCCTTCAGCGTTTCGGCGACGCCGGTAATGTGACCGCCGGTGCCGACGCCGGTGATGATGACGTCGATCGGCGTATCGGCGAAGTCGTTCAGGATTTCCTGTGCGGTCGTGCGGACATGGACGTCGATGTTCGCGGGGTTTTCGAACTGCTGGGGAATCCACGCATCGGCGGTTTGCGCCGCCAGTTCATGCGCGCGCTCGATCGCGCCCTTCATGCCCTTTTCGCGGGGCGTCAGGTCGAAGGTCGCGCCATAGGCGAGCATCAGCCGGCGACGCTCGATGCTCATGCTTTCGGGCATGACCAGCACCAGCCTGTATCCCTTGACCGCTGCGACCATCGCCAGACCGACGCCGGTATTGCCGCTGGTCGGTTCGATGATCGTGCCGCCGGGCTTCAGGTCGCCCGATGCCTCGGCCGCCTCGATCATGGCAAGGGCAATGCGGTCCTTGATCGACCCGCCGGGGTTGGAACGCTCGGACTTGATCCACACCTCGGCATCGCCGAACAGCCGCTTCACGCGGATATGCGGCGTATTCCCGATCGTTTGCAGGATGGTATCGGCCTTCATGGCTGGGTCTCCTTTGGGATGACTTCGAGGTCTTTGGGCGGCGTGAAGCTACGCGCGGCCCGCAATTCGGGGAACAGGCGCGACCAGAGCATGGTGACGCCGATCGCAAGGATGCCGCCGCCGGCAACCGCGACGACTGGCCCGACCAGCGCGGCGAGGAAGCCCGAGCGTGCCTCGCCCAGTTCGTTCGATCCCGACACGAACAGCGTCGACACCGCGCCGACCCGCCCGCGCATCGCGTCGGGCGTATGCAACTGGATCAGCGACTGGCGGACATAGACCGACACCATGTCGGTCGCACCGACGACGAACAGGGCGGCGAGCGCCAGCAGCACGGCCGGCGCGAAGTCGCTGCCGATCGCGGCTTGCCCGAATATTGGCAGCAGCAGCGGCGCGGACAGCCCGAACAGCGCGGTCGCCGCCCCGAAGCCCATCACCGACAACAGCATCTTGGCACCGACATCCTTCGACAGCGGCTTGACCGCGAACACGGCGGCAACGACCACCGCGCCCAGCGCCGGCGCGGCGCGGAGATGGCCGAGGCCGTCCGCGCCGATTTGGAGAATGTCGCGGGCATAGATCGGCAGCATCGCCGTCGCGCCGCCCAGCAACACCGCGAACAGATCGAGCGAAATCGCGCCGAACACCAATCGGTTGCGGCGGACATAGGATAATCCGTCGAGCATCTGCCGCCACGGATTGGCCTTCCCCGCGATCACCGCACGCGGGATCGGCGGGATCAGGAACAGCATGATCAGCCCGAACAGGAACAGCCCCGCCGACACGGCATAGGGAATGTAATGACCCGCCGCGTACAGATAGCCGCCCATCGCCGGCCCGAGCACCGATCCGCCCTGCCACGCGATCGAACTCATCGCGATCGCGGTGGGCAGGACGGCTGCGGGGACGAGATTGGGGGCGAGCGCCTGCAACGCCGGCCCGGCAAAGGCGCGCGCGACGCCCAGCATCGCCGCGACGAAGAACAGCCATGGCAGGGTGATCGCGCCGCTATAGGTCAGCCATGCCAGCAGCAGCGCGCAGCTACCCTCCAGCGCGACCGACCCGCGCGCGATCCAGCGCCGGTCGATCCGGTCGGCGACCCATCCCGCGACCAGCGACAGGACCAGCAGCGGCAGGAACTGCGCGACGCCGATCAGCCCCAACTGAAACGCAGACTGCCGGATCGTCATCGTCTCGCGCGCGATGTCGTACACCTGCCAGCCGATGACGACGACCATCGCGATCTGCGCCAGCGTGTTCGACAGCCGGGCAAGGAAATAGGCGCGGAACGCGGGGATGGAAAAGGGATGCGGAGAAGCGGACATGAGGTGGGGGTTTAGGTCCGCTGTTGGGCTGGGGCAATGCAGATCGGCTTGGGGGGTATTGTGAAGCGACTTCATGCCGTCCCCCGCGTCACCCCCGCGAAGGCGGGGGTCCATAAACGCTGCGTTGTCGATCGATCGCGACCACGGTGTCTATGGATTCCCGCCTGCGCGGGAATGACGGGGGTAGAGACGTACTGGCTTACCGCCGACCGAGGAACGCCAGCAGGTCGTCGGTCAGCCGGTCGCTCTCGGTCGCGAACAGGCCGTGCGGCGCGCCGTCATATTCGATCAGATCGGCGTTCGGCAGCGCCCTGGCCAAAGCCCGCCCGGTCGCGTCGATCGGCACGGTCTGGTCCGACGTGCCGTGGATGATGAGCGTCGGCACGGTGATCGACGGCAGGTCCGGCCGGAAATCGGTGGTCCCGAACGACTCCGCGCAGGCCAGCGTCGGCTTGAGCCCCGCCAGCATCGCCGTGTTCCACGACAGGTCGAGCACTTCCTCGCTCACCGGGCTGGTGATGAAGCCGACGCCATAGAACTGGTCGAAGAAGGTACGGAAGAACTTCGCGCGATCCGCCTTGATATTGTCGGCGATCTCCTGAAGCTGGTCCTGCGGCACGCCATCGGGATTGTCGTCGGTCTGGAGCATGTACGGCACGACCGACCCGATGAAGCCGACGCGGGTCACGCCCTTGCCGCCATGGCGCGACATGTAGCGCGCGACCTCGCCACCCCCCATCGAGAAACCGATAAGCGCGGCATCGTCGGTCACGCCGGTTTCGGCCATGACATCGGCCAGATCGTCCGACAGCGTGTCATAGTCATAGCCCGACCAGGGCTGGTCCGACCGCCCGAAACCGCGCCGGTCATAGGCAATGACGCGATAGCCAGCATCGGCCAATGCCATCGCCTGCGGGTCCCAGCTGTCGGCTGACAGTGGCCAGCCATGGATCAGTACGACCGGGCGACCCTGTCCCCAATCCTTCACGAACAGGCTGGTACCGTCGCGGGTCTTTACATAGGGCATCGATCGATCCTCGTCGGGAAATTGTCCGACCTGAACGACCGACACGCACGGCGGTTGCCTGCGCTTCGCGACCGTCGGCGCAACCGGTCAATCGCGCGGGACGATGCCCAGCGTCGGGCGGGGCATGCCGCCGTGTTCGGCATCGCGCAGCATGACCGAATAGCGGTCCGCCATCTCGCGATGCACCCGCCGCACTTCGGGCAGTTGCGCGGTTTCCGCCCGCGTGCGCGCCTCGCCCAACCGGCGGCGGTAATATTCGGCGTTGTCGACGATCGACATCTGGTCCTCCTTCCCGTCCGTACGTGGTGGACCTTTCCATACACCGAACCGGTTATCCGGTCGCTGACATACGTTAAGCACAGGTTCAGTCGCGGCGTCTCTTCAGCCCGGCGTGACAAAGCTGTCCAGTACCCGCTTCTGACCGGCGGTTTCGAACAATACCTCCAGCTTGTTGCCTTCGATCGTCTCGATCGTGCCATACCCGAACTTCTGATGGAAGACGCGCTGCCCGGTCGACAGGTCGCTGCGGCCCTTGTTGCCCAGACTGATCGCGCTCGCCCGCGCCTCGACGACGCGTGCCGGGGTCGTGGTGAAGGTCGACCCCTGCGATGCGGCGCGCTGCCAGCCCGGACCCCGCCCGGTACCGCGCGCGACATCGGCGAACGGATCGGCGCGCTCGCTCCAATTCGCCCGCCACAGGCTTTCGCCCCCCGCCATCGTCGTTTCCGTATCGATATGCTCGGCGGGCAATTCGCCGACGAAGCGCGACGGCAGCGAGGAATTCCACTGGCCATAGATGCGGCGATTGGCGGCATGGAACACAACGGCCAGCCGCCGAGCGCGGGTGATCGCGACATAGGCGAGGCGGCGTTCCTCCTCCAACGACGCGGTGCCACCCTCATCGAGCGAGCGTTGTGACGGGAACAATCCTTCCTCCCAGCCTACGCAAAACACCGTGTCGAATTCCAGCCCCTTGGCGGCGTGGATGGTCATGATCGTGACCTTCGGCTCTTCCGCCGACGCCTCGTTGTCCATGACCAGCGACACGTGTTCTAGGAACGCGCCGAGCGACTCATATTCCTCCATCGCCCGGACCAGTTCGGTCAGGTTTTCCAGCCGCCCGGCCGCTTCCGCCGTCTTTTCCGCCTGATACATCGCGGTATAGCCGCTTTCGTCGAGCAACTGCCGCGCCAGCTCGGCATGGGGCAGGCCCTGCGCCATGTCGCGCCAGCGAGCGAAGTCGCCGACCAGCCGCCCGAGCGACTTGCGCGCGGCCCCGGTCAATTCGTCGGTATCGAGGATGCGCGCGGCGGCAGTCATCAACGACGATCCCGTCGCGCGGGCGTATCGATGGATCGTCTGCACCGCCTTGTCGCCCAGACCCCGTTTGGGCACGTTGACGATCCGTTCGAACGCGAGGTCGTCGGAAGGCTGGTTGACGACGCGCAGATAGGCGAGCGCATCGCGGATTTCGGCGCGTTCGTAGAAGCGGAACCCGCCGACGATGCGATACGGCATGCCGATGCCGATGAAGCGTTCCTCGAACTCGCGCGTCTGGTGCTGCGCGCGGACGAGGATCGCACAGTCGTCGAGCGTCTTGCCCGCCCGCTGCACCTGTTCGATCGTGTCGCCGACGCGGCGGGCCTCCTCGGGACCGTCCCACACGCCGATGACGCGGACCTTCTCGCCGACATCGCATTCGGTCCACAGCGTTTTACCCAGCCGTCCGCCATTATGCGCGATCACGCCCGATGCCGCGCCGAGGATATGGGGCGTCGACCGGTAATTCTGTTCGAGGCGGACGATCTTCGCGCCGGGAAAGTCGCGTTCGAAACGCAGGATATTCTCGACCTGCGCGCCCCGCCACGAATAGATCGACTGGTCGTCGTCGCCGACGCAGCACAAATTGCGCCGTTCCTGCGCCAGCAACCGCAGCCACAGATACTGGACACTGTTGGTGTCCTGATATTCGTCGACCATGATGTAGCGGAACCGCTGCTGATACTGCGCCAGCACTTCGCGGTCGGTGCGCAGGATCGTCAGCACGTGCAGCAACAGGTCGCCGAAATCGCAGGCGTTCACCGCCTTCAACCGGTCCTGATATTGCTGATACATCTCGCCGCCGCGGCCATTGGCGAAGCGTTCGCTTTCCCCCGCATCGACATCGGCGGGGGTCATCCCCTTGTTCTTCCATCCGTCGATCAGCCCGGCAAGGCTCCGCGCTGGCCACCTTTTCTCATCGAGATCGGCGGCAAGGATCAGCTGTTTCAGCAGGCGCAACTGATCGTCGGTATCGAGGATGGTGAAATTGGATTGCAGCCCGACCAGTTCGGCATGCCGCCGCAGCATCTTCGCGCCGATCGCGTGGAACGTGCCCAGCCACGGCATCCCCTCGACCAGATCGCCGACCAGCCGCCCGACGCGCTCGCGCATCTCCTTCGCCGCCTTGTTGGTGAAGGTCACCGACAGGATTTCGGATGGATAGGCTTTGCGCGTATACAGGAGATGCGCCAGCCGCGCGGTCAGCGCCGCCGTCTTGCCGGTACCCGCACCCGCCAGCACCAGCACCGGGCCGTCGGTGGTCAGCACCGCGTCACGCTGCGGTTCGTTCAGCCCGCGCAGATAGGGCGGATCGGCAGGGGTAGGGGCAAGCGACATCGTCGAACAGGTAGGGAACGAAGCGTAAAGCGACAAGCAAGGAAATTGTTTCGGAGCCGTCATCGTCCTGCCATCGCCGCTTCGCTGCGTTGCAATAATCGCGCAGTACCAGCGCGGTGCCGGTAGACGGCGGCACCCGAACCGCGGGCGACCGCCGCTGCGACGGGCACCGATTTCGCAGGAGCTACCATCATGAACATCCGTATCATCGCCCTTGCGGCGACCGCTTTCGCGTGCCTGTCGTCGGCCGCGAACGCCGAAGTGCGTGAGCCGGTGTCGGTCCATGTGTCCTATGCCGGGCTGGACCTGACCAAGATCGAACATCGTCGCGTCCTCGACGCCCGCATCGACCGTGCCGCAACGACGGCCTGCCGTTCGGGCGCGTCCGGCCTGCGCCGCTACGCCGACGAAAACCGCTGCCGTGCCGAAATGCGCCGGGACGGCCAGGTTCAGGTCGCACAGCTCCAGCCGGTGGCGGTCGCCAGCGTCAAGTAAGCACGGACGGTACGACGGAAGCAACGCACCTCTGCCGGGGCAGGGGTGCGTTTGCCGTTCGTGGCGATAGTTGCGTCGTAGCGGGCGTCAACGAAACCTTCTTGCGCCCCGGCGGCAACCCGCTAGGCGGGCGCATGGCCCAACCACATCCCATGCGCGCCCATCGCCGTATCCTAATCGCCAGCCTGATCGGCACCTCGGTCGAATTCTACGACTTCTATATCTATGCCACCGCCGCGACGTTGGTGTTCGGGTCGCTGTTCTTTCCACTCGAAAGCACGTCGGCACAGTTGATGGCGAGCTACCTGTCGATCGGCCTCGCTTTCATCGCCCGGCCGCTCGGCGCGGTGGTGTTCGGCCATTTCGGCGACCGGTTGGGCCGGAAATCGACGCTGGTCGCGTCGTTGATGCTGATGGGCGGCTCGACGCTGCTGATCGCGTTCCTGCCGACCTATGCGCAAGTCGGCTGGGTCGCGCCGCTGCTGCTCTGCACCTTGCGGTTCGCGCAGGGGCTGGGGCTGGGTGGCGAATGGGGCGGGGCGGCGTTGCTCGCCGTGGAGAATGCGCCGCCGGGCTGGCGCGGTCGGTTCGGCATGGTGCCGCAACTGGGCGCGCCGGTCGGCTTCATCGCCGCCAACGGGTTGTTCCTGCTGCTGGGGCTGACCCTGTCGGAGGCGGATTTTCTCGCCTGGGGCTGGCGGCTGCCGTTCCTGTTCAGCGTCGCGCTGGTCGGGCTGGGGCTCTGGGTGCGGGTAAAGCTGACCGAAACCCCCGCCTTCGCTAAGGCGCTGGCGCACGAAGCGCCGCCGAGCGTGCCGATCGCCGAACTGGCGGGCAGTCATTTGCGGGCGACGCTGGCCGGGACCTTCGGGGTCGTCGCATGCTTCGCGCTCTATTACATCGCGACGACCTTCGTGCTGGGATATGGCACGAACACGCTCGGCTATACTCGCGGCGCGTTCCTGCAAACCCAATTGATCGCGATCCTGTTCATGGCCGCCGGCATCGCGCTGGCGGGCTGGCTGTCCGACCGGTCGACCCCGGCGCGGGTGCTGGCGGGCGGGTGCATCGGCGTCGTCGTCGCCGGTGGTCTGCTAGGGCCGATGGTCGGGGCGGGGTCGCTGTTTGTCATCGGCGCATGGCTCTCGTTCGCGCTGCTGATGATGGGGTTCGTCTACGGCCCGCTCGGCGCATGGTTGCCGGCGCTGTTCCCGGCGCGGGTCCGCTACACGGGTGCGTCGATGGGCTTCAACGTCGGCGGCGTGATCGGTGGCGGCCTGACCCCCAGCATCGCGCAGGCGCTGTCGATCGATTACGGCCTGTGGTCGGTCGGCGTGGTGCTGGCCGGGGCGGGGGTGGCGAGCCTGATCGGGCTGGCACTGGTTCCGCGCGACCGCTAGAGCGGTTTTCGACCATGTTGCACCATCGTCATCGCCCTGCGGGCGACCGCTACGCGGCGGGCTGCTTCCAGTCCGTGGCAGCGTTGCTCGTCGGTCACGATGCTTTCGCATCGTGCCCTCCCTCGCGCCTTGCCAAGAACCGAAATCGCCACCGTGACGATGATCCAACCTGATCGAAAAACGCTCTAAGCGTTATTCGGCGGTGTTGGCCCACGCGCTGACCGGATCGGGCACCGGCAGGATGCGGTTGCGACCGGCGCGCTTGGCATCATAGGTAGCGCGATCGGCGCGTTCGAGCAGACGGTCGAGATCGTCGTCGGCCGACAATTCCGCCAGTCCGGCACTGATCGTGATCGCCGGCAGGTGGCTGGCAATTTCGGGCAGCGTCGCGCGCACCGACTGTGCGCCCAGCCACGCCCCGCGCAACGTCGTCCGGTCGAGCAGCGCAACGAATTCCTCGCCCCCCAGCCGCGCGATCGCCGCCGATCGCGGCAGGCGGTCGACCAGCAGCCGGGCAAAGGCACGCAGCACCGCATCGCCGGTGGCGTGCCCGTACTGATCGTTGACCCGTTTGAAATGGTCGAGGTCGAACAGGATCGCCGCCAAGGGCTGGTCCCCGGTGCGCGCGTCGGCGATCATCGCCTTCGCCCGCCGGTCGAACCCGCGCCGGTTCGCGATCCCGGTCAGCGGGTCGGTCTCCGCCTCCGCGATCGACCGGCCCAGCGCGGTCTGCACGACCAGCAACAGCGTCAGCAGCCCGACGGACACGATCAGCATCCCGCCGATCGATTGCGAGAACAGTGCATAGCTGCTCGCGGCATATTCCTTTGCCGACGCCCCCGATCCGAACAGCACGGCGAACAGCGGCTTGATCAGGAAATGCAGCGTCATCAATCCGGTGGCGATGCCGAGCGCCAGCCACAATCGCCCACGCCGCCGCCGGACCGCATCGACCGCCAGCGCCGTCGCCAGCGCCGACCCGATCGCGAACGGGGCCTGATAGGCAAATTCATACCAAAGTTCGTTGCGCGGTCCGTTCCAGATCGCGGCGCGTACCCCGATCCCGAACAGCACCAGCAGCGCCGCCCACCGCCATGGCCGCCGTCGCCCCGCCATCGCTGCCATCCCCAATGGCAACAACGCGATACTGCACAGGAACGAGCCATAGCTCAACAGCATGAACGGCGTGGTGAACGGCGTCAGCCGCACGCCGATCTCGCTGATCGGCGTCAGCCCGCCGATCAGATAGGTCAGCACGAACCACGTCACATGACGCTGTCCGGGATAGGACAGGCGGATGATCGCAAAGGCGACTGCGAACAGCCCCGCGACCACGGCATTGACGATCAGAGCGTAGAGCGCGCTGTCCATCGATCCGTTTCCATTCGTTCCGCCATGGCTTCGACCTAGCGAAGCTTCACCGCTAAAAGGTTAATCGTCACTCGGTTTCGTCGGCCAGCCGCAACAGGGTGATCCGCGCCTTGCCATAGACGCGCTCGGCATCGACGGTGAAGCGCGGCAGATCGAGCACCTCGGCCTTCGCGGTCTCGATGCTGACCCAGGTCGCCGGCCCGATCCAGCCGAGCCGCGCCAGCTTGTCCGCCGCCACCGCGCCAGCGCCGCTGCCATAAGGCGGATCCATCATCACGATGTCGAGCGGACGCGGCGCCGGTCCCAGCGCCAGCACCGACGTTGCCCGCACGTCGCCGCCCGCCGCGTCCAGCTTGGTCAGATTGGCACGCAGCGCATCCAGCGCGGCGCGGTCCTGTTCGACGAACAGGCAGGTCGCGGCACCGCGCGACAATGCCTCGATCCCCAGCGCGCCCGATCCGGCGAACAGGTCGGCGACCGCCAGTTCGTCGAAGCTGCCGACCCGGCTGGCCAGCATCGAAAACAATGCCTCGCGTGTGCGATCGGCGGTAGGACGGGTGGCGTCCCCCTTGGGCGCGACGATCGGCCGACCGCGCCACAGCCCCGAAATGACTCGCATCAGCGCTTGCCCCCGCCGGGACGGCCACCGCCCTTCGGCTTGCCCTTGACCGGTTTGGTCGTTGGCGTGGCCTTGGCCCAGCCGGTCGGCTTGCGTTTCGGCCGCTCGACGAAGCTTGCCCGGTCGACATCGGACGCCTGTTCGCGCGTCATCCGCTTTTCGACCGGACCGCGCGGGCCTTCGGTCGTGCGTTCGACCTGCGGCCGGCGCGCGACCCCGTCATAGCCCGGCCGTTCGGCATGGGCCGAGGCGCGGCGGGTGCGCGCATTGTCAGGCCGATCGCCATAGGCGCGGCGGTCGCCCAGCCCCGGTTGCCGCCGCTCGGCAGGCGTCTGCCCGGCCTGCGCCAGCGGATCGAAGCCGTCGCGGCGGTCGACCGGCCGCTCGGTGGCATGGGTGCGGGGGCCGACGCGACGCGCATCGGCGCGCTGCGGACGGTCGCCAAAGCCGGGCCGATCGCCGCCGCCCTGCGGTCGCGCGCCGAAGCTCCGGCGTTCGCCATCGCCCTGTGGCCGTGCGCCGAAGCTGCGTCGTTCGCCATCGGCCTGCGGTCGTGCGCCGAAGCTGCGTCGTTCGCCATCGGCCTGCGGTCGTGCGCCGAAGCTGCGCCGCTCACCATCGCCCTGCGGCCGTGCGCCGAAGCTGCGTCGTTCGCCATCGGCCTGCGGCCGTGCGCCGAAGCTGCGCCGCTCGCCATCGCCCTGCGGCCGCGCGCCGAAGCTGCGCCGTTCGCCATCGCCCTGTGGTCGCGCCCCGAAGCTGCGCCGCTCGCCATCGCCCTGCGGCCGCGCGTCGAAGCTGCGCCGCTCGCCATCGCCCTGTGGTCGCGCCCCGAAACTGTGCCGCTCGCCATCACCCTGCGGGCGTGCGCCGAAGCTGCGCCGCTCACCGTCGCCCTGCGCCCGGTTCGGACCGTCGCGATCGGGACGGCGACCGCTGAAGCCCGAACGCTGCCCGTCCCGCTCGGTGCGCGGACGGCGTTCGTCGAAGCGCGACGTCGCGACCGGTTCGGGACGCGGCAGCGGCGTCGCGCGCCTCCACGCCTTGAGCGCCGCCGGATCGGCGCCTTCCGGCGCAGGCTTGCTGGTCGGCTTGTTGGTCAGCGTCTTGCGGAACGCGACCAGTTCATGCTGCTTGATTTCGTCGACCTCCCCCTCTGGCAGGTCTTCGAGATAGAAGGGGCCATAGCGGGTACGGATCAGGCGCGACACCTTCAGCCCCAGATGTTCGAGAACACGGCGAACCTCGCGGTTCTTGCCCTCGGTCAGCGTCATCTCGATCCACGTATTGGTACCGGTGCGCCGTTCGAGATTGGCGTTGATCGGGCCATAGCGCACCCCCTCGATCTCGATGCCCATCATCAGGTCTTCGAGCTGCTGCTGGCTGATTTCGCCATAGGCGCGCGCGCGATAGGTTCGCTCGACACCCGTAGCGGGCAGTTCCAGACGGCGTTTGAACTCGCCGTCGGTCGTCATCAGCAACAACCCCTCGGTATTCAGATCGAGCCGCCCGACCGGGATCAGCCGCGGCAACCCCTTGGGCAGCCGGTCATAGATCGTCTCGCGCCCGGCACCGTCGCGCTCGGCGGTCAGCGTGCCGGCGGGCTTGTGGAACCGGAACAGCCGGGTCGGTTCAGGGGCGGCGACCGGCGCACCGTCGACGGTCACGCCCTTCAGATTGGGCAGGATGGTCGCGGGCGTTTCGAGGACGACGCCGTCCAGCGCGACGCGCCCGGCGGCGATCATGCGTTCGACATCGCGGCGGGAGGCAACGCCGGCACGCGCCAGCAACTTGGCGATTCGCTGGCCTTCGCGGGGGGATTCGGTCGTGGATTCGGGTGGGGTAACGATGGTCAGGGTTTCCGTTTGCGGCGATGCGACGAAAGTTTCAGCCGAAGCGGTACCTTCGTCGCCTTCGCGAGTTTGTGGGTTCGTATAAGCTGTATGCATCCCGGTGGAAAGCGAGTGGGGCAATGTTGTTCGGGCGCAAGAAGCGGCACATCAACCGGATCCTCGTCGTCGAGGACGAACCCTTGGTCGCGTTCGACACCGAACACTTCCTCGGGGCGTCGGGTTTCGAGATCGCGGCGACGGTCGATACCGTCGCCGGCGCGCTGGCGACGCTACAATCCGGGGTCGACCTCGATCTGGTACTGGTCGACATCAACCTGTCGGACGGCAGCGGGCTGGACGTCGCGCGCGCGGCGCATGAACGCGGCATGCCGGTCCTGTTGGTGACCGGTGCCTGCCCGCTGGACGCCCAGGTATTCGCGGCCGGCTGTCTCGCCAAACCCTACCCGCAAAAGGACCTGCTGAGCGCGATCGAAGCGATCGACGCGGTCATCGGCGGGGCGAAACTGCCGCGGCGCCTGCCGAGCGGGTTCAACCTGTTCCGAACCGCGGCGTAGCTTTCGCCGGCCGATACCTACCCCACACTCCCGCATGGTTCGAGCAGCTTCGAGCCTGTCGAGAAGCATCCGTCGAGAACGTCTGGCCCCAGGCGGTCCAGTCATAGGTCACCCCAGCGGAACCCCGTTCTCGATACGCGCTCTTGACAGGCTCGATCGCTACTCGAACCAAACGGATCGGGTCGGCGGAGGGGTGTAGCCCCCGCCTTGCCGCCATCGCCAACCCCATCTACGGTCGCGCCCCTTCCGGGAGGACTTGAATGACCGAAGCCGCGCCCAAGGGGCTGGCGCTGATCCGTATGGGGCTGGGCAATCGCAAGACGGCGGCGATGTTCGCGTTCGGCCTTGCCGCCGGGCTGCCGTTCACGTTGCTGCTCGGCACGCTCAACGCCTGGCTGGCGGAGGCGAAGATCAACCTCGCCACCATCGGCCTGTTGTCGTGGATCGGGCTGATCGCGGCGTTCAAATTCCTGTGGTCGCCGGTCGTCGACCGGCTGCGCCTGCCGCTGTTCGAACGCTTCGGGCGGCGCAAGTCGTGGCTGCTGCTGTGTCAGGCGGTGCTGGTCGCGACGTTCCTCACCCTGTCGCTCAGCGATCCGGCGGTTGCGATCGGCTGGTTCGCGCTGGTCGCCGTCGTCGGCGCGTTCGCCGCCGCGACGCAGGACACCGTGATCGATGCGTGGCGGATCGACGTCGCCGACGAACGCGCGACGCTCGGCATCCTGTCGTCGATCTATCAGCTTGGCTACCGCCTTGCGACGCTGATCGGCGGGGCGCTGGCGCTGGTGCTGGCCGATGCGATCACATGGCCGATGGTCTATGCGGTGATGGGCCTGTTCATGGCCGCGCTGCTGGTCGCGACGCTGTTCGCCCCCGACACGCCCCGCCCGGTCGTCGAGCAGGCCGTCGAAGGTGCGATCGGCCCCAGCGCCCGCGACAAGCGCACCGGTCTCATCATCGTTGGCCTGTGCTGGGGCTGGGCGATCCTCACCATCGGCGCGTTCATGGTGCGGGTGCTGAACGTCACGCCCGGTGAAACCCCGCCCAGCGTCGGCGATTTCACCCGCCTGACCGGTCCGTGGATCATCGTCATCACCGTCGTCGTGCCCGCGCTGGTTGCGGCATGGCTGAACCGGCAGGCGCAACTGGCCGAATGGCTCGGCTGGAACCGGGACGGGGCGGCGGCACCGACGTCCGGCTTCATCGAACATGGCTATCGCGCGCTGATCCTGCCGCTGTCCGAACTGGTCGGGCGGCTGGGGTTCGGTGCGGTCATCGTGCTGGGGCTAATCCTCAGCTACCGGCTGTGCGATTCGATCTGGGGGCCGTTCGCCTATCCCTTCTATCTGGAGGAACTCCACTACACGAATGCCGAGGTCGCCTTCGCCTCCAAGATCTTCGGCGTCGGCATGACCATCCTCGGCGTGTCGCTGGGTGGCATCCTGTTCGCGGTGCTCGGGCGGATGCCGACGCTGTTGATCGGCGCGATCGTCGCGGCGGCCAGCAACCTGCTCTATGCCGATCTCGCGGCGGGCGCGCCGGTGATCGATGCGGTGGCGGGCGCGACCGGGCTGCTGAACCTCGGCGTCGATGCGCGGATGATGCGGTTGATGGTCGCGATCTCGGGGGAGAATATCGCCGGCGGCTTGGCCGGTGCGGCCTTCGTCGCCTATCTCTCCTCGATCGCCAGCAAGGAACATAGCGCTGTCCAATATGCGCTGCTGTCATCGCTCACCCTGCTGGTCGGCTCGCTCGGCCGGGCGGGGCTGGGCGAGGCGGTCGAACAGATGGGATATGCCCCGGTGTTCCGTTTCACCGCCGCGCTGGGGTTGGTGGCGGTGGTGTTCGTGCTGCTCGAATGGGTGCGGTGGCGGCGCGAGCTTCGGAAGGGTTGATTCACGCGAAGGCGCGGAGACGCGGAGAAGGTTTTTAGCGCGCAAAGGCGCAAAGGACGCTGAGAAGGTGTGTTCCGGGCCGGCGTCATGGTCCCGGCGAAGCCTTTTCGCGCAGGAAAGTATGGGCGAGCCGCTATCGCGGCAAACACTGTTTCTTAGCGTCCTCTGCGCCTCTGCGCGAAAATATCTTCTTCTCCGCGTCTCCGCGCCTCCGCGTGAACAAACCTAAACCGGCACCTCGTCATTCGCCGACAGCACGGTTCCAGCGAGATACAGCGACCCCGCGATCAACACCGCCTCCGGTTCAGACCGCGCCAACAGATCGAGCGCCGCCGCCGGATCGGTCGCGACATTGGCCTGCAACCCCATCGCCCGCGCTTGCCGCGCCAGATCGGCCGGCGCATGATGCGCATGACCCGGCACCGGCACCGCAACGACATGGTCGACCACCTCGCCCAGATGCCGCAGCACCGCGCCGGCATCCTTGTTGGCGAGCATCCCCAGCACCAGCGCCGATCGCTCGCCCCGGCTGATCCGGGGCCAGCCCCGCGCGACTTCGATCGCGGCGGACTCGTTGTGCGCCCCGTCGAGCCACACGCCATGGCGCGGATCGACCCGCCCGGTCAGCGGCCCGCGCGGGCGCAGGCGCTGCATCCGCGCCGGCCAGCGCGCGGTACTGGCGGCGGTGCGGATCGCCGCATCGGAGACCGCCAGCGCCGACTGATGTCGCACCATCGCCGCCGCCAGTGCCAGATTGTCGCGCTGATGCACCCCGGCCAGCGCGGGTTCGGGCAGGTCGAGCGTGCCCATCGCATCCCGGTACCGCCCGTCGATCGATTCCCATGCCGACCCCCGCGCAAGCAGCGTCGCGCCCGCGGCATCGACCGTCGCCTCGATCCGCGCTGCGATCTCGGGCGGATAGGCGAGGGTAACGACCGGCACACCGCGCTTGGCGATCCCCGCCTTCTCGCCGGCAATGTCGACCAGCGACGACCCCAGAAACGCCTCGTGATCGATCCCCAGCGCCGCAATGCCGCAGACGGCCGGTGCCGGCAGGACGTTGGTCGCATCCAGCCGCCCGCCAAGGCCGACCTCGAACACGCACGCATCGGCTGGTGTCCGGGCAAAGGCAAGAAACGCAGCGGCGGTGGTGATCTCGAAGAAACTCGCCCCGATCCCGTCGGCGGCATCGAGCACCTCGCCCAGCAGCGCCGCCAGCGCGACATCGTCGATCAGCGTACCCGCCAGCCGGATGCGTTCGTTGAAGCGCACCAGATGCGGGCTGGCATAGACATGCGCCCGCAACCCCGCCGCCTCGATCGCCGCGCGCAGATAGGCGCAGGTCGAACCCTTCCCATTGGTGCCCGCGACATGGAACACCGGCGGCAAATGGCGATGCGGATCGCCCAGCCGCGCCAGCAGCCGGGTGATGCGGTCGAGGCCGAGAATATCCGCCCCCGGCGACAGCAACGTCAGCCGGTCGAGCTGCGTCTGTACCGCAGGATCGGTCGAGACAGCGAAATCGGGCACTTGCAACTCCTCCCCGCTATGCGGGGAGGGGGACCGCCGCGAAGCGGTGGTGGAGGGTCGTCGCCGCACACGCTCCGCCCATGGCAACCCCCCTCCACCATGCTGCGCATGGTCCCCCTCCCCGCGGAGCGGGGAGGAACGAAAACGTCAAGCCGCGTCTTTGCGCCCCAGAAACTCGATCAACTGCGCCAGTTCGGCCGGCAGGTCGCGCCGGTGCGTCACGCGGTCGATCAACCCATGGTCGCGATAATATTCCGACGTCTGGAAATCGTCGGGCAGCTTTTCGCGGATCGTGCTCTCGATCACGCGCCGTCCGGTGAACGCCAGCGTCGCCTTCGGCTCGGCGATCTGCACGTCGCCCAGCATCGCGTACGCCGCCATCACCCCGCCCGACGTCGGATCGGTCAGCACCACCAGATAGGGCAGTCCGGCATCGTGCAGCATCTCGATCGCCACGGTCGTGCGTGGCATCTGCATCAGGCTCAAAATGCCCTCCTGCATCCGCGCCCCGCCGCTGGCGGTGAAGACGATGTACGGCACGCCGCGTGCGATCGCCGCCTCGACCCCGGCGATGAACGCCTCGCCCACGAACTGGCCCATCGACCCGCCCATGAACGCGAAATTCTGCACGCCGATCACGCACGCCCGGCCGGCGATCGTGCCATAGGCGTTCTGAAAGGCGTCCTGTTCGCCGGTATCGGTCCGTGCCGCCTTCAACCGATCGACATAGCGTTTGCTGTCGCGGAACTTCAGCGGGTCTTCGGCGACCTTCGGATTGGGCAGGATCTCGACGCTGCCGTCATCGAACAACTGCTGGAACCGCTCCCTCGGCCCGATGCGGCCATGATGGTCGCATTGCGGGCAGACATGCAGATTCTCTTCCCATTCCTTGTTGAAGATCATCTGCCCGCACCCCTTGCACTTATGCCAGAGGTGATCGGGCGTTTCCTTGCGCGCGACGAAGGGCAGGGCGTTGCGGACGCGATTGAGCCAGCTCATGCGGGTTCCCTGCTCGCCGTGCGGATCGCAGCGGCGAGGCTTTCGATATAGGATTGGACGGGGGCGGCGGCGGCTGCACCGTGCTGCGCGACGATCTCGACGATCGCCGATCCGACGACGACACCGTCGGCGACGCGGGCGATATTCGCCGCCTGTTCGGGCGTGCGCACGCCGAAGCCGACCGCGATCGGCAGGTCGGTTGCGGCCTTCAGCCGGGCGACGGCATCGTCGATCGATCCCTGCACCGCCTGCTGCTTGCCGGTGATCCCGGCGACCGAGACATAATAGAGAAAGCCGCCGGCCCCCGCCAATACCTGCGGCAGCCGCGCCGCGTCGGTCGTCGGCGTGGCCAGCCGGATCGCGGCGACGCCGTGCTCACGCAACTGTTGGCCAAGGCTGTCGTCTTCCTCGGGTGGGATGTCGACGCAGATCACCCCGTCGACGCCAGCGGCGGCGCAGGCTTGCGCGAACCAGTCGGCCCCGCGCCGGACCATCGGATTGGCATAGCCCATCAGCACCAGCGGTACGTCGGGATGGCGCGTCCGGAAATCCGTGGCGATCCGCAACACATCGGCGGTCCGCGTTCCCGCCGCCAGCGACCGGATATTCGCCGACTGGATCGCGGGGCCATCGGCCATCGGATCGGTGAACGGCATACCCAGTTCGATCACGTCCGCACCCCCCGCGACCAGCGCGTCGAGAATGGCGGGCGTCGCGTCAGGCGTAGGATCGCCGGCGGTGACGAAGCACACGAGCGCGGGCCGGCCTTTCGCGAAGGCAGCAGCAAGGCGGACGGTCAAAGCCCTCTCCCCTTCAGGGGAGAGGGTTGGGAGAGGGGATTGTTCACAACGTCTTCCAACTGTCTCAACACGCCGTCGAGATTGTACATCACATCGGCATTGGTAAACCGCACTACCCGATAGCCGGCTTGCGTCAAATAGGCGGTGCGTTCGGCGTCGTAAGCGGCGGTGTCGCCGTGCAAGTGGCCGTCGAGTTCCAACACCAGCTTCGGAGAGTTAGCCGCAAAGTCTGCTATATACGGCCCGATCACCTTCTGCCGCCGGAACTTCACGCCCGCGAACCCCTCGGCCCGCAACGCGAACCACAGCTTCTGCTCGGCGGGGGTAGGTGCCTTGCGCGCAGCGTTCGCCCGCTCAATCAACAAAGCGTCGCGCAAGACCCCTCTCCCAACCCTCTCCCCTGAAGGGGGAGGGCTTTTAGATCTCTACCCCCAGCGCGCTCGCCACCGTGAAGATATCCTTGTCCCCCCGCCCACACAGGTTGGCGAGGATGATCTGATCCGACCGCATGGTCTTCGCCCGCCGCGCCACCGCCGCGATCGCGTGCGCGGGTTCCAGCGCGGGAATGATCCCCTCGGTCCGGCACAGCATCTGGAACGCATCCAACGCATCGACATCGGTAGCGCTGTCATATTCGACCCGCCCGATATCGCGCAGCCATGCATGTTCCGGTCCGATCCCCGGATAATCGAGGCCCGCAGAGATCGAATGCCCCTCGGCGATCTGCCCGTCCTCATCCTGCAACAGGTACGTCTTGTTCCCATGCAGAATACCCGGGAACCCGCCGGCCAGCGAAGCGGCATGGTCCTTGTCCAGCCCATGGCCCGCCGCCTCGACGCCCAGCATCGCGACGTCCGGATCGTCGAGGAACGGATGGAACAGCCCGATCGCATTCGATCCGCCGCCGATCGCCGCGACCAGCAGGTCGGGCAGGCGGCCGGTCCGCTCCAGCATCTGCGCGCGCGCCTCGCGCCCGATGATGCTCTGGAAGTCGCGCACCATCTCCGGGTAGGGGTGCGGCCCCGCCGCCGTGCCGATGATGTAGAAGGTGTCGTGGACGTTCGCGACCCAGTCGCGCAGACCCTCGTTCATCGCGTCCGACAGCGTCGCCGCACCGCTCGTCACCGGACGCACCTCGGCCCCCAGCAGCTTCATGCGGAACACGTTGGGCTGCTGCCGCTCGACGTCCTTCGCGCCCATGTAAATGACACAGGGCAGGCCGAAACGCGCACAGACCGCCGCCGTCGCCACGCCATGCTGGCCGGCGCCCGTCTCGGCGATGATCCGGGTCTTGCCCATGCGGATCGCCAGCAGGATCTGCCCGATGCAGTTGTTGATCTTGTGCGCGCCGGTATGGTTCAGCTCGTCGCGCTTGAACCACACCTGCGCCCCCATGCCCGGCTCGGCCGATGCGCGCAGCGTCTCCGACAGCCGTTCGGCATGATAGAGCGGGCTGGGCCGGCCGACATAATGCGTCATCAGGTCGTCGAACTGCGCGGCGAACGCCGGATCGACCTTCGCCGCCTTATATTCGCGGTCGAGGTCGAGGATC
Organism: Sphingomonas sp. Leaf5; assembly: GCF_001421155.1. Classification (NCBI taxonomy): domain Bacteria; kingdom Pseudomonadati; phylum Pseudomonadota; class Alphaproteobacteria; order Sphingomonadales; family Sphingomonadaceae; genus Sphingomonas; species Sphingomonas sp. Leaf5. Next base: position 150,087 of record NZ_LMJZ01000025.1, on the reverse strand, counting down.
AGCGGCATCAGCGTCTCGGCGACATACCGGCCGCCAAAGGCTCCGAAATGACCACGATCGTCGGGCTGGGCGCGATAGCTGTTGGGAGCGTTCATACGCCGCTCGTTACGCCCGGCGGCGGGCGCTGTCGAGTATCAGCCGCCGGTCACGCTGCGCACGAACGCCGCGATCCGGCCGGCGTCCTTGACCCCCGGGGCGCTCTCGACGCCCGACGATACATCGACCAGCGGCGCACGCGTCACCCGGATCGCCTCCACGACATTGCCGGCATCCAGCCCGCCCGACAACGCCCATGGCAGCGGATGGACGAACCCGTCGAGCAGGCCCCAGTCGAACCGCAATCCCATGCCTCCGGGGAGCGCCGCCCCCGGCGGCGTCTTCGCATCGTACAGCACCCGGTCGGTGGCCCCGACCAGCGTCCGTGCGGCGTTCAGATCGGCACGCGTCTTGACCGCGACCGCGCCCCAGACCTCCTTGCCGGTCCGCGCCCGGATCGCGGCGATCCGCTGCGGCGCGGTCTTGTGCAGCTGGATCGCGTCGAGCCGCGCCGCCGCCAGCGCCGCATCGATCAGCGCGTCGTCGGGATCGACGAACACGCCGACCTTCGCGACCTGTCCCGGCACCTGCCGCGCCAGGCCCGCCGCCGCATCGAACGCCAGATTGCGGGGGGAGGGGGCAAAGAACACGAAACCGACATGGCTCGCCCCGGCGGTCAGCGCGGCGGCCAGCGTTTCGGGCGTCGACAGGCCGCAGATCTTGATGAGCGTCATGCCGCGCGGCTTAGCGGGCGATCGGGCACGGCGATAGGGGATGCGGTACGCCCCATGTTCGTCTGGAGGGCCGGCCGGGTTTCGTCTACAGCACGAGCATGTATTTCAACCTGATTCAATCGCTCGGCCTGTGCGGCGATCCGGCGGTTCCGAACGACGACCGCGCCGGGGTACGGGCGCGCCACGCCTGGGTGATCGACGGCGCGACCGACCTGTCGCCGCCGGGGCTGTTGGGGGCACAGGGCGGGGCGGCGTGGCTTGCGGCGACGGCCGACGCCGCCTTCGCCGCGATCGAGGGTGGCGACCTGCGTGACACCTGTCATCGGGTGTTCGCCACGGTCGAGGCGGCCTATGCCCGACAGCGGCAGCGCGAACCGCAGGGGCCATGGGAATTGCCCCGCGCCTCCTTTGCCGCCATCCAACTGGTCGATTCCGGATTGGACGTGGCATGGGCCAGCGACTGTTCGATCCTCCACGCCTCAGGTGACAGGGTGGCGTGGCGCACCCCGGTACCCAGCCGAACCAGCGAACGCGCACAGGCCGCCGCGCTCGGCCCCGGCATCGGCGCGGTGAAGCTGCGCAGCGCCGACGTGCTGGCCGATCGGCGCGCATCGCGCTCGCGCGCCGGCCAGCGCGTGCTCGGGGTCGATGCTGCCGCCAGCGCGGCGGTAATGGCCACGGCCCGGTTCGACATCGCGATCGGCGATGAATTGCTGCTGATGACCGACGGCTTCGTGGCGCTGGTCGATTCGTACGGCGTCCATGACGCGGACGGCCTGTTCGCGGCGGTCCGAACCGGCGGCCTCGCAAAGCTCGGCGTCGACCTGCGCCAGATCGAACAGGACGATGCCGCCTGCCTGCGCTTCGCCCGGTTCAAGGTCAGCGACGACGCCACCGCCCTGTGGGTGCGCGTCGGCGGCTGATCGGTTTCCTACAGGGCGGGGCGGTGGCATGGTCGGCGTCGACCGGATCGCCGGCTCGCGCTCTTTGAACCGTTCAAGCCCTTAGCCACGTCCTTGGACCTTACTCCCTCCCTTGTCAGGGAGGGGAGCAATCCGAACGACCGCTCTTATCCGTAACTATCGGCCCCGCATCCGGCAATTTCGTGCAAACTTTCACGACCGAAGTTTACACCGTTGCCCAGTAAGTAATTGGAGGCGAATGTTTTTCTCGAGCGACCACACCGCCCCAACAACTCGATCCGTGTCAACTTCGCAAACTTCGGGCGCGCCGCGGGCAAAGCCCGCGTCGTCGGTCGGCGCTTCTCGCGCCGCCGGCCGGACGCGCCTCGTGGGGCGCGGTCGTGCTTCGCTCGACCTCTGCCGGCGCGTCAGAGCGTCGCTTCGATCGCCCTCGCCGCCTGATCCGGGTTCTCGGCCTGGCTGATCGGTCGTCCGATCACCAGCACCGACGCCCCGCCGTCCAGCGCAGCACGCGGGGTCACCACCCGCTTCTGGTCGCCGACCGGTCCGTTTGCCGGTCGCACCCCCGGCACGACGAAGAACCCCTGCGGCCACGCCTTTTTCGCCGCCGCCACCTCGGCCCCCGAACAGACGACGCCGTCGATCCCGGCGCTCTTCGCCAGTTCGGTCAGCCGCACCACCTGCTCATGCGGATCGGGGGTGAGGCCGATCGACGACAGGTCGTGCGCGTCGAGGCTGGTCAGCATCGTCACCGCCACCACCTTGGTCCCCAGCGGCGCGGCGGCCTTCGCATCCTCCAGCATCGCCCGCCCGCCGGCGGCATGGACGGTCAGGATCGCGGGGTCGAGCGGTCCCAGCGCCTGGATCGCCTTGGCGACCGTGTTCGGAATATCGTGGAATTTCAGGTCGAGAAAGATCGGCAGGCCCAGATCGGCCATCGTCCGAACACCCGCCCGGCCATTGGCCATGAAGAATTCCAGCCCCAGTTTCAGCCCGCCGACATGCCCGCGCACCGCCTGCGCCAGCATCTTGGCCCGGTCCAGATCGGGCGTGTCGATCGCGACATAGATCGGCGAACGGCTCATACGATCCCTCCCGGCGTAACGGTCGGCGCGGGATCGACGGCATGCGTCGGCGTCGCCTCGACCCGGTGCAGGTCGGCCAGCGTCCGGTCGGTCGCCACGATCAGCTGCCGCAGCCGCCAGCGCGTCAGGTGGAGCGCGACGAAGGTCGGCAGGAACCCGGCCAGAAACGTGACGAGCAGCAGCAGCGGCAGGTTCACATCGGCATACAGCGTGCCCCACAGCTTCAGCGGCACCATCGTCATGTTGTTGAGCGCAAAGGCGACGATCACCCCCACCAGCAATGCCCAGAACAGGGTTTTCAGGAACTGCATCGCTCGGGCGGCCTTCGTCGTTGTCGTCGCCCCTTCCTTACGCCCGTCGCGGCGGCTTTTCCAATAGGCGACAGGGTCAGCCGATTTCGGCGCGCAATTCGTCGAACAGCGGCTGGATCGCCTGCAACCGCGGCTGTTCCTCGTCCAGAATGGCGAGGAACGCGGCGCGCTTGTGCCGCGTGATCCAGCCGGGCGGCAGGCGGACCTCGGCGGGCAGCGTCGACAGCGCGATGTCGATCATCCGTTCGGCCCCGTGCAGCCGCCCCCACAGATAGTCGTTCTCGCGGTAGGACCGGCTGAAGAACGCGCCGAAATTGTTGAAACGAATCCCTTTGAGCGTAGCCTCGGCCCCGCCCGCCCGGATCGACGGCGCGTCGTCGGGCGCGATCCGATCGACCCGCACCGGATCGAATTCGTCCAGCCCTTCGCCGCCGAGCAGCGGCAGGGTCGCGATGTCGAAGAACGGAAAGCCGAGATAGGCGAGCAGGATCGGCCGCCGGATGTCGCGCGGGGCGGCGGCCAGCGCCTCCGACAATCGCGCATCGGTCCGCGCGTCGAGCGTGGTCAGGTCCATCGCCTCGGCCATTGCCGCCAGCAATGCACCGGGATCGGCGCGTTTGTCCTCGACCAGCGTCCGCACCCCGGCGAAATGGTCGGCATTCTCGCACGCCAGATACGGCGTCAGGCTGGCAAAGATCGCCTCGCGCACCGGGGCCAGCGCCGCCGCATCCTGCTCGGGTTCCATCGCGGACAGGGTCCGCACCAGCAACCGCAACCGCCGGATGCGAAAAGCGAGGTCGTGCGATCGCAGAAAGGCAATGGCCGCTTCCGACGCGCCGTCGCCGTCGAACCGGCCGGCATCGCTGTCGGCGACGACCTGCGCAAATCCCTCACGCAACCGCCGGACCCGGTCGGGCGACGCATCCTCGGCCAGCGTCGCGACGCGATCGGCCAGCCGGTCGAGCACCTGATCGACCTTCGACAGGCCATAGGCGGCATGACCGTATCCGGCACGCTTCGCCGCCTGTACCTGCGCCCGCTGCCGCCAGCCGGCCAGCCGCGCCGGGGTCGGCCAGTCGAGGAACAGCGTATAGCCGAACAACTGCTCGACCTCCGCTTCGACCCCGGCACGCAGCTTGTCCACGATCGCCAGCATCCGTTCGATCCGTTCGGACCGCCGCTGGATCGCGTCCAGATTGTCGCGGATCGGTTGCTTGCGCGGCAGTTCGGACAGCGCGCCCAGAATCGTCTGGAAGAAGCCGGGTGGCCCGTCGGCGGCGGTGCCGATGCCGAATTTATGGTTGGGTGCCGGGTCGAGATAGACGAACCGCCGGTCGATCTGTCGCCGCGCCGGCCGTTCGCGCAGCGCATCGATCGCGGGCGCGAACGGCGCGTTGGCCAGCACCGACCCGTCGATCAGCGTCGCCTGATCCGCCATGCCCACCGCCGACTGGCGCGGTAGCACCCGCCGCAGAAACGCTTCGCGTCCCGGCCAGTCGACGTCGCGATCGGCCAGCGCCGCATCCAGTTCCCCGACCCGAAACGGCGGAAACGCACCGGGAAAGCTCGACGTCGCCCGTGCCGCGAACACCAGTTCGGCGGCATCGGCCAGCCGGTCGCCGCCATGGTCGTGAAACCCGATGACCAGCCGATGTTCGGTCTCGACCACTTCCTTCGGCGAATTGAGCCGCAGCACCTCGGGATGCCCGGCGAAGTCGGTAACCGTCACGAACAGGTCGAGCGGCTGGCCCGGCGGCAACAGCCGTGGCCCGGCAGGTGCCGCCGCCATAGCGGCAAAGGCATCGAGCAGCATGTCGACCATCGCCCGCCCGCCAAAGGGCGGCTGGAACCAGCGCGCCCGGACGAAGCGATCGAGCTTGGCGCGCAGTTCGTCGCGCGCGGCGATATCGACGCTCGACGCGTCCTCGCCCTCACGGCCCAGCGCCATCCACGCGATCGGCCGCGCCCATGGCCGCGACAAGGCGCTGGCCGGACCCTGTGCCGGATCGATCAGCGCCTCGATATCGGCACCGTTCAGCCACAGGTCGGTCAGCGGATCGAGCGACTGGCCGGTCGACACCGCCTGCGCCAGAAACACGCCGTTGATCCCGCCCGCGCTGGCCCCCGCGACGATATCGACCAGCACGCGCAGCCGGATGCCGGTCAACGCCGCCAGATCGGCCAGCATCGCCTGATACACCCCCGCACTGCCCGTCAGCGGATCGCCATCGTCCTGCACCGCCCGACTGGCGCGGGCGATGTGCCAGATTTCCTTGACCAGCCCATGCATATAGACGGCAAGGCTGATCCCCCCATAGCAGACCAGCGCAAGGCGCAGTTCGCGTTCGTGCAGCGGCGCGTCGCTCATGCCGGTGCGAGCGTCGCCCAGATCGGCAGATGGTCGGACGCCTTGCGCGCCGCCGCACTGTGATGGACGCCGGCATCGACGATCGTCAGTTCGCCCGACACCATGATCCGGTCGAGCCGCCCGACCGGATGGCGCGCGTGAAAGCTGGGGCCGGTCTCGGCAAAGCTATGCGTCCGTCCGAAATCGCGCAGGCAGCCCGACCGCGGCATCCATTCGTTCAGGTCGCCCATCAACACGCTCGGCAGTTTCGGCGTACAGCCATCGACCTCGCTCAGGATCGCATGCGCCTGCTTGCGCCGCCACAGCCCCGACAGGTCGAGATGCATGCCGACCACCCGCAGCGTCACGCCATGGGTGGTCACGTCGGCGCGCACCGCCCCGCGCGGTTCGAGTGCGGGGATCTCGATCCGTCGCTGCCCGCTGACGCTCGCGTCCTTGCGGACCAGCAAAGCGTTGCCATGCCATCCCATCGACTGCGCCCGGATCGCCAGCGGCACCGCGACCCATGGGCTGTGTTCGTCCAGCAGATGGGCCGTAATCACTCCGGCGCGTTCGCCCAGCCGGCGGTCGCATTCCTGCAAGGCGATGATATCGGCATCGATCTCACGCAGCACCTCCAGCGTCCGTTCGGGCATCCGGCGACGGTCGGTGCCGATCGCCTTGCGCATGTTGTAGCTGGCTACTTTGATCATCGTTCAGCGCACAACGTCGCGGTATCGTATTTCGTTTCTCGGGCGATCAGCGCGGCAACCGGATCGTCGCGTTCAGCCCGCCGCCGTCGCGGTTGGCCAGCGCGATCTCGCCACCGGCATCGCGAACGATCGCCCGCGCCAGTGCCAGCCCCAGACCGATCCCGCCGGTATCGCGGTTGCGCGACGTTTCCAGCCGGATGAACGGATCGAACACGGCGTCCAGCCGGTCGACCGGGATGCCCGGTCCCCGATCGGCGACGACGATCGTCACCGCGTGCGCGCCCGTTTCCACCCGCACCTCCGCTGCCCCGGCATATTTGATGGCGTTCTCGATCAGGTTGCGCACCGCCCGCCGCATCAGATTGGGGCGCAGGTGCAGCGGTACGCGCGCCGCCTCGACGAAATCGACGTCGTGGCCAAGGTCGCGGAAATCGTCGACCACCGCGTCGACCAGCGCCGCCATGTCGACATCGGTAGCGGCCTCGCTCGGTCGGCCGAGCCGCGCCAGCGACAGGATATCGTCGAGCGTCGCGTTCATCTCGTCGATCGTTTCCGCCATGCGCGCGCGGTCGGTATCGTCCTCGACCGATTCGATCCGGACGCGCAGCGCGGCCAGCGGCGTGCGCAGATCATGGCCGATCGCGCCCAGCATCCGGTCCTTCTCATCAACCATCGCATTCACCCGCTGCCCCAGATCGATGAAGGCGGAGATCAGCAGCCGCACGTCCTGCGGCCCGGACGGTTCGATCGCGGGCAGGGGGCGGCCCGGATGAAACGCCCGTGCCGCCACCGCCAACTGTCGCAGCGGCTTGGCGATGCGGCGTCCGATCCACAACACCGGCAGCAGGACGATGACGTAGAGGATGAAGGTCTGCGCCAGCAGCTGCCACAACAGCCCGCGCTCGGCCATCGGCCACGCCGTATGCGATACCAGCCAGCCGCGCCCAGGCAGTTCGACCGCCGCGTCGAGCACCGCGCCCATCCGCCGCAACCGATCTGCCCGCCGTCCGCCGATGCCGCGATCGCGGATTTCGGCTTCGTCGATCGGGCGGATGCGGGCGGCGATCCGGCCGACGCGGATGCCGGCTTCCGCGAAATTGCTGCGGATCGTTCGTTCGACATCGGTCTCGACCGCACCGCGCAGCGGCGGCACCCGGTCGGTGACCAGCCGAACGCCGCGCATCCGGTCGTCGCCGGTCCGGCGCGGCGCACCGGTCCGCTCCGCCGCATCGATCAGGCGGGTGACGGCGGGCAGGGTGATCTCGGCAAAGCGGAACGCGCGGCGTTCCCGCAGCAACAGCGTGAAATTGAGTGCCTGCGCCACGAACAGCGCGACCGCGACCAGCAGCGCGATCTGGCCGGGCAGGCTGGTCGGCCCCAAGCGCCTCACAGGCGGGTCACCTCGGCCGCCAGCGTATAGCCGCCGCCCCACACGGTCTTGATGATGTCGGGGTTGCGGACGTCGGTCTCGATCTTCTTGCGCAGCCGACTGACCTGATTGTCGATCGCCCGGTCGAAGGCGGCGGCCTCGCGCCCCTGGGTCAGGTCGAGCAACTGGTCGCGGGTCAACACCTGCCGCGGCCGCGTCACCAGCGCATGGAGCAGATTATATTCGCCGGTCGAAAGCGGCACCGACACGCCCTCACGATCGACCAGCGCCCGCTCGCCGGTCTTCAGCACCCAACCGGCAAAGGCGAACGATCCCGCCTCCGGGGCGTGTTGCCGGACCGTACCGCCGCCGGTCCGCCGCAGCACCACCTTGACCCGCGCCGCCAGTTCGCGCGGGGAAAAGGGTTTCACGACATAATCGTCGGCCCCCATTTCCAGCCCGACGATCCGGTCGGTCTCCTCCGTCCTTGCGGTCAGCAGGATGACCGGCGTCTCGCTGGTCTCGCGGATATGGCGGCACAGCGACAGCCCGTCCTCGCCCTGCATCATGATGTCGAGGATGGCGAGATCGATGGCATAGGCGTTGAGCCGCGCCCGCGCCCCCTCGGCATCGCCCGCCTGGGTCACGCGAAACCCCTGTTTCGTCAGATATTGGGCAAGTGGTTCGCGGATCGATCGTTCGTCGTCGACCAGCAGGAGGTGCGGGATATCGGCCATGTCGGACATGCTATGCGCGGAAGCTCCTGAAAGGAACGCCGGACGGCGGGCGACACCCGCCGTCCGGCGCGGGATCAGCCGGCGACATGCGGCGCGCGCCGCTGCATCCGCTTTTCCCGCACCATGAAGCGTTCGGCCGGATCGATCTGCCCGTCCTTGTTCACGTCCATGCGCTCGAACCGGGCGAGCGCGCGCGCCTGAAACGCGGCGCGGGTGATGGTGCCGCCCTGCTGCCCCCGCCGGCTCATCCGCTGTTCGCGCCCCTGACGGCGTTCGGCCGCATCGACCTTGCCGTCGCGATTGACGTCCTGCCGGTCGAAGCCGGCAGCGGCCATCGCGCGGAACTCGCCGCGGGTGACGACGCCGTCGCGGTTCGCATCGGCCCGTTCGAGCATCCGGCCACCGCCGCGGCGGCGCGGCCCGTCCTCACCCGCGGGACCTGCCGCGACGGCGCGTTCAGTCGCGCTGATTTTGCCATCGCGGTCGGTGTCGAGCGCGTCGAAGCGCTGGTCGGCGCGCGCCATCGCATCGGCGCGGGTGACGGCACGGTCGGGGCCGGGCGGCGGGGTCTGTGCGGCGAACGCCATGCCGGGCATGGCGATGGCGGCCAAAGAAGCGGCGACGATGAACGATCGCATGACGAACCTTTCAAAAACGGGGGCACCCCCGGTGAATGATGCCCCCATATCGCCGCGACTTGTCGTCAGCCTATGTCGCCGCCGCCCCTTTTTGTCGCAGTTTGTCGCACGTCCCGTTCAGCGCGGGGCGGGCGTTCCGAACAGCACGCGACGCTGCTCGTCGGTCATCGGCTGCTCGCGATAGCCGACCGCCTTGCCCTTCTCATAGGCGGCGATGGTCGCCGGACGCGCGCCGATCGTATCGAACCAGCGCTTCAGATGGGGGAAGTCGTCCAGCTTCTGCCCCTGCGCCTCGTGCGGGACGATCCAAGGATAGGCGGCCATGTCGGCGATCGAATAGTCGCCCGCGACGAACGCCCGATCGGCCAGCCGCTTGTCGAGCACCCCGTACAGCCGCGTCGTTTCGCGGATATAGCGGTCCTGTGCGTAGGGAATCTTCTCGGGCGCATAGACGTTGAAATGAAAATTCTGCCCGGCCATCGGCCCCAGCCCGCCCATCTGCCACATCAGCCACTGGATCGCGTCATACCGCCCCGGCAGATCGGCGGGCAGGAACCGGCCGGTCTTTTCCGCCAGATACAACAGGATCGCCCCCGATTCGAAGATCGCCAAAGGACCGCCGCCGCCCGCCGGTTCGTGATCGACGATCGCCGGCATCCGGTTATTGGGGGCAATGGCGAGGAATTCCGGTCGGAACTGCTCGCCATTGGCGATATCGACCGGGTGGATGGTATAGGGCAGCCCCGCTTCCTCAAGGAACAGCGTGATCTTGTGGCCATTGGGCGTCGGCCAGTAGTGCAGGTCGATCATGAAGCAGGCTCCGATTGGTTCGCGCCGCACATGGGGGCCGCTCCCGCCTGCGCCAAGGGTCAGACGCCCAGCCACGCCAACCCGCCGGGAAGCGGCTGCGCGGCGAAATCGACCTGCAACACCCGCCGCCGGGCCGGGCGTTCGGCAGCGTCCGACGCATGCACGATCGGCGTCGCATAGAGCCAGACATCGCCACGTTGGGCGAGAAAGGCATGGACACGGCTGGCACTGACGACCGCCTCCACTGCACTCTCCGCGATCCGTCCGAGCTTGTGCGACCCGAGCGCGACGAGCAGCGGCGCGTTATCGATCGGAACCGGGTCAAGATGAACCCGCAACGTCATCATGGTTTCGAGCAGCGCGAAGGGCGGGGCGACATGCTGCAACCCCTGTTTGACGGTCCACGGACCGAAACCCGGCGCGTCGCGCCGTTCGCGCACCACGATCGTCCGGTCCTGATGCCAGCCGAGCGCCCAGTTGGTCGCCGCCGACTTGTCGAACAGCAGGGCACGGACCGGCCGGGTTTCAGGCCCGAGCACGTCACCCGCAATCGCACCGATCGCGCCGCCCGGTGCCAGCAGGTCGCGCAGCGCCGCAACGCCGTGCAGCCGCACCCCCGCCCGTTCGATTGGTACCGTGCCCAGCGCCGCCTCGATCGTCGGCAGGACGCTCGCCACCGCGCCCGGTATCAGCATCGCGCCGTCGCAATCGAGCGTCGGCGTCGCTTCGCGAACCGTCACTTCGCGAACAATGCCAGCGGCACGGCATCGGCCATCGCCTGATACCCCGCCATCGACGGATGGAGATGGTCGCCCGAATCATAGGCCGGCAAAAGCCGGTCGGGCTGGGTGGGATCGCGGACGATGCGGTCGAAATCGATCACCGCGTCGAAATTGCCGGGCGTACGAATCCACGCATTGACCGCCTGCCGCGAACCCTCGGCCGCTGTATCGGGGTGGTAATAAGTGTTGCTCATGAAGGGCGTCACCGTGCCGCCGATGACCTTCAGCCCCTTGGCACGGGCGCGGGCGACGACCTGCGCATAGCCGGCGATCATCCGGTCGACATGCGCGCGTCGTTCCTCGGCACTGGCCGGCGTTTCGCGCGCCAGCCCGCCCAGGTCGTTGATCCCTTCGAGCAGGATCAGGTACCGCGCACCGGGCTGGCTCAGCACGTCGCTGTCGAACCGCGACAGCGCATTGGGGCCAAGGCATTCGACCAGCAGGCAATTGCCGCCGATCCCGTGGTTCAGCACCGCCACGCCACGCGTCGCCCGGTTCGCCGCCAGCCGTCGGGCAAGGCCATCGGTCCAGCGCTGGTTGCGGCCGTCCTTTACGCCGTACCCGTCGGTGATCGAATCGCCCAGCGCGACGATGGCGCGCGCGGTCGGCGCGGCGTCGACGTCGACCGCCGCGATCTGGAACCATCGCTCGACCGGCGTCGCACCGGCGAAGGCGGCATCGGACAGCCGTTCGCCTTGCGCGATCCAGCTGCGGGTCCGCGCGCCCGGATGGCCGGTCTGTTGCAGCGGCAGGTCGGCGAAGCGGGTGCTGATCGCCAGATCGGCGAGCGCGGTGACCGGCAACGCGACCGGATCGGACCAGAAATCCGCTCCCGCCGGAATCTCGACCATCGCCTTTCCACCGAACGTCAGAGCCCGGTGGCTATCCTCACGGATCGATGCGGCCGCCGGGCCGGTCGCCAGCGCGATGCCGGCACCGGCGATGCGCAACGGCGTCGCGCCGAACCGGTTCGAAAACCGCACCCGCACCGCCCGTCCGCCGATCGACACCCGGACCACTTGCCGCACTGTCGCCTCGCGATATTGCGCGTCGGTCAGGGCCTGTTCGGCACTCGGCCTGATCGGCGACGTCGTCCAGCCCGCGACCCACGGTCCGGCATGCGCCGGCATCGCCATCGTCGCCAACGCGGCAGCCGCGCCGAACCGGTTGAACATCCTCATCCCTACCACCCCCACCGAATCACCGCTCCGATACCGCTATCACAATCGGTCCGATCGGCGGTTGGTCAAGTATCGGGTAGATCGCGTTCCGACTGTTGGCGATCGAGTGCCAACCATGCCTCCGCCGACGATGCGTCGGCCCCTCCCTGCTGGCACACCATGTCCGATCGTCGTCCAGCTAGGACCGATCGACATTCAGAGACCACCACAGAATTTCGTCATTCCCGCGCAGGCGGGAATCCATATACGCCAACGGTTTGGCTGGATTCGCGACGCAGGCGTATTATGGACTCCCGCCTGCGCGGGAGTGACGAACGGGTATGGAACGCCATTGCTGCGCCCAGCGAACTGAATGTCGATCCCGCCTAGTCTCAGTCAAAGACGGATCGACCGGTCCGCCGGTTGGACCGCGTTCGGTCTGCTTGCCGGAATTTGCGGGACGGGGTACGCGCATCGCGCTACCCGCGCGCTGCGATGCGCGCCCATTCCTGACCTGAACGAGTATCGAACGTGACTGCTGCCTCTCGCGCGACGGATTCCAGGCTGTGGTGGCTGGGGGACCGGATGGCGGTCCTCGTGCTCGGTCTGATCGCGGGGTTCGTGGTCGGGCTGTCCTTTGCCGGACATGGCCGGATTGAGTTGCCCGCCATACCCGCGCCGACGATCTCACCGACGCCGCCGCTTGCACCCGGCGCATCATCGACCGGGCGTGATACTGTCGCACCGCCAGCGCCTCTCGCTTCGCCTTCGGCCTCGGCGCGTACCGTCGACGGCGCGCTCGACCCGCGCGTGATCGGCCGGATGCGGCGGGACGGCGTGCTGCGGGTCGGCGTTTTCGGCGACAGTTTCGGCAACGGCATCTGGGACGCACTGTACCGGCAATTGCCGAAGAGCGACGGGTTCGAAGTTCTGAAGTTTGCCAAGGAAGCCACTGGTTTCACGCGGTATCGCACCCTCGACCTCGAACAGCGCGCCCGTGAACAGTTGCGGCAGCAACCCGTCGATGCGGTCGTCATCAGCTTCGGCGCGAATGACAATCAGGCTGTGTTTGCGGACGGGCATCTCCATCCGTTGATGAGCGATGGCTGGGAACAGGTGATCGGCGACCGCATCGACAGTTTCGTGGCGGCGGTCCGTTCGACCGGTGCGGTCGTTTACTGGGTGGGGTTGCCGGTGATGCGGGATGCGCAACTCGATGCCGATATGCAAGCGATGGACGCGTTCTACGAAGAGCGTATGCGTCGTCTGGGCGTGCCGTTCATTGATTCGCGGCCGCTGACACTGGATGCCGGGGGCAAGTACAATGCCTATCTGCCCGACCTGAAAACCGGCAAGCCGGTGCTGATGCGGACCGGGGACGGGCTGCACATGATCGGCGTCGGGTATCAGCGGCTGACGAACGGCGTCGCCACCGACCTGCGGCGCTATGCAGATCGGGTGCGACAGGCCGCCGGCCGTCCGGCACCGACCGCGACGCCGACCGGGAGCGCCAACTGATGTCCGCGCTGCTCGCATGGGCGATGGCGCAGGCCGCCGCGACCGCGACCTGCCAAGGGGCACTGTGCGACGCCGACCGCATCCGCCCGTTCCTGCAAAAGCTGGCCACCGCGCGCAGCAGCCCGGCACCGGTCCGCATCCTTCAGATCGGCGACAGCCACACTGCGGGCGATCAGATCACCGGCAGCTGGCGGACGCTGTTGCAGGATCGCTATGGTCGCGCCGGACGCGGAACCCTTGCTCCCGGAAGGCCTTACGCCGGATACCTGACACGCGACATCACCGCGACCCAGTCGGCCGGCTGGAGCGTCAACGGCATTTTCGGTTCAGCCTATCAATCGGCCGGCAGCGTGCGGATGGGCGTCAGCGCCTATAGCCTCACCAGCTACACGCCGGGTGCCTCGATCACCCTTGGTGCCGATGGCGGGCGGACGTTCGACCGGCTGACCGTCTGCGCGCTGACCGGACCGGGGGCGGGGACGGTGCAACTCGCCATCGGTGCCGCCGTCGTCGACTGGCCGCTGGTTGCGATCGAACCCGGCAGCCGTTGTCGTACGCTCGATGCCGGGGCCGATGCCGCGACCGCGTCGGTCACCGTCGTGTCGGGACCGGTGACGCTGACATCATGGGGCACCGAACGCGCCTGGGGCGGCGGGGTGATCCTGTCGAATCTCGGCACCGTCGGTGCGCAATTCACCCATTTCGACCGTACCGACGACCGCGTCGTCGCGACCGAACTCGCCGCCTATCGCCCCGACCTGATCGTCGTCGCGTTCGGCACCAACGAGGCATTCCGCCCCGGCTTTTCCGCCACCGCCTATGAAGCGACGCTGCGGGCCGACCTGACCCGGTTGCGACAACTGGCACCCGGCGTGCCGATGCTGTTGTTCGGCGCACCCGATTCCGCAACCCGCATCCCCAGCCTGCAGGTCGGCGAGAGCGGCGCGAGCCTGCCCTGCGCTTCTTCCGCGCTGTGGCGTCCGACGGCGGCACTGGCATCGGTTCAGGCGATCCAGCGGCGGCAGGCAAGGGCGTTCGGCATCGCCTATTGGGACTGGGCACAGGCGATGGGCGGGCGCTGCGTCGCCGATGGCTGGACACAGGGGGCGCCGCCGCTGATGCGCGGCGACCATGTGCATTTCACCAGCCGGGGCGGGGCGGAAATCGCGCGGCTGCTGCAAGCCGATCTCGACCTTGCCATGACCAGCCTGACGGCACCCACGGTTCCTGCGCTGACGGTTCGTTAAATGCTGTTTCCCACGCTCAGCTTCGGGCTGTTCTTCCTTATCGTCTACGCGATCACCTGGTCGTTGGGGCGGTCGAACGAGTGGCGCAAGATCGCGCTGCTGCTGGCAAGCTGGTTCTTCTACGAGGCATGGGATGCGCGGTTCGTCGCGCTGCTGTTCGTGTCGGCGTTCGTCAACTGGGCGCTGGCGGCGGCGATCGTGCGCAGCGAGGATCGGCGCGGCCGGGCGCTGGTGACCATCGGCGTCGCTGCCAATCTGGGCGTGCTCGGCTATTTCAAATATGCCGGCTTCTTCCTCGAACAGCTGGCCACGCTGTTGCAGCCCTTGGGGTTCGGCCGCGACCTGCCGCTGTTGCAGGTGGTGTTGCCGGTCGGCGTGTCCTTCTTCACCTTTCAGGCGATATCGTATCTGGTCGACGTGCATCGCCGACGCGTGCCTGCGGCGAGCCTGCTCGACCTGACGCTGCTGATGTCGTTCTTCCCGCATCTGGTCGCCGGGCCGATCGTGCGCGGTGCCGACCTGTTGCCGCAGTTTCGCCGCGTGCCGACGATCGATCGCGGCACCGCCGCCGCCGCCCTGCTGCTGATCCTGTGGGGCCTGTTCAAGAAGGCGGTGATCGCATCGCAGCTGGCCGGGGCGCTGGTCGACCCGGCGTTCTTCGATCCCGTCAGCCGGTCGAGCCTCGACCTGCTGATGGGGGCCTATGGCTATGCGGTGCAGATCTATTGCGACTTCTCCGCCTATTCCGACATGGCGATCGGGCTGGCGGCGCTGCTCGGCTATACCTTTCCGCGCAATTTCGATCAGCCCTATCGTGCCGCCTCGTTGCAGGATTTCTGGCGGCGCTGGCATATCAGCCTGTCGAGCTGGCTGCGCGACTATCTCTACATCCCGCTGGGCGGCAGTCGGAAGGGGCCGGTGCGCACCTATCTGAACCTGTTACTGACCATGTTGCTCGGCGGGCTGTGGCATGGTGCCAGCTGGAGCTTCGTGATCTGGGGCGCGCTGCATGGCGGCTGGCTGGCGATCGAACGATTCTGGTCGCGGCATCGCCCGGCCGGACTGCCGGTGGCACCGCGCTGGGCCGGCATCCTGCTGACCTTCCACATTGTCGTGCTTGGCTGGATATTCTTCCGTGCGCAGGGGGAGGGGGAGGCGTTCGCCTATCTCGGTCAGCTGTTCGCCGGCGATTGGCGCAACACGCTGGTGACGCCGCTGTCGCTGGGGTTGGTCGCGCTGGGGCTGGCGATCCATGCCGTGCCGGTCGGCATCCTGCCGGGCATCGCGGTGCGCGTCCGGGCCCATGCCGCGCCGGTCATAGGGTTGGCGCTGGGCGCCCTGATCCTGATCGTCGACGCGATGCGTCCCGAAGGGGTCGCGCCGTTCATCTATTACCAGTTCTGACGGAGCACGAGGATGACCACCGGTGCCGAACAGGGAGAGATCGCCGAAGTCGGATCGCCGGTGCTGGTGCCGGCGGACCCGATCGACACGGTGCGGCCGTGGCGCTGGATGACCGGCGTCATCGCGACGGCGACGCTGCTGCTGAGCGTCTTCAACGCACACGCGATCGGGGCGTGGTTCGACGAACTGCCGCCGTCGCCGCTCACCGAGCCGCTGCGCGCGCCGATCGCGTCTTGGGTGGCGCTGACGGGGAAGCTCGGGTTCGACGCGCCACGCGCGGCGGTACGCAGGCGCTGGGGAGCGGCGCAGGCGGCACGGTTCGGCGACGAGCAGTCGGGCGAGGATGGCAGCGCGCGCTGAGGACGGGCGGGGGGGGCGTTTCTCTTCCGAAGGCGGCGAACGGTGAGGGCAATGAAAGGGGCTAGGGTCACCGCGCTACCCCACAAACAGCAACGCCCGCGCGAGCGTGGCTCAGCGCGGGCGTTGCGGAAACGCGATCCTGCCGGGGCAGGTGGCGTCGATCAGCGGTAGAAGGTGTGGTCGGCGATCTGGGTGACGCGGGTGCGCTTGGGCATCGACGCGCCGGCCGAATGAAAGAACAGCGCGCCGGGAGCAACGTCTTCACCCTTGCCGCTCAACGTGCGCTTGGCGATGTCGACGGCGTTGTCCCAGCGGCCATTGTTGCGCGGGGGGTCATAGGCGTCGACGTTGAAGAACTGACCGCGCTGCTTGACGACGCCACAGGCGCTGTCGGCGAAGCGGCCGCTGTTGATGCGGGCACGGATGACCTGCGCTACGGCGACCTGTCCACGATGCGGCTGGTTGCCGGCTTCGTGCACGACGACCTTGGCGATGCATTCGACTTCGCGTTTGTCGAGGCTGGAGGTTTCGGTTTCCGTGAGAGCCGGTTCGGCTTCGGGAAGGGCCTGCACCACCGGGGCGGGCGTGGCAAAGGCGACGGGGGCAGGGACGTCGGCAACTGGTGTCGGTTGCAGGGCAACCGCTGGTTCGGAATCCGTGCTCATCGCGACATGGGCACTCGCGACGCCGCTTACTGCGGTCAGGCTCCACAAAACCAGTACGGACCAGCGCTTATTCATTCCCACTCACTGCTAGTGCGCGAGGGTGCCCGCCATCGGCCGCAGAAACGCGGACAAAATAGAGCGGCCGTCAGGAACCCCCACGTCTCGCCGTCCGTTACCTGCTTCTCGAAAGCGCAAATCGCCGGACCGGCTAAACTCGGACCGGCTCTTCGCCGTGATGCGACGACGTGTCAACGCAACCGCCGTTCATCGGCGACGAAGCGTTCGCGGTATCCGATCAATCCATGGCCGAAACGATGAAATCGGCAGGTGTTAATCGATTTAAACCATGACTGGCGTCGCGCGATTGTCGCGAATCGTCTTTAGCCCTGCCGGATCAACCTTCCGTTCAGCTTCGGCGGTATCGGGATCGTTGGGCACGCGGTAGGGTGTCGATCATGGTGCCGCCCGTTTTTCCTGAACCGATGACGCGCCGGATACGGCTGGTGCGGTTCGGCTGGATCGTGCTTGGCTAGTGCTTCGTCCTGTTGGGGGTGATCGGCGCGCTGCTGCCGGTGATGCCGACGACGATCTTCCTGATTCTGGCCGCCGCCTGTTTCGCGCGCGGGTCGCCGCGGCTGGAGCGGTGGCTGCTCGATCATCCGCGCTTCGGGCCGACGCTGACCGCATGGCGGCGGCACGGGGCGGTCGGTCGACGGGCGAAGGCTATGGCGTGTGGCGGCATCGCGATCGGCTATGCGATGTTCCTGTGGAGCGCGCGGCCGGGCCTGCTGCTCGGCGGCGGCGTGGCGGTGCTGATGGCGGGTTGCGCCGCCTACATCCTCTCACGCCCGACCCGGTAGCCGTCGTCCGCCGCCGGTCATGGTCGCCTTTCGGCGGACCGTCGCCGCGCGGACCACCGACCAGATCAGGCCAGTTCGATGATCCGGATCAGGTCCTCGCTGGCCGCGACCGTCGCGGAGAGCGCCGTCAGGCTCGCCTGCAACTCGTCGTTGCGGAACGGTTTGGTCAGGCGCGGGATATCGGAATCGATGCCGTCTTCCTCGGCATAGCCCGATACGATCAGGACCGGCAGCAGCGGATGGGTGACCTTCAGCATCCGGGCGAGTTGCGCGCCGCTGATACCCGGCATCAGGTGATCGGTGACGACGATATCGGGGCACAGCCCGTCGCCCATCATCCGCAACGCATCTTCGGCACTCGCGGCTTCGACCACGCGGTATTCGAGGTCGGACAGCATGTGCGCCGTGCTCATACGGACCAGTTCCTCGTCGTCGATCAGCAGGGCGGTGCCGCGCCGCCCCGATAGCGGCTGGATGTCGACGATCGGTTCGTCGGCGCAGATCGCCGTCTCGCTGACCGGCAGCCACAGGCTGACCACCGTCCCGTGGCCGGGGGTGCTGTCGATCGTCAGCCCGCCGCCCAGCTGCGCGGTCAGGCCATGGACCATCGACAGTCCCAGCCCGGTCCCCTTGCCGACGCCCTTGGTCGAAAAGAACGGTTCGATCGCGCGGCGACGGGTTTCCTCGTCCATGCCGATGCCGCTGTCGCCGACGCTCAACCGGACATACCGGCCCGGCGCGAAATCGCCCCTGGTTGCCGAAACGACGGTTTCGTGTCGCGCGCTGATCGTCAGCGTGCCGCCGTCGGACATCGCGTCGCGCGCGTTCACCGCCAGGTTCAGCAACGCCATTTCGAGCTGATTCAGGTCGGCGCGCGCCGGCGGCAGGTCAGCCAGATCGACACGCATCGCGATCGTCGGCCCCAGCGTCGATCCGATCAGCCCGGCCATACTGTCGATCACCCGTGCGACATCGACCGCGGTCGGTTGCAGCGGTTGGCGGCGGGCAAAGGCCAGCAGGCGCTGGACCAGCGTCTTGGCACGCTCGGCCGATTGCAGGGCACCGCCGATCAGCCGCCGCTCGCGATCGGTGCCGACGCCCTTGCGGACCAGCATGTCGAGCGAGCCGATGATCGGGGTCAGCAGATTGTTGAAATCATGCGCGACGCCGCCGGTCAGGCTGCCCATCGCCTCCATCTTCTGGCTCTGCCGCAATGCTTCGCGGGCCACTTCCAGATCGGCTTCGCGGGCCTTGGCGGTGGTGAGGTCGCGGCCGACCGCGACGAAGTTCCTGCCATCGGCTTCGGGGGCGACGGTCCATTCGATATGCTTCCAGTTGCCGTCGCGGGTCCGGAACCGGTTTTCGAACCGGGTCGGCTGGCGCGTCCTTGCCATGCCGGCGATCGCCGCCGCCGTTTGGGCGATATCGTCGGGATGCATGAAGCTGGCATGACTGCGCGACAGCAGTTCGGCCTCGCTCCACCCCAGGATCTGCGTCCATGCCGGGCTGACCGCCGACATCATGCCCGCGAAATCGGCGCGGGCCAGCATGTCCTGCGACAGGTTCCACAGCCGGTCGCGCTCGGCGGACCGGATCGCGACCTGTTCCTCCAGCGTCTCGTTCAGCCGGCGCAGCCCTTCCTCGGCGCGGGCGCGTTCGACCGCACTCTTGACCCGCTCGCCAACCTCCTGGACCAGATGTTCCTCGGCCGCCGTCCACGAGCGGGGGTGGGCCGACTGGACCGCCAGCACGCCGACGCGATCGGTCTTGTCGAACAGCATGACGTCGACGAACGCCCCGACCTGCCGTTCGGCCAGACCGGCACGGGCTTCGTCGTTCAGGGCCATGTTGCCCGCCACGTCGGCGACGACCAGCGGCACGCCGCTGCGATAGGCGTCGAGCAGACCGGGGCCGAACGCGTCGAGCGAATGGACGCCGGCGAGCGACGGCACGCCGCGACAATAATCGCGTTCGACGACCATCCGCCCATCGACGCCGATCTCGGCATAGAATACCCGCGATGCATCGAGCCATTCGGCGATGCGTTCGGAGGCGACGGTCGTGATGTCCCGGCGCGTCGTTAGCGGCCGGAGCGCGTCGGACAGCGACAGCAGGAACTGGCTGTGGCGGACGCTGGCAAACCGTTCGGTCGTATCGGCAAGGATGCAGAGGACGCCCGCCGGCACCCCCGCTTCGTCGAGTACCGGCGAATAATCGAGGTCCATCCAGACCCGTTCGGGCCGGCCGCTGCGGGCCAGCGTCATTTCCTGATCGCGGTAGCGCAGCGTCCCGCCGGCCAGCACGACGTCCATGACATGGTCGTTGAAGGCGGCGGCTTCCGGCCAGCCTTCCCGGAGGTTCGACCCCAGCAACCGTGGGTGCCGCGTGTCGGCAAAGACCGAATAGGCATCGTTGTACAACATCACCCCGTCCGCGCCCCACAACAGCACGATCGGAACCGGTGAGCGGAGCGCGAGGGCGAGCGTCGTGCGCAGGGGCTGCGGCCACCCATCGATCGGTCCGAGCGGCGTCCGCGACCAGTCATGCGCCGCGATCAGCGCGGCACAGTCCCCGCTACCGGCGAGGAAGCCCGGCAGGGCCTGCGTATCCAGCGCCGACGCGGCGGGAATGTCCAACATGCGGGTAGGTGATCCTGATCTGGGCATGGCCCGCCGGTTTCGCCGGTAAATGCTCGCTATATGTAATGTTCCTACCGTAAATATGATCCGGATTAAATTCTCATTCGCCGGGTTTGCGGTCATGGTATGTCCATCGGCGACGCGGTTCCGTCCACATCCGCGACGCGGGTTGTTATCCCTCCGGCTTTGCGGGTAATCCGGGACCGAGGAAGGAGTGCCCGTGCAACAGGAACTGCCCCGGTCGCTCGTCGACTATCTGTTACAGTCGCGCGTCGCTCTGGCCGTCGCTTCGGCGCATGACGACCACCATCTGTTGATGGTGAACGATCCGTTCTCCGCGCTGACCGGCTATAGCGCCGACGATGTGGTCGGCTGCAACTGCCGCCTGCTCCAGCGCGAGGCGACGAACGTCCAGCCGCGTGCGCGGCTGCGCGAGTTTCTGGCGCAGTCCGACCAGACCAACGTGCGGACGCCGATCGTCAACTTCCGCAAGGATGGGCGGCCATTCGTCAACCTGTTATATATGTCGCGGTTGCGCGGGATCGACGGGCGGTGCGATTTCGTCTTCGCGTCGCAATTCGACGTCAGCCGGTCGCAGCCCGAATTGCTGGCCGAGTATGACGAGCAACTGCGCGCGACGCTGGGCAAGCTGGTCCCGATCGCGGGCGATGCCGGAATCGTGATCGAGGGTACGTTGCTGACCATCGCCAACAGCGCCGCGATCGTGGCACAGGCGAAAATGATGCTCGCCGATCTGGAGTCCGCCCCCGGTGCATGATGTGACGACGTCGCGGCCCGATGCCGCGCCGCAGACGACGGCGGTGCCGATCGTCGGCATCGGTGCGTCGGCCGGCGGGCTGGAGGCCCTGCGCGAGATGCTAGCCCCGGCGACGCTGCCGACCGGGCTGGCCTTCGTCATCGTCCAGCATCTCGACCCCAATCACGAAAGCATGCTGGCGCAACTGCTCGACCGCACCACCGTGCTGCCGGTGCTGCAAAGTGCGGGCGGCGAACGGATCGAGGCCGATACCGTCTACATCATTCCGCCCGGCCGGGGCCTTGCCGTGCGTGACGGCGTGCTGGAGCTGACCGAATTCCAGCAGCCGCGCGGGCTTCGCCGGCCGATCGACGATTTCTTCCTGTCGCTGGCCAGCGACCAGCAATCGAACGCCGCCTGCGTGATCCTGTCGGGCACCGGTGCCGATGGCACCACCGGGCTGCGCGCGATCAAGGAAAATGGCGGCGTCTGCGTCGTGCAACAGCCCGAAAGCGCGCGGTACGACGGAATGCCGCTGTCGGCGGTGGGCACCGGCATGACCGATTTCGTCCGGCCGCCGGGCGAGATCCTCGAATGCCTGCAACGCTTTTTCCAGCGGCGGCGCAGCGATCCGGCCGAGCGCGAGGCCGGTGTCGTCGCCGATCATGTCGACGAACTGTGCCGGGTACTGCGATCGACGATCGGCCATGACTTTTCGGGGTATAAGCGATCGACTTTCGTCCGCCGGGTCGAACGGCGGATGCATGTGCTGGGCATCGATACCGGGCGTGCGTATCTGTCGCGGGTGCGCGGCGATGCCGGCGAATGCGAGGCGCTGTTCCGCGATCTGCTGATCAACGTCACCCGCTTCTTCCGCGATCCCGAAGCGTTCGAGCAATTGCGGGTGCGCGTCATCGAACCATTGATGGCGCAGCGTCCGGGCGACGAGGATCTGCGCGTCTGGGTCCCTGGCTGTTCGAGCGGTGAGGAAGCCTATACCATCGCGATGCTGTTCGCCGAGGCCGCCCGCGCGAGCGGCCAGCCGCTGGCGGTGCAGATCTTCGCGACCGATATCGACGAACAGATGCTGGGCATCGCCCGTACAGGCAATTATCCGATCTCGGCACTGGTCGACCTGCCGCCGGCGCTGCGCGAACGCTACGCGGTGCCGCATACGGACCGGTTCTCGATCACACCGGAAATCCGCGACATGATCCGGTTTTCCAACCACAGCCTGGTCAAGGACCCGCCGTTTTCGCGGATCGACCTGGTGTCGTGTCGCAACCTGCTGATCTATTTCGACGATCGGCTGCAGCAATCGGTCGTGCCACTGTTCCACTTCGCGTTGCGCGAGAGCGGCTATCTGTTCCTCGGGCCATCGGAAAGCGTCGGCCGGTTCGAACATCTGTTCCAGGCGGTCGATCCATCGGCGCGGGTGTTCGTCCGCACAGCGGGCACGACCAGCTATCCCATCGACCTGCCGGCCAACACCTATCCACCCGTCGTCCGGCGCGAACGCGGCGACCGGACCGACAGCCGGTCGCTGGGCAGCGAGGCGACCGCGATCCGGCGCATGGTCGAACGCTATGCACCGCCCAGCCTGATCGTCGATCAGGACGGGGGCATTGTGTCGGCCTATGGCAAGCTTAGCCGCTATTTCGAATTTCCGGTGACGCGAACCGGGGGCAGCAGCGCCGTCAATCTGGCGCGGCCGGGATTGCGCACCGTCATCGGCCCGCTGTTGCGGCAGGCGCGAGACGAAAAGCGGCGCACGGTCGCGCGCGATGTCGCCGTCGAGACCGATTACGGAACGCAGCCGATCGAGGTGATTTGCGACCCGCTGGGCGACGGTACGCTGTTGTTCGTGTTCCGCGAAACCGGTTCGTTCCGCCCGGCCGATGGCGATGACCTGCGCGATCTGGAGGCGGGGCAAGACCATATGGAGGCGCTGGAGGACGATCTGCGCCTCACCCGCCACCGGTTGCGTTCGGCGATCGAGGAACTGGAGACGGCGAACGAGGAGCTGAAAAGCTCCAACGAAGAAATGATGTCGATGAACGAGGAGCTTCAGTCGACGAACGAGGAACTGTCGACCGTCAACGACGAGCTGAAGAGCAAGGTCGATCAGCTGACCGTCGCCAATTCCGACCTGCGCAACTTCTTTGAATCGACCGAACTCGCGGTGGTCGTGCTCGACGCCGAGATGAAGGTGCGCAGCTATACCGACGCGGCGACGACGATCTTCCCGTTGAAACCCACCGATCGCGGCCGGCCGTTGACCGACGTCGCCAGCCGGTTGCAGGGGTCCGATCATTTCGACGATGCCCGCGCGGTCGTTGGCGGTGCCGCGCCTCGTCAGCGGCGGGTCCACACCGTCGATGGCCAGCACGTCTTCTCGATGCGCGTCCTGCCCTATCGCAAACAGAGCGGTGCCGTCGATGGTGCCACGCTGGTGCTGACCGACATCACCGATGCGCTGACGCTGGAACGGCAACTGGCCGCCGAGCGCGAGCGGCTCGACATCGCGATCAAGGCGGCGGGCATCGGCGTGTGGGAATATGCGCCCGAAACCGGCGAACTGGTGCTCGATCCGGTCGAGCGCGCCCTGTTCTCGCTGAACGACGACGATGCCGACGATATCGCGACGCTGCTCGACCGGATCGACGCGGACGACCGGAGCAACGTCGAGGCGGCGCTGCGCCGCGCGATCGAACGCAGCGGCGATTACGAGGCGACCTTTCGCGTCCGTCGACCCGATGGGGAGACGCGCTGGGTAAAGGGGTTCGGGCGGATTGTCGCCGGCAGCGCGCCGAAACGGCTGGTCGGGGTGTCGATCGACGTGACGCCCGAATATGCCGTCGCCGAAACGCGCGAACTGATGCTGCGCGAGATGAACCACCGGGTGAAGAACCTGTTCGCGGTGATCGCGGGCATGATCACGATCGCGTCGCGCAGTTATGACGATGTGCCGGGCTTTGCGGACGATATCCGTCGCCGGATCGCGGCGCTGGGGTCGGCGCATTCGCTGGCTTCGCCGGCGGGCCAGCCGCAGGCGGTGGGGCTCGACGACATCGTCGAAACGACCCTTGCGCCGTATCGCGATCATGCACGGATCGAAATCGATGGTCCGGTCGTTGCACTCAATCGTAATTGCCTTTCGCCGCTGGCGCTCGTTCTACACGAATGGGCAACCAATTCGGTGAAATATGGGGCGTTGGGCAGCGACGGCCTACGGGGCCTGCGGGTCCGGTGGCGGGTTGGGGAAGGGGGAATAGAACTGACATGGACCGAGGAAGCGGACGGCATCGAAAAGCCGGCAGTGGGCAAGCGCGGTTTCGGGTCCGTGCTGGTCGAAACGAGCGTGCGGCAGCTTCGCGGCACGATGCACAACATGGTCGAGGACGGAGTGTTCCGGCTGGAAATCCGCCTGCCGACCGCAGTGTTGCTGCATGACTGATCCGGTCCTGCTCGTCGAAGACGAGCTGTTCATCGCGCTGGACGTACAGGCGACGATCGAAGCGGCGGGTTTCGCGGTCGAAGGGCCTTGCATGACACTGGTCGAGGCGCAGGAGGCGGTCGACCGATTCAACGCTGCGTTCGCGGCTGCGGTGCTCGATGTCCGTCTGGCCGATGGTACGGTGTTCGAGGCGGCCGACCGGCTCCACGCCGCCGGGGTACCGCTGATCTTCCATTCGGGTCATGCCGACGATGCCGATCTGCGGCAACGCTATCCGCAGGCGATGGTGTGTCCGAAGCCCAGCGCACCCGATACGCTGGCAGCGGCAATCCGCCGCGCGGCGATGCGCGATGCCGACCCGTCGCGCCGCATCGCTAACGGTTGATCAATCGGGAGCGGCCGTGAATACGCTGACGATGCTGTGTCCCGCCTGGCGGACAGCGCGCTATTTCGCCCAGAGCGAGCGGATCAGCCAGCCATTTTCGGTGTCCCAGCTTTTCGCACGGTCGCCGATGCTCTCGCCCCGGAACAGATAGGTTTTCGACCAGCGCGGACCCCAGCCCCATGCCGCGCCTCCGACCACTTCCGGCGTGGCGCGGAAGAAGGTGACGATGTCGTCGACCATCGCCTGACACGTCTTCGGCACCGTCTTGGCCCGGCCGAACGCGAATTCGCCGACATACAGCCGCATGCCGAGCTTACGCGCCGCCTTCACGGAATTGCCGAGTGGCCCGGTCGCCGGATAGGGGCGGCATTCCGGCGTCGCGCCGGAGCCGCCACGATTGAAGTAGCGGTGCGGCGACAGCCAGGTACGCTTCAGCGGGTCGAGATCGGCCAGCGTGAAGATACCGCCGCGGTTCAGGCTGCACAGAGCGCTTTCGCAGGCCCGTTTCGGCGGCTCGCCGCGATCGGCCCGGCCGAACCCCGACCATCCGCGCCATTCGAGGATCAGCTGGTTGTCGACCCCCGCCTTGCGCAGTGCATGGATCAGGTCGCGGGCGTCGGGGCCCCAGCTAACCCATGTCCCGCCCTTCGGTTCGTTTTGCAGGTCGAACGCGACCAGCGGCTGGCCGCGATACCGGCGTCCCATCCGCAGCCAGAAGTCGCGGATCTCCGGGTCGCCGATATTGCCATAGCTGTGTTCGTCGATGACCATCAACATGCCGCGTGCCGTCCCGCGCCTGATCAGCGCATCGAGCGCCGCTAGCGTTTCCGGTGTGTCGAGCCGGGCGCGCTTGACGGGCAGGCGGATGCTTTTCGCACCGGCATCGGCGTAGAAATCGATGTCCTGCGGCCTGACCGGCAGCGATTCCTTGAACTCCAGACCGCTGACGTTCACGCCCCACCACCGGCCCTGCTCCAGAAACGCATGGCTGTCGCGGCGTGGTGCCGCGGCGGCCGGTATGGCCGATATCGACAGCGCGAGGAGGAGCGGGGCGATCTTCATGGTCCGGTTCTCCTTGGGCCGCGGGGGCTGTTACTTCACCGCGAACCGCCGCAGACCGGTCAGCGTCACGATCTTGCCCAGCCCGATCGCATCGAACAGATCGATCAGCGCGACACGCGTCGGCCGGACGATCAGGCCAAACGTCAGCGTGCAGACGCCGCCGACCGCAAAGCCGACGATCGACGTGACCGCATCGGACCACAGGAACTGATAGGACAGTAGCAGGCCAAGCGCCGCCCCGGTCGCGGCGACGATGCCGAGCAACAGGCCCGGCAGGCCGGAGCGAAGCTGGTCCCGGCCGCCGACCGGCCCGGTCCGGCCCGATGCGAAGACGCGGACGAACGCCATGAAGATCGACGCCACGCTGAACCCGACCGCCGCGCCGGCGATGCCGAACTGCACGCCGATCAGGATGGCGACGATGCGCACCATCATGTCGACCACGCCCAGCGTCCGAAGCTCGCTCGACCGGTTCTGCGACACGAACAGGTCGCCGGCGGCATAGCCGAACCCGACCGCCGCCAGCGACGGGGCGAGCAGCGCCAGCACCAGCCCGGCATCATGCCAGCGGTCGCCGAGCAGCGTGCGGACCAGCGGCACCGCGACGATGCACAGCGCCGCCGATGCCGGGATCAGGAAGGTACACAGCCGCCGGACGAGCCCCAGATAGGCGGTGCGATATTCGTCGGGATGCGGGCGCATCCGGGCGAGGAAGGGCAGGGTGGCCTGTGCGATCGGCTGCACGATGTTGAGCGTCGGGATCTGGAACAGCGCCTGGGCCCGGTTGAACTGGCCGAGCGGTGCTGCCCCCAGAAACCGGCCGATGATGATCGGGGCGGCGTTGCCGGCAGCGAACAGCGCCAGCGAATAGATCGAGGTATTGGCACCGAATGCCAGCAACTCGCGCAGATTGTCGGGCCTGGCCGGACGATCGGGCTTCCACCGGTTGCTGCCGACATACATGATCGCGCCGCTGACCAGCTGCGCGACGTTGCCCAGCACGATCGCCCAGACGTTGCGGTAGAGATAGGCGAGCACCAGCGTCGACAGGAAGCCGATGAACAGCGATGCGGAATCGATCAGCGCGAGGCGTTTGAATTGCAGGTTGCGCGACAGCATCGCCTTGTACTGCGACGCGATCCCGCTGAACAGGAACCCGACCAGCGACGCCAGGATGGTCCAGACGATGATCGGCTGGCCGTAGAATTCGGCGATCCACGGCGATGCGATCCCGATCGCGACGGTCAGCAGCACGGTGGTCGTCGAATTGAACCAGAAGACGAAGCTCATTTCCGCCTGGCTGATGCTGCCCTTGCGCATCAACGCGTTGGTCATGCCGAAATCGCGCAGCGTGACCGCGAAGGCGAGCATGATGAGCGACATGTTCGCCAGACCATAGTCGGTCGGCGACACCAGCCGGGCGATAGTGAACGTCGATACCAGCGAGATCGTCAGCGTGAAGGCGCGCCGCGCCAGCAAGGCTTTCGGCCCGACCTGAGCCCGCCGTTTGGCTTCAGCGATATCCACCAGTCTGTCTCACTTTCATCGTAATCCGGGCCGGCGACCCGATCGTCGGTCGTCCGGCACTATGCGTCAGCGGTGCAGGATGCGCTTCAGATAGCGTACCGGCCCGTGCGCGCGCACCAGCTGCGCGCTCAGTATCAGTTTTTCGAACCGGCTCTTCGTATGGATACGACGGATGCCGAGCATCGTCGTTTCCAGATCGCGCCACACCTGTTTCGACATGCGCTTGCCATGCCGGTCGAGGAAGAAGCCGATGCCTGCCGCCCGGCGCAGCGACGGCGTGGCGATGCGATCGCCGGGATGGAAACGCCATTCGGCCAGCGGTTCGGGATCTACGGCATAGGTGACGCCCGCGTCGAGCAGGCGGACGAAGAAGTCCCAGTCGTTGAACACCGTCACCGCCGGATCGAACCCGCCGACCCGGGCATAGGCGGCCCGATCGATCACGAAGTTGCTGCCCGTCATCGATCCGTTCTGCAGCAGCGCGGTATCCGCGGTCAGGCCGGTCAGCTGCGCGCGCGGCTTGACGCTATGTTCGTCCTCATGGTGCAACAGGCCGCTGATCACGAGGCCGACCCGCTTCTGTTCGCCCAGCCCGACCAGCCGTTCGAGAAAGGGCGGATGCCAGAGATCATCGTCGTCGAGAAAGCCGACCCACTGGCCGGTGGCCGCCTGCGCGCCCTTGTTACGCGAATGGCAGACGCCGCCCGCATCGTTCGCGATATACCGCACTGCAAAAGGAAACCGGGCATCGGCCTCGGCAACCACCGCCTGCGTCGCCGGATCGTTCGCATCGTCCACGACAAGCAGTTCGACGGGCTGCAGCGTCTGGGCCGCAACGCTGGCGATCGATTCGCGCAACAGGTGGGAACGCAAGTGCGTAGGTGTCACGACGGAAACGGCTTGCATGCTTCGTCGCCTAGCCTACCACGCACCGCAGCGAAAGGGCTTTGCGCCGCGCCCCCCGATAGTTTCCCGATCCGCCGGCACCTTGGGCTGCATTTCGCTATATTCCTGTGCGCGTCTTGGCTGTACCAGCGGGTGGCTGGATTTGGCTTGGCATCGGTTCGCGCTTGCTCCATTGGTTCGCACTTGCAGCATGAATTGTCGGTTCGCTCCGTACCGTGCCGGGGGGCTGGTCGGGATCGGAACTAAAAAGGGAGGTGTTCGACCATGAGTGTGGCTGGATCGAACGAGCGGCTTGCCATTTTGATGATCGCGATCGGCGCACGGCCATGGTCGCGCGTCACCTCCGAACTGTTCCGCGACTATGCGAAGCGGTGCGGGGCAACCTTCATCCTGCAGACCGAAGAACCGTCGGACGAGGACTTTCCGCTGCCGGCGCTGCCCGACAGCCCCGGCCGCGCCCATAAGCGGGTATATGCGCTGAAGGCGTTCCTGCCGTGGCGCCTGCTGGCGATCGAGGGATATGACCGCGTGCTGGTCGTCGACGATTCCTGCTGCGTGAAGCACGATGCGCCCAACGTGTTCGACTTCATCGAACCAGGCGCGGTCGGCCTGACCGAGACCAGCCATGCCCATGCCGAGCTGAGCTTCAAGGAAATCCGCAAATATCTGAAGGCACGCGGCGAGCCGGAAATTCCCTATACTCCCGAGCATTACATGAACTCGGGAGTCATGCTCTATACGCGGGGGATGGCCGATGCCATTTCGCCCGAACGCATCCTGGCGGCACGGGAGATGCTGTTCGCGGCCTATCCGCACCAGACCCTGACTTATTATCTGCTCAACAGTGCCAAGGTGCCGCTGACGATCCTGCCCAAGGCGTTCAACCGGCTGCCGGCGTCGACGCTGCCCGCGGGCGAATGGGCCGACATGACCGATGCGACGCCGTATCTGAGCGATGACGACGATACCTATATCTATCACGTCACCGGCGCGTTCAAACGGCGCGACGTCCTGATCCCGTCGCTGGCGCTGCATCTGCTGGCGAAGACCGATCCGGAGCGCGCACAGGCACTGGCCGCGACCATGCCACCGCCGACCAGCGCCGCGCCGGCACCGGTCGAACGGCCGGGCATCGCGCGGCGGATCGCGCGCAAGCTGCGGTCGCTGGTCGGCTGACCATGGCCCAGCCGATGCGTATCGCCTTCTTCCTCGCCGCCTATCCGGTGCTGTCCGAAACCTTCGTGATCCGCCAGATCCGGGGCATGATCGATCTCGGCCACGAAGTGACCGTCGTGACCGGAAAATATCATCCCGACGTGGCCGATCCGCTGGCGGGAAAGGTGCAGTTGCGCGCGATCCGCACCGCGCGCGATCCGCATCGCTCGATTGCGCAACGGATCGGGCGGGGGGCAACGGCGATCCTCGGCAGTCGTTTCCGCACCACGCTGATCTGCGCGATCAAGGCGGCGAAGGGCGGCTACAACGCGCCACTCGCCGATCTGGCGGGGACGATCGGGCGGCATCTGGGTAGCTATGACGCGATCATCGCGCATTTCGGCCCGCCGGGCGTTCGCGCCGAGTTCCTGCGGTCGGCGGGCGTCATCGACGGGCCGATCGCCACGATCTTCCACGGGCTGGACATCACCGAGATCGCGCTCATCAAACAGATGAAGCCGTTCTACCAGCAATTGTTCGCGCGGACCGAACGGCTGCTGCCGATCAGCAATTTGTGGCGGGAACGGCTGATGGGCTGGGGTGCCGACGATGCCCGGATCACCGTTTTGCGGATGGGGGTCGATATCGACGAGGCGGCGGTGCCGTCGTTCGACGCGCCGATCCAGTCGCCGCTGCGGGTGCTGAGCGTCGCGCGGCTGGTCGAAAAGAAGGGCATCGCCTATGCGATCGACGGCGTCGCCAAGGCGAAGGCCGATATCCGCTATCAGGTGATCGGCACCGGGCCGCTGGAACAGGAATTGCAGGCGACGGCACGGCCGTCGGGCGATGCGATCGCGTTCCTCGGGCCGCAGCCGCACGGACGGGTGTTCGCCGAACTGGAACGGTCGGACGTGTTCCTGCTGCCGTCGGTCACCGCCGCCAATGGCGATATGGAGGGCATTCCGGTGTCGCTGATGGAGGCGATGGCCAACGGCGTCCTCGTCCTCGCCACGCGGCATAGCGGCATTCCCGAACTGATCGAGGATGGCGTCTGCGGGCTGCTCGTCGACGAGCGCGACGGCGATGGCATCGCCGCGACACTCGACCGGATCGCGCGCGGGGAGGTCGATGTGGTGGCGCTGCGTCGTGCCGCGTTCGCCAAGGTCGTGGCGGAATATAACAACCGCAAACTCGACCGGCAGCTCGAAGCCGTCGTCGCCGAGATGCAGGCGGGGCGCTAGGACAGATCGACATTCATCCGTCAGTCGGTGAACTGCTCCCCTCCCTGACAAGGGAGGGGCTGGGGGTGGGTCGGTCTGTGGCTGGCGAGTCGATCCCTCGCTGGCCAACCCACCCCCGACCAGCGTCGGGTAAACTGTGCGCCGCACTGTTTAGGTCATGCCGGGGGCATGACCGGCCCGACGCTCTTGTCAGGGAGGGGAGAAGTCGAAACCTTATTGAATGTCGATCGGCCCTAGGTCAGGCTTGGGCGAAGTTCAGGCTGCACCCTTCGAGAAACGCGCTGACCGTTCGCGCGGCGTAGAAGTCCATGTCGTCGCGTCGCGCCTCGCTGACCGCTGGGAACGCGCCATAGCCGGCGAGCAGGCAATGCCATGACAAGTTGCCGAAATGGCTGCGCTGTCCCTGACGTGCCAGTTCCTCGGCGATGTCGCCGCGCCGGAACCAGCGGTCGAGGATGTGGAGCAGCGGATCGGGTAGCGCCTCGTTCGCGGCGTTGGCGCGCCAATAGTCGGTGTCGGTGCGGGTGTTCAGCTTGTAATGCGCCACGATATAGTCGCGCACGCCGTCCATCCGCTCGGCCGCTACCGTGTTGAACGCGGCGCGGTGCCGGTCGGTGCAGCCGCCGTCGCGATAATGGCGGATGAACTGTTCGACGGTGCCGAGCACCAGATGCAGCGCGGTCGCCTCCAACGGTTCGACGAACCCCTGCGACAGGCCGACCGCGACGCAGTTGCGCTCCCAATGGCGCGCGACCTGTCCGACACGGAAGGTGAGGTGACGCGCCGCTACTTCGTCACCGACCCCCAGCGTCCGGCGCAATTCGGTCTCGGCGGCGTCGGACGACTGGCAATCGCGGGCATAGACATAACCGTTGCCGACGCGATGCCGGAGCGGGATCGACCAGCACCAGCCGTTCGACAGCGCGGTGGCGACGGTTTCGACCGGTGGCCGGCCGGTCATCTCGGTCGGCAGGACGACGGCCGCGTCGTTGAACAGATGGTCCTTGAAGCTGTGGAACGGGACGCCGAGCGTGCGTTCGATCAGCAGACCGTTGAAGCCGCTGCAATCGACGAAGATGTCGCCGGCGATCGTCTCTTCGCGGTCGGTCACCAGTGCGGCGATGTCGCCATTTTCGGCGCGTCGGACCTCGGTCACCTTGGCGGGGCGATGGACGACACCGCGCGCGACCGCCAGCTCGCGCAGATACTGGCCGAGCAGGCCGGCATCGAAGTGATAGCCATATTCGATGCGGAACGGGAAGTTCGGCGGCGCGACCGGCGCGAGGCCCTTGGCCGACAGCACGCCGTTCAGCAGGAAGTCGTCGGGCCTGACCGGTACGTCATGGCCGAGGCGCCGGTTGCGGCAATTGAGGACGAACGCGTCCTCGGTATGGACGTCGATCTGCGTCGTGAACGGGTGGCGATAGTCGCGCCACGGGGCGGCGGGGCTCCAGTCGACGAAGCGGATACCGGCCTTGTAGGTCGCGCCACAGCGCGGCATCCAGTCGGCCTCCGCCGCGCCGATGATCTCGAAGAAACGCTTGAGCGAGGGCGTCGACCCCTCGCCGACGCCGATCGTGCCGATCTCGGGCGATTCGACGACGGTGATCGCCGCATCGGGCCATGCGCGCTCAAACAGGTGCGCGGCGATCCACCCCGCCGTGCCGCCGCCCAGGATGACGATGCTCGGGCTCACCCGGCCGCCCCGCCGAACCCGCTCAGCCAGCGATCATGGGCGGGCATATTGGGCACCGGTTCGCGCTTCATCGCGGCCAGCTGCCGCAGTTGCTCGGCCAGTTCGGCATCGGTCGGTCCGTCGGCCAGCGGGTGATAGTCGGCCGGCTCGATGCCTTGGCCCATCAGCACCTGTACCCAGGACGGTTCCATGAAGATGTCGAGCGGGTCCTGCGTCAACGTGCCGGTCGCGCGGAACAACGCGATCTTGTCCGCCAGCCGGTCGGGCAGGGCCATGGTCCGGACATGCCGCCAGAAGTCGGAATCGTCGCGCCGGGTCGCGTGGTAATGAAGGATGATGAAGTCGCGCACCGTTTCGAACTCGATCCGCGACTGGCGATTATATTCGGCTATCTGGCGGTCGTCGAAGCCGGCATGGGGGAACAGGTGGAGCAGCCGGACGATCGCCGACTGGATCAGATAGATGCTGGTCGATTCCAGCGGTTCGAGGAACCCGCTCGACAGCCCGATCGCGACGACATTATGGTCCCATTGCCGGCGGGCGCGGCCGGTGCGGAACGGGATGATGCGCGGGTCGGCCAGCACCTCGCCATCGAGATTGCTGAGCAGCAGGTCGGCGGCCTGATCGTCGGTCAGATGCCGGCTGCTATAGACCAGCCCGTTGCCGACCCGGTGCTGCAACGGGATGCGCCATTGCCATCCGGCGCTGCGGGCGGTCGAGCGGGTATAGGGCGGCGTGTCGTCGTGACGCGTGGTCGGTACCGCCATGGCGCGGTCGCAGGGTAGCCAGTGGCCCCAATCCTCATAGCCGACATTCAGCTGCCGCTGGATCAGCAGGCCGCGCCCGCCCGAACAGTCGATGAAGAGATCGCCCGCGACCTCGCGCCCGCCACGCAGCGTCAGCGCGGTGACGTTGCCGCTTTCCCCATCGCGCGCGACCTGTTCGACCAGCCCCTCGATCCGCTCGACGCCGCGCGCTTCGCTGTAGCGGCGCAGATATTGGCCGTAGAGGCCGGAATCGAAATGATAGGCATAGGGCAAATGCCAGAGCGGATCGTCGACCTGGATCTTCGCGAACTTGCCCTCGCGCGCGCACAGATAGTTGAGGTCATAGTCCCAGTAATCGGCGGCGATGCCGGCGCGCTTCGCCCGGTTCCAGTAATGGTGGAACGAGCAGAAGGCGGTGTTGCGACCCGCCGCGCCGAACGTATGGTAATAGGATTCCCCGATCGCGCCCCAATCGTCGAAGCGGATCGCGAGTTTGATCGTCGCGCGGGTCTCGCGCAGGAATTCGGCTTCGTCGATGCCCAGCACCGCGTTGACGTGCTGGATCGGCGGAATGGTCGCCTCGCCCACGCCGATGATGCCGATGTCGTCGGATTCGATCAGCGTGATGCGGACCTGTGGGCCGATGACCTTGGCGATCAGCGCCGCCGTCATCCAGCCCGCCGTCCCGCCGCCGACGATGACGACCCCGTTGATCGCAGCGGCCATGCGTCTCTCCTTCGTGCCGGCACGACCTATCCCCGCCGGACGCCGCCGGCGAGGATATTGTCGCGACCCGTGCTTAAAAGATAGCGTAGGTCAGGTTCGCCATGAAGTTGCGCCCGAACTGTTCGTTGCGCAGGAACAGACCGGTCCCCGAGTCGCGATAGGTGTCGCGTTCGTTGGTCAGGTTCATCGCCTGCAGCGAAATCCGCAGCCCTTCGAGATAGCGGACCCCCGATCCGGCAAAGTCATAGCCGATCTGCGCATCGACCAGCGTCTGCCCGGCGCGGTTGAGCGGCCCCAGCGTGTTGCTGCCGCCGCGATCCTCCGACAGCCAGCTCGACCGGTTGTTCGCAGAGACGCGCGCCGAGAAGCCGTATTTCTCGAAATAGGCCGTGCCCTGGAACACCCGCGCCGACAGGCCCGGAATGTCGCTGCCATTGTCCAGCTGACCATCGGTAAACGCCGCCGACCCGGTAAGGCCGAACCCGTCCAGCGCCCCGGTCAGCAGCCGCAGCGGCACCGATCCCTGCACCTCCACGCCCTTCACATCGCCCTTCAGCCCGCCGGTATAGGTCGTATCCACGCCGAGGAAGGTGGCGGGGGTGAAGACCGTCTGACCGTCGCTGCTGACCGCGCGGTGATAGCCGGGAATGTAGAATTCGGTGTAGTCGCGGATCGTGCTGTTCTGGACGTTCCAGTTGGTCAACTTCTTGTAGAAGGTCGAGACCGACACGAAGCCGTCGCTGGCGAAATAATATTCATAGGACAGATCGGCTTGATTGGCCTCGTACGGGCGCAGCCGGGCATTGCCGCCGGTCGACAGCCATGGCCCGCGTTCGGGATCGGTGCTGGTCACTTCGGCGACATTGTTGCGGAATTTGACCGACGAGCCGGGGTTCAGGAAGTCGATGCGCGGCCGGCTGACGACCTTCGATGCCGCGAAGCGCAGGGTGTGGCCGCTGCCCAGATCGAAGTTCACGTTCATGCTCGGCAGGATGCGGGTATATTTCGCCCCGTCGGAAATCGGCGTCGCCTGCACCCGCAGGTTCGACGCGATCAGCGAGGTGAAGCCGGTCCCGCGCTGATCGGTAATCAGGCCCTGCACGCCGACGTTACCAAACACGCGGGCGAAGTCGGTCTGCAGCTCGAAATCGGCCTTGATCGAAGGCTGCCACACTTTCTCGCGGATCGAATAGGTATCGCCCAGACGATCGGGTTCCAGCGCGCCGGCATCCCAGCGGCGATAGAAGCTGCTGTTGATCAGCCCCAGCGCGTCATAGGCGACGACGTTGCCCAGACCGGCCCAACCCAGATCGGCGACGCCGCGACGGGCGTCTTCCGGAATCGGGCCATCGGACGGATAGGTTTCGGCGGTGAGGAAGAAGCCCTGATTGGTCTTGGACTTCTCATGATCCGAATAGCGCAGCGCGATATTGATCGATTTCAGGAAGCTGTCGTCGAAGCGATAGGTCGCATCGATCCGCGCCGAGTTCAGATATTCGTCGAACAGCGCCGAGTTGACGAAGCCGTCCTGCGCCTGTGCGAAGCCGATGCCGGCGGCACGGGCGGCGGCGGTGTCGAGTTCGGTGATCGGCGCGAGGCTGCCGCCCCATGACTGCGGTCCGGCCAGCTTGACCGCGGCATAATTGTCGAACGACTGGCTGTTGTTCGCGAACATCAGCCCGCGATCGGTATAGGTCCATTCGCGGATCGTGTTCGGCCCCTGCGAGCGCAAACCGGCACGGCCGAGGCCCGAATAGCTTTCGCCACGGGTGTCGTTCTTGCTGCTGGTCGAGTGCGACACGTCGAACTTCAGGTCGAGATTGTCGGTCGCG
Organism: Sphingomonas sp. Leaf5; assembly: GCF_001421155.1. NCBI lineage: Bacteria > Pseudomonadati > Pseudomonadota > Alphaproteobacteria > Sphingomonadales > Sphingomonadaceae > Sphingomonas > Sphingomonas sp. Leaf5. The sequence goes on along the minus strand of NZ_LMJZ01000025.1, from coordinate 114,238 downwards.
GCATAGTCGAAATTACCGCCGACGACGAACAGATTGCCCTGCTTGTCGAGCGGATCGCTGCGCAACACCGAATTATAGCCGCTGGTCCGGGCCGAGGTGACCAGATCGCCATCGGCGCTCAGCACGCCGCTGCCGTCGGCGGCGACCGGCAGCTGTTCGATGAAGCCACGCGAAATGCCGGTGTCGGCGAAATCGATATAAAGCGCGTCGACGGTGGCGGTGAACTTTTCGTCCGGGCGCCACTGGACGACGCCGGCCACAGTATTGCGCTTCAGGACGCGCGAGCGCGCCGCCGCTTCGTACCCCGACACGACCTGCTTGCCGGCATTCGGACCGGACGTGATCGCGCCGTCGTCATAGCCCCAGACGCTGGAAAATTCATTCTGCACCGGCGAAGACGTGGTGGCAGCGGTCAGCGCGACGCCGATCGTGTCGTCGGCGAACTTGTCGCTGTACGACAGGGCGAAGCGATAGCCGCGGTTGCTGAAATCGGGGTTGCGCGACGGCTGGCCATTCTGTTCGAAGCTGCCATTGGCGATCAGCGCGCGCTTGCGCTCCAGCGGGCGGACGGTGCGGATGTCGACGGTGCCGCCGACGCCCATCGCGGTCAGTGCGGCGTCGGGCGTCTTGTAGACGACGGCGGCGCTGACGATTTCGGCGGGGTACAGGTCGTATTCGACGCCGCGATTGTCGCCGATGCCGATCAGCTCGCGGCCGTTCAGCGTGGTGCCGACAAAGTCTTCACGGAAGCCGCGGACCGAGATGCCGCTGATGCGGCCCGACCGGCGCTCCCCCGCCAGACCGGCAAGGCGGCCGAGCGAGTCGGCAACGCTCGATTGCGGCAGCTTGCCGATATCCTCGGCCGAGATTGCTTCGACGACCGAGCTGTTGTTGCGCTTGAGCGACTGGGCGCGTTCGAGGCTGGCGCGCAGGCCGGTGACGACGATGTCCTCCGACGGTGCTTCCTCCGTCACGGCAGCGGGGTCGGTTTGCGCGCCGATCGGGGGCTGCGTCGCCGGTGCGGCGGGATCGACCGGCGGGACGACCGTGGTGCCGGCGGTCTGCGCCAGCGAGGGCGTCGCCACCAGCAGCGCGAGCGCGGCGGTCGAGCAAGCAAGCGTATGCCGTGAAGTCATCTGTAATCCTCTCCTGACGTCTTTTTTATGCGGTCTTTTGCCAAGGCGACTTCCCGCGTTCCGGATCGGATATGCAATACCGCAATCGTTTGCAATCACGGATTTACGCATACGTATTCGTAACCTTGTGTAGCTGTTGCAAATACGTCACGCGTATAACACCGGTTGCAGCAATCGATTGCACACTGTATCCGTCGGGTAACGAGGAGAGGAAATAATATGCGCAACAGCATAAGCGTCGCGGCGTTGCTTGCGGCGACGGTTCTGCCGTCGACCGGCGTGTCGGCACAGGAACCGCCGGCGGTATCCGCTACGGCCACGACCGCACCGACGGCCGAGCCATGGTGGCAGCACGCGACGATCTACGAAATCTACCCGCGCAGTTTTCAGGACAGCAACGGCGACGGCATCGGCGATCTGCGCGGCATCACGTCGCGGCTCGATTACCTCCAGTCGCTGGGACTCGACGCGATCTGGATCACGCCGTTCTTCAAATCGCCGAACGCCGATTTCGGCTATGACGTGTCCGATTACACCGCGATCGATCCGCAATATGGCACCATGGCGGACTGGGACATGCTGGTCGCCGAAGCCCGCAAGCGCGGCATCCGGGTGCTGGTCGATCTGGTCGTCAACCACAGTTCGGCAGAACATGCGTGGTTCAAGGAATCACGCAGCTCGCGCACGAATGCCAAGGCCGACTGGTATGTCTGGCGCGACGGTACGCCGGACAAGCCGCCGACCAACTGGAAATCGATCTTCGGCGGCCCCAGCTGGACATGGGACCCGACCCCCAAGCAATGGTATTACCATATCTTCCTGTCGCAGCAGCCCGATCTGAACTGGTCGAATCCGCAGCTGAAGCAGGCGATGTTCGACGTCGTGCGCTTCTGGCTGGACCATGGCGCGTCGGGCTTCCGTCTCGATGCGACGCCCTATCTGTTCGAGGACAGCAACTGGCCGCAGGACCCGAACCCCGCCGCCGATCCGGTCTGGCTGAAACCGTACAACTCGCAATTGCCCGGCACCAATCAGGTGCTGCGCGAGATGCGCAAGGTCGTCGATTCCTATCCCGGCAATCCGATCCTGCTGGGCGAATCCTCGACCCGGTCGATCGAACAGCTGCGCGCCGTGTATGGGAAGGACAAGGACGAGATCCACCTGCCGATGAACTTCCTCGTCGGCAACATCACCAAACTGGACGCCGGCGAACTGAAGCGCCGCTATGACGAGGCCGCGACCAAGCTCGACGGGCTGACGCCGGTCGAATTCTTCAGCAACCACGACCAGTCGCGCCAGTGGAGCGAGTTCGGCGACGGGGTGAACAACGACCGGATCGCCAAGCTGTCGGCGGCGCTGACCCTGCTCAATCCGGGTGTCGCGCTGCTCTATTACGGCGAGGAGATCGGCATGGGCGACGCTGACAAGGCGACGCTGGCGCAGGCACCGATCGGGCCGAAACGCCCGCGCACCGACGAACGCGACCGGGCGCGGACGCCGATGCAGTGGAGTGCCGCGCCGGCCGCCGGTTTCACCACCGGCACGCCATGGCTGCCGGCCGCGCAAGGCTATCGGACGCGCAACGTCGCGGCCGAGGAGCGCGATCCGCAGTCGCTGCTCCACTGGTATCGCCGCCTGACCGGACTGCGCCGTACCGATCCGACCTTCCGCACCGGCCGCTATGTTCCGCTCGAAAGCGGCGATCCGGCCGTCTTCGCCTTTGCCCGCGTCAATCCCGACGGCAGCGGCGCGCTGGTGATGGCCAACATCAGCGCGACGGCGCGGACGGCGGCTCCGGGCGGCTGGGCGGGGCCCGCGCCGACCTATGGCGAACGCATCTGTGCCGCCGGCACCGGGCAGGGCGCGATGGTGCTGGCCCCGTGGGACAGCTGTATCGTTCGCTTCCGCTCGGCCCCGTAACGGCGCACGGCAAGGGGATCGCGCCGGACCGTCTGCCGGTGTGGATCGTTTGGGGGCGATGGCTGTCGTCCCCCTCCCGCCGTTACAGGCACCAATGGCATGGCGACCGCGCCGGTTGCTCGTCACCCGATCGTCGATGGCGTTCGCCCATGGCCGCGCCATCGCCGACCGCGCGGCGGCGCAGGGGGTGGAGGTCGTGCTGCTGCCCGGCGACCGGCTCGCGCTCGACCTGCCCGACGATCCACGTCGCGCCTATGCCGCGGCGAAGGCGACGCTGGCGGTAGTGGTCGCGCCGCCGTCCAAGCGCCGGCTGCAACCGATCGCGCCCAGTGCCGACTGGCGGGTCGATCTGGCGGAGGGGTGTCCGGCACATTGCGGCTATTGCTATCTTGCCGGCTCGCTGAAGGGGCCGCCGATCACGCGGGTCTATGCCAATCTCGATGAGATACTGGGCGGACTGCCCGATTATCTGGGGCAGGGCAGCGTGACGTCGCGTCAGCGCGATCGCGCCGGGGAGGGCACGACGTTTGAGGCGTCCTGTTATACCGACCCGCTCGCGCTGGAACCGATCACCGGTGCCTTGTCGGCGACGATCGCGTGGTTCGGCCGGTGGGATGCGCCGGTGCAACTGCGCTTCACGACCAAGTTCGCCGGCGTCGATCCGTTGATCGACCTGAACCATCGCGGTCGAACGCGGATGCGCGCCTCGATCAACCCGCGGGCCTTTGCCCGGTTCGAAGGGGGCACCGATCCGGTCGCCGCGCGGCTGGCGGGGTTGGCGCGGATGGCGATGGCCGGATATCCGGTTGGCCTCACGATCGCACCGATCATCGCGGCCGAAGGGTGGCGCGAGGCCTATGGGGCGTTGCTGGCCGACGCGGCGGCCGCGCTGGGGGCGGTGCCCGATCTCGACCTGACGATCGAACTCATCACCCATCGCTTCACCGCCGGTTCGAAAGCGGTGCTGGACCGCTGGTATCCCGGATCGTCGCTCGACATGGGGTTGGCGAACCGGACCACGAAGCGGACGAAGTTCGGCGGCGAGAAGCAGGTGTACGACGCGGAAACGATGCGGGCGCTGCGGGACTTTTTTGCCGAAGCGATCGCCACGACGCTGCCGGCGGCGCGGGTCTTGTACTGGACGTGACGGTAGTCTTCGCCGGCGACACGCCGGTTCGGTCGTTGCTGGCAGCGTGGCATGGCGGTTGACGCCGCCCGACCTCAGCCGGGTGGCGGGGCTGTCGACTGGCGTTCGACCAGGACGTGCTCGAGCACGCGCAACCGTTCCCCGGCGGGCAGCGGCATACCGGTGCGCATCTCGCGGATCAGCAGTTGCAGCGCCTCGGCGGCAAGCTGTTGTACCGGTTGCCGGATCGTGGTGAGCGGCGGCCACAGCGTGACCGCTGCCGTGCTGTCGTCGAAACCGGTGACGGTCAGATCGGCAGGGATGTCGAGGTGGCGGCGGTGCGCGACCGAAACCACCGCCGCCGCCATGTCGTCGTTGCTGGCAAAGATGGCCGTCGGGCGATCGTCCGACCCTAGCAGTTGCTCGCCCGCGATCAGGCCCGACGCATAGCTGAAATCGCCATGCACGATCGTCGCCGTGACGTCGCCCGCATCGGCGATGGCGGCGCGGAACCCGTCGATCCGGGCAATGCTCGCCTGCTGCCCGCGATTGCCGACAACGAAGCCGATCCGGCGGTGGCCCAGCGCGATCAGGTGGCGGGTCATGTCGCGCGCTGCGCCATGATCGTCGATCCCGACCGAGATCGCGTCGCTGGCGACCGCGCCGACCACCGCCACCGGCAATGCGGCATCATGCAGCATCCTGCGCAAGCCTACTGCCTCGCCAAGCGGTGGGGCCAGGATCACGCCGCCGATCCCGGAGCCGAGCAACCGCCCGACCGCGTCGGCGGTCGGCGCGCTGCCGGCCTGCCCCTTCAGCAGGATCAACTGTGCCGCACGGTTCGATGCCTCCTCGAAAACGCCGGCGAGGAAATCGCTCATAAACGCGGCGCTGGGGTTGGAATAGATCACGCCAATGCGGATCTCCTGCAACGTCACCAGACTGCGCGCCATCAGATTGGGGGTGTAGTTCAGTTCGCGGATCGCATCGTCGACGATCGCTCGCGTCTCCTTGCGCACGCCGCTGTCGCCGTTGATGACCCGCGACACCGACATCGGCGACACCCCGGCGTGTTTCGCGACATCGATGATCGTCACGCTGCGACGTCGGCGCGGGGGGTGGGTCAAGCGTTTCTCTGCTGTGGATTGCGGATGGCGACGGCCGATCGACGCCGCGCGATACGCGGTCGTCTGTCGACGCACCGTATCGCTGCCGGACTACGCCCGGCAAGCGCCGATATCGGGCTTGCGCTACCCGACAGGAAGCGCCTACGAAAAGATGGTAACGTTACCGGGAGGGGTAAGTTGGCGCGATTCAAATCGGTGCGCTGGACCATCATCGCGCTGTTCGTCGGCGCGATGGTCATTAATTACCTGACCCGCAGTATCCTCGGCGTCGCCGCGCCCGCGATCATGACCGAACAGGGAATATCATCCGCGCAATATTCGTGGATCACCGGTGCGTTCCAGTTCGGGATCATGTTCCAGCCGGTGGCGGGCTATCTGCTCGACCTGATCGGGTTGAAGATCGGCTTCACCCTGTTCGTCGCGGTCTGGTCGCTCATCACCATGGGCCATGGGCTGGCGGCGGGATGGTTCGGCTTCGCCGCGCTGCGCGGTGCGCTGGGCCTGGTCGAGGGATCGGCGCAGCCGGCGGGGATGAAGGTCGTCGCCGAATGGTTTCCCGCGCGCGAACGCGGCGTGGCGGGCGGCATCTATCAGATCGGCGCGTCGTTCGGCGCGGTGCTGGCACCGGTCCTCGTCGCATGGGCGGTGTTCAACCATAGCTGGCGGGCGGCGTTCTTCGTCGCCGGTGGGCTGGGGCTGGTCTGGGTCTGCGCATGGCTGGCATGGTATGCCCCGCCGCGCCAGCATCGCGCGGTATCGGCGGAGGAACGCGATCTGATCCTCGGCGGACAGGAGCCGGCACTGGCGCAACAGCGCCGCCGCCCGCCGCTGCGCGACCTGCTGCGCCGGCGCAACCTGTGGACGATCGCTGCCGCGCGCTTTCTCGCGGACCCGGTATGGGGAATGCTGTCGCTGTGGATGCCGCTGTATCTGGTGCAGGTACGGCAGTTCGACCTGACGCAGATCGCGATGTTCGCATGGCTGCCGTTCCTCGCCGCCGATCTCGGCTGCCTGTTCGGTCCGGCGGTCGTCGCATGGTTGCAGCGGCGCGGGGTCGACCTGATCGATGCCCGCCGCTGGGCGTTCACGCTGGGCGCGGTGTTGATGACCGGCATGATGTTCGTCGGCACGGTCGGCAGCCCGTTGGCGGCGGTCGCGCTGCTCTGTCTCGGCGGGTTCGCGCACCAGACGTTGTCGGTGACCGTCATCACCATGACATCGGACCTGTTCCCGCAGGATCAGGTGGCGACCGCCACCGGCGTATCGGGCACCGCCGCCAATCTCGGCGTGCTGATCTTCACGCTGGTGCTGGGTTCGATGGTCGACAGCGTCGGCTATCAACCCTTCTTCGTCCTGCTCGGGCTGCTCGACCTGGTCGGTGCCGCGCTGCTGTGGACCCTGATACGAAAGTCCGTATGACCATCCGCAATCCCATCCTGCGCGGGTTCAATCCCGACCCGTCGATCGTCCGCGCCGGCGAGGATTATTATATCGCCACCTCGACCTTCGAATGGTTTCCGGGCGTGCAGATCCATCATTCGCGCGACCTCGCCAACTGGCGGCTCGTCGCCCGGCCGCTGCGCCGCCCCGGCCAGCTCGACATGCGCGGCAACCCCGATTCCTGCGGCGTCTGGGCACCCGACCTCAGCTATGCCGACGGCCGCTTCCACCTGATCTTCACCGACGTGAAGCGATATGGCCGCACCACCGTGAACGGCGCGAAGGGCGCGTCGCTGCGCGATTTCCACAATTACTGGGCGTGGAGCGACCGGATCGACGGCGACTGGTCCGATCCGGTGCATCTGAACAGCAGCGGCTTCGACCCCGCCCTGTTCCATGACGACGACGGGCGCAGCTGGCTGCTCAACATGCTGTGGGATCACCGCCCCGACCGCAAACGCTTCGCCGGCATCGTGGTGCAGCAGATGGACCTCGCCACCGGGCGGTTGACCGGCGAACGCCGCACCATCTTCGAAGGGACATCGCTCGGTTTTACCGAAGGGCCGCACCTCTACAAACGGGACGGCTGGTATCACCTGCTGGTCGCGGAAGGCGGTACCGAGCGTAACCATGCCGTGGTCATGGCCCGTTCGCGCGACCTGTTCGGCCCCTATGACGTCCATCCCGACGGCCCGGTCCTGACCGCGCGCGGCCGGCCCGACCTGCCGCTGCAACGCACCGGTCATGGCGATCTGGTCGAGACACCGGCGGGCGAGACATGGCTCGCCTATCTATGCGGCCGTCCGCTGCCCGATAGCGACCGCTGCGTGCTGGGCCGCGAAACGGCGATCCAGCCGATGACATGGGGCGCGGACGGCTGGCTGCGTCCCGCGCTGCCAGAGGCGGCGGTGCCGGGCGTCGCAACCGAAGCGCCCGCCATCGACCGGTGCAATAGGTTCGACGGCCCGGACCTGCCCGAACCGTTCCAGTGGCTGCGCACCCCCTATCCCGACCGCCTGTTCAGCCTGACCGAACGGCCCGGCCACCTCCGCCTCCACGGCCGCGAAACGATTGGCAGCCATTTCGAACAGGCGCTGGTCGCCCGCCGGCAACAGGCCTTTTGCTACACCGCCGAGACCGAGGTCGACTTCACCCCGACCGATTTTCAGCAGGCGGCCGGGCTGGTCTGCTACTACAACTCGACCAAATTCCATTTCCTGCACCTGACCGCCGACGATGCCGGACAGCGCCGGTTGCAGGTCCTGTCAGTCGAACCGATCGGCGAGGGCCGCAGCCGCACCTCCGTGCCGATCGCCATACCCGCCGGCCCGATCGAACTGCGTGCCGAGGTCGACCACGAAACGCTGCGCTTCGCCTTCCGCGCGACGGGACTGGCCGACTGGCAATGGCTGGACGACGTGTTCGACGCCAGCCTCCTGTCCGACGAAGCAACGATCACCGGCCTGCCGAACTTCACCGGCACGTTCGTCGGCATGGCGTGTCAGGATATGTCGGGGCAGGGCACGCCCGCCGATTTCCGCTACTTCGCCTATCGCGAGAACGCGCTAAACCGGCATCTGTAACACCCGCGTCACGCCGACGTCGCTGGAGCTTCATCAACCGTCGCCAAGGGTCTGCCCACTTCAACAGGGGCATCCATGGTTTCGGTTTCGCTTGGCTCACTCGACGCGCGCCTGCCGGTCTTCGGCTCGCTGACCGGCGCAGGCACTGCCTTCGCCGGCGCAGCCACGCCGGCCAAAGCCGTGCCAGGCGAACGGACCGGCACCGACCCCGCTCTCGCTGCCCCGAGATCGAACTTCGACGCCGCCCGTCTGCCCGACGCCGGCAATACCGGCGGCGGCTTCGGTATTCCAACCTTCATCCCCGGTGAACCGCGCCTCTACGGCGCGCAACTCACCGCGCGCTTCTGATCCCCTTTACGAACAGGAACCTTCACATGACGACGATCGGACGGCGCGGGGCGCTGGCACTGCTGGGCAGCGGCGCGGGACTGGCGCTGCCGGGGTTCGCCACGGCGGCGACCGCGCGCACGGCGCGGTTCGACCATGGCGTCGCCAGTGGCGATCCGGCGGCGGACGGGGCGGTATTGTGGACCCGCGCCACGGTCGCGGACGGGGCAGGCGACGTCGCGCTGGAATGGCATGTCGCCGACGGCCCCGATGCGAAGCCCCTCCGCTCGGGTAAAGTCATCGCGCGGGCGGCGGCCGACCATACGGCGAAGGTCGAGGTGTCGGGACTGGCAGCGGGGCGCGATTATTGGTTCTGGTTCGCCGGTCCGGACCGGGCGCGTTCGCCGGTCGGGCGGTTCCGGACACTGCCCAGGGGGCGCGTCGAGCGGCTGACGATCGCGGTGGCGTCGTGTCAGCTATATCCGGGCGGGCTGTTCAACGCCTATGCCGACATGGCGGCGCTGCCGCGGCTCGACGCGGTCGTCCATCTCGGCGACTATATCTATGAATATGGCGCGGACGGCTATGGCGCGGACATCGGGCGCAAGCTCGACCGGTTGCCCGATCCGTCGCACGAGATCCTGACGCTCGACGATTATCGCCGCCGCCATGCGCAGGTGAAGCACGATCCCGATATGCAGGCGGCCCATGCCCGCGCCGCCTTCATCTGCGTGTGGGACGATCATGAAGTCGCCAATGACGGCTGGGTCGGCGGTGCCGAGAACCACGATCCCGCGACCGAGGGCGACTGGGGCGCGCGCAAGGCCGTGGCGATGCAGGCCTATTTCGAATGGATGCCGATCCGCGAATCACGCCGCGGATTGGGGCGCGAGGCGATCTATCGGAGCTTCGAATTCGGCGACCTCGCCACGCTGGCGATGGTCGAAACGCGGTTGCTCGCCCGGTCGCAGCAGGTGGCGTTCAAGGGCGACACCCGCGAACCCGACGAGGTCGCGGCGGTCCTTGCCGCGCGTGCCCGGCCCGACCGCGAATTGCTGGGCGCGACCCAGCAACGCTGGCTGGAGGAGACCATGACCCGGTCGGTGCAGGCCGGCAAGCCGTGGCAGTTGCTCGGCAATCAGGTGGTGATGGCGCGGATCGACGGACCGGACCTGCCGAAGCTGATGGGAGCCGAACGGTTCGCGGCAACCATGGCGAAGCTGTCCGATGCGTGGCGGGCGCGGATGACGGCAGCGATTGCGGGTTATCGTGCGGGCGCGCCGTTCAACCTCGATTCGTGGGATGGCTATCCGCCGGCGCGCGAACGGCTGTACCAGTCGTTCCGTCGGGCGGGCAGCCGGCCGATCGTGCTGGCGGGCGACAGCCATGCCGCATGGTCGAACGATCTGTACGACGATGGTGGGCAGCTGGTCGCAGCAGAATTCGGCTGCACCGCGATCTCCAGCCCGTCGTTCGGCGCGGTGCTGCCGGGTATCGGCGAGTATATCGCCGAGGCGAACCGCGAGGTCGTGTTCTGCGATCAGGACCATAAGGGCTATACGCTGTTGACGCTCACCCCCGATGCCGCAGTCGCGGAGCATGTTGCGGTGTCGACGGTCATGGCCAAACCGTTCGACCGGCAGGTCGTCGCCCGCCACCGCGTCACCCTCGACCGGGCGCTGGGGATCGAGACTGCCTGACGATCGGCGGCGCCCCGCCCCGGAGCGCCGCTGACGGATCAGGGCGGATTGCCGATCGACGGCGGTTTGTCGGCACCCGTCGATCGGGGCTCCCCTTGCGCAACGGCCCGAATAGAATATGTACCGTCCGTTATGGAAAAGACGTTGACGATTGCCGCCAAGGGGCGGCCCCGCGAATTCTGCGTCGACAAAGCGCTGGCGGCCGCGCTCGGCGTCTTCTGGTCGAAGGGGTATGAAGGCGCTTCGATGAGCGACCTGACGGAGGCGATGGGGATCACCAAACCCAGCCTGTACGCGGCGTTCGGCAACAAGGAAGCGTTGTTCCACAAGGCGCTCGAACTCTACGAATCCGAAAAGCTGGAATATATGCGCGAGGCGCTGCGACAGCCGACCGCGCGTGGCGTGGCCGAACGGCTGATGCGCGGCGCAATCGCTGCGCAGATGAGCAGTTGCGATCCGAAAGGGTGCCTCGGCGTCATCAGCGCGACCGCGTGCGGTGCCGAAGCGGCGTCGATCAAGGCCGACGTGATGCAGCGCCGCGCCTCGTCGCAGGCGGCGTTGGTCGAGCGGTTCGAACAGGCCAAGCGCGACGGCGACCTGCCCGGTCACGTCGATATCGATGGACTGACCAGCTATCTCTACGCGATTGTGCAGGGGATGGCGGTACAGGCCGGATCGGGTGCGAGCCGCGCCGATCTTGAGCGGATCGTCGACACCAGCCTGCTGATGTGGCCGGCTTCGTAGAATTATTCTACCGACCGGTACAAAAGGCGTTGACGGACCGATCGCCGCTTAATATACCGGTCAGTATAGAAGAGGGCATCGCACTGGTGTCCCGGCGCTCGCAAGGATGCCGCTATGCCCGAACCTGACGTCGCGTCGTGACCGCCCCGTAATTCGGCGGTACGTGTAACCTTCATCAACTTTACGACCCGCAGACTGCTTCCGCTCGACCTCCGCGTCGCAGGCGTCGGCGATCTGCGTCCCCGCACCAGCGTCTCGGCTCCGAAAGGGGGCTTTGGCGGTCGCCCCCGTGCGCCCGCTGCTGGATGCCTTTGAACGCAAGGGAGGATTTCTCATGGCCTATGTCGATTTCTCCGGCGACACGCTGTTCGCCACCCCCGCCGCCGCACCTGCCATTGCCGCGCCCGTCGTCGTCGAACCGACCCCGACCGGCCTGACCGCACTGGAATGGTCGGTCGTCGCCCTGGCGCAACGCGACCGGATGGCGTCGTTGCGCGAACCGTCGCCGCTGTCGATCGCGCTCGGCCGGGTCTTCGGCACTCGCCGCCGCGATCCCAATCTCGCCGACCCGAAGCTGGAGGCGTTGCGCCGCATGGCGGTGCTCAGTTGGCATCGCGGCTATGCCGTACCGGTTCACGAACTCGCGGCATTCTTCGACGCCGGCTTCAACACCGATCAATATGAAACGATGCTCGCCAGCATCAGCACGGCACAGGCGTCGCGAACCACCCGCGGCTGAACGGTTCTCCACCGTTGCGTGAGCGTCTGACGTCACCCCGCCCGTGGCGAGGTCAGCCGGAGCAGACGCCCGTCGCTTCCATCCTCCAGCAGCCATAGCGCGCCGTCCGGCCCTGCCATGACCGCCCGGATGCGTGCGCCCATGTCCCAGCGTTCCGCCTCGCGCGCGGTCGTGCCGTCGAACGCGATCCGGACCAGCGCGGTCGCGGCCAGCCCGCCGACAAAGGCGGAGCCGCGCCACTGCGGGAACATGCGGCCGTCATAAAAGGCGAGCCCCGCCGGCGCGATCACCGGCGTCCAGTAGAGCGCGGGCTGATGGAACTTACCGTTGCCGGCGGGCGAGGCGATCGGCGTATCGTCGTAATTCTTGCCATAGGACACCACCGGCCAGCCGTAATTACCGCCGGCGTCGATCAGGTTCAGTTCGTCGCCGCCCTGCGGTCCCATCTCCGTCTCCCACAACCGCCCCTGTGCGTCGAAGGCGAGACCATAGGGATTGCGATGGCCGGTCGACCATGTTTCGGCCGGCGTCAGATTGGGGGCCGGCATCTGCGCCTTGCGCACCGGCGCCTTTGCCGCCGCCCCGGTGTTTTCGGGCGGATCGATGATGCCGATCGTCGTCGCGCCAGCCTTGCCCACCAGCGGGTTGCCCGGGGCCGGCTTGCCGTCCAGCGTCAGGCGCAGGATTTTGCCCAGCGCCTGATCGGGGTCCTGCGCCGGGGTGAAACGCTGCCGCTCGCCCGAGGTCAGGAACAGATACTGCCCGTCCGGCGAGAAGGCGATATAGCCGCCGAACTGCCCGCCGGCCCCGCGCGGCAATTGTCGCCACAGCAGCTGCACGTCGCGCAACGCCGGCTGCGCGCCGGTCACGTCCAGCGTCGCCCGCGCCAGCGCCAATCCGTCGCCGCCTTCGCCCGGTTCGGAATAGGTCAGATAGACCTGCCGGTTCTGTGCGAAGGTCGGCGAGGTCGCGACGAACAACAGTCCGCCCTGTCCCTCGAAATGGACCTTCGGCACGCCGGCGACCGGAGCCTTGGCACCCGCCGCGGTTACCAGCCAGAGCCGACCGGGTTTTTCGGTGACCAGCATCCGCTGATCGGGCAGGAACGCCAGCGCCCATGGATTGTCGAACGTCGCGACGGTGCTGGTCTTGAACGGCTTCGTCGTGGCCGGCGTCGACCCGCCATAATTGACCGGCGCGGCCGCGGGGGGCGTCGAGGCGGTCGCATTCTGGACGGAGTCCGTAGCGCCGCAACCGGTCAACAGCGCGGTGCCGAGGCATAGCAGGGAAAATCGCAGCACAAATCGCCTTTCGAACAAGGGAGCGGGCACGACCGCGCCGGGACGGAGAGGGCGACGTAGCCCGTTCAAAGTCAACGACCTACGTCGCGATCCCGATCAATGCGTTTTGCACTTTGCGCTTGCGGTCATGCAGATCCTTGTAGGAGTAAAGGTAACTTGAAGCAAAGCCCGCAAGAGACGGGTCGCGCGAAATCGTACAGGGGAGAGGGCCATGATCCGTTTCGTCGCACCGACGGCTTTGGCCGCAGCAGGGCTGTCCGCCACGGTCGCCATGGCGCAGCCGCGACCGGCGGACGCCACTGCGCCCGTGCCGGTCCGCGACGTTTCGGTCACCGTCGACGCCCGCAAGTCCCTGGGGCCGCTGCCGCCGGCGTGGCGTTTCTTCGGCGCGGACGAGCCCAATTACGCAACGATGAAGGACGGGCGCAAATTGCTGGTCGAACTGGGCGACCTGAAGCGCGGCGAGGTGTTCTTCCGGGCGCACAACCTGCTCAGCACCGGCGACGGCACGGCAGCGTTCAAATGGGGCAGCACCAACGCCTATACCGAGGGGCCGGACGGCAAGCCGGTCTATGACTGGACGATCGTCGACAACATCATCGACACCTATCTGGCGCGCGGCGTCCGCCCCTATCTCCAGATCGGGTTCATGCCCGAGGCATTGTCGACCGCGCCGAAGGGCACGCCTTACCAGCATAGCTGGCGACCGGGGTTCGATTATCGGCTGATCGCGACCGGATGGACCTATCCGCCGGACGGTTACGACAAATGGGCCGAACTGGTCTATCAATGGACCCGGCATAACGTCGAACGGTATGGCGCGGATGAGGTGAACCGCTGGTATTTCGAAGTCTGGAACGAACCGGATTCGAAATTCTATTGGCAGGCGTCGCCGGAGGAATTCAACAAGCTCCACGACTTCGCAATCGACGCCGTCCGGCGCGCACTGCCGACCGCGAAAGTCGGCGGCCCCGATGTCGCGGTGGCGGGCGAGTTCATGGACGGCTTCCTGCGCCACGTCGCCTCCGGCCGGAATTACGTCACCGGCCGGACCGGGACTTCGACCGATTTCCTGTCTTTCCATGCCAAGGGCGCGCCGAGCTTCGTCGACGGCCATGTCCGCATGGGGCTGTCGACCCATTTGCGCAACGTCGATCGGGGCTTTGCCAAGGTCGCCGGTTTCCCGGCACTGGCCGCCAAACCGATCGTGATCGGCGAAAGCGATCCGGAGGGATGCGCCGCCTGCCCGGGTCCGCAAAACGCCTATCGCAACGGCACGATGTATTCGAGCTACACCGCCGCCAGCTTCGCGCGCATCTGGGACCTTGCCGCCAGGCGGAAGGTGAATATCGAAGGCATCCTGTCCTGGTCGTTCGAATTCGAGGATCAACCGTGGTTCGCCGGGTATCGACAATTGTCGACCAACGGGGTCGACCTGCCGGTGCTCAACATTTTTCGCATGTTCGCAAAGATGGGTCCGGAACGCATCGCCGCGACCAGCAGCGCGCAGGTGCCGCTGGATGCGGTCGTCAAGGATGGGGTACGCGGGCAGGCCGATATCGGCACGCTGGCGACGCGGACGCCCGACGGGCGGATCGCGGTGCTGCTATGGCATTATCACGACGACGACGTCGCAGGTCCGGTCGCGCAGGTGAAGCTCGACATCGCCGGTGCGAAGGCGGGACCGGTACGGCTATGGCGGGTCGATGGCAGCCACGCCAACGCCTTCACCGCGTGGCAGCGAATGGGTTCGCCGCAGTCGCCCGACGAGAAGCAATATGCCCGGTTGGAATCCGCTTCGAAGATGCAGGAAGAGGCGGTGTCGTCGAGCGCCAACGGCCGGGGCGGGCGGTCGATCACCGTCCAGCTACCCCGGCAGGGCGTCGCGTTGCTGACGCTGGACGGGCGCTGAGCGCAACGACGCCGCTCCTGTTCGGCCGGGATCGCCCGTGCGACGTTATGCCGCATCGCACGTTGCATGGGTATGGATCGAACGGGCGGGAGAACGGACGGGATGACGGCAACGGCGACAGACGGTCGGGGCAGGGCACGCCGCTGGTGGTCGATGTGGGTGGTCGGCGGCGTGGATCACGACGCGGTGCTTCGACAGATCGCCGAGGATTCCGGCTGGACGGGGCGATACGCGTTCCTGATCGTGATATCGGCGGCGATCTCGCTGCTGGGCCTGTTGATGCCGTCGGTCGCGGTGTTGATCGGCGCGATGCTGTTGTCGCCGCTGATGATGCCGATCATCGGCCTGGGGTTCGGGATCGCCACGCTCGACACCCGCGAAATCCGGCGGGCGGCGATCGCGCTGGCGGCGGGTGCGGCGATCGCGGTGGCGCTGTCGGTGGTGCTGGTCAGCCTGTCCCCGATCCAGACGATTACCAGCGAGATCGCCGGGCGGACCCGTCCGACCCTGTTCGACCTGCTCGTCGCGTTGCTGTCGGCCGTCGCGGGCGCCTATGCACTCATCCGTGGCCGGGGCGGCGCGGTGGTCGGTGTCGCGATCGCCATTGCGCTGATGCCGCCGCTGGCGGTCGTCGGTTTCGGCATCGCGACATGGAACTGGACGGTGTTCTCCGGGGCGCTGTTGCTGTTCCTGACCAACGCCATCACCATCGCCCTGACCGCCGCGCTGGTCGCGCGCGTCTATGGCTTCGGCAGCCATTTGTCGCCGCAGCATACCGGCTGGCAGTTGTTGTTGTTCGTCGTCGCGTTGGGCGTCCTGTCGGTTCCGCTCGGTACCGGCCTGCGCCAGATCGCGTTCGAAGCCGTCGCACAGCGGCAAGTCCGCGATACGATCCGCGATCGGTTTCCCGACGCCTCGCGACTGGGACAGCTCGATATCGATTATGCCGCGACCCCGATCCGGGTCCGCGCGGTCGTGCTAACCCCGAAGGTCGACCCGCAGGCCGATCGCGTCCTGGCCGCCGATCTGCAACAACGTCTGGGGCGACAGATCGACCTGCACGTCGACCAGTTGCGAGTCGACCCCGACGCGGGCGGCGTCGAGGCAGCGCAGATCGCCCGTGCCGGAACGTCGACGCCCGATCCCGACCGCGACCGGCAGCGTGCGCTCGCCGACCTTGCGCTGATTGCGGGTAGCGACGCCGCGTCGGCGCGGATCGATCCGGCGAGCCGCACGATCGAGGCCGTTGCCGCAACGCTGCCGGGGCTCGGCATGGCCGGGTACCGGGCGCTGGAGACCCGCGCCGGACGGACGCTCGCGGCATGGCAGGTACGGCTCGCCCCGCCGCCCGATACCCCGTTACCGACCGTGGCGATCGATGCGGGCGTGATCGACAGCGTCCCGCTCGATTCGGCGGCATGGGGCTCGGCCCGGTTGGCGCGGGAGATATCGGTCGAGGGCGGTAACGCCAGCCAGCGTCGCGCGGTTGCACAGGGGATCGTCGACCGTGGGGGTATTGCGGTGGCCGGCAGTCCCGGCGGTGCGCTTCGCCTTGGCTGGGCGGCGACGACCTGACTGGTCGTCGGCTGCTGCCGATCGAGCAACGGAAAAGGCAACGTTCCCGAACGGCGTCCGTAACGATGTAACCGGAGGATGGCGTCGTCCCGGTGCCACAGCCGGGGCGGGGATCACGTTCCGGAAAAGCTAACCGCGATCCCCTTCTATCTGCTCCAGCAGCCGGTTCGGATCGAACGGTTTCCGCAGGAACGTAGCCTGAAGTGGCAGCTGGTCTTCGGGGATGCGGACGTGCCCGGAGACGACGAACAGCATCGTTGGGGGGAAGCGATTGCGGACATGATGTGCAAGCTTCAGCCCGTCCATCGATCCGGGCATCTGCACGTCGGTCAGCACCACGCCGATTTCCTGATGGCGGTCGAGGATGTCGATCGCGGCATCCGCGTGCTCGGCGTCGAAGACCCGCCAGCCGGCATCCTCGAAGAAGTCCATGAGGTCGAAGCGGATCAGTGCCTCGTCCTCGACGATGAGAATGGTTTTCGTGCCGATCGGCAGATCCTGGCCCACGCTTAGTTCCCGGTCACGAGCGCGGCATCACCAAGCCGGGCATGTAATTGGAATACCAATCCTTCCGGGCGGTATTCGGTTGCGGCCTGCCCCCGAAAATAGGAGCGGAGCGAGCGTTCGATCAGCGTGCTGCCGAACCCCTTGCGCTGCGGCAACGAAACTTCGGGGCCACCGCGTTCCTCCCAGCGCATCGAAAAGTTCGCGTCCTCGTCGCTGCCATCGATATCCCATGACAGCGACACCGAACCATTGTCGTTGGAAAGCGAACCATATTTCACGGCGTTGGTGGCCAGTTCGTGTAGCGCAAGGACGAACGCGACCGAAACTTCCGGCTTCAGCGTCACCCGCGGACCATCGATCCGAATGCGGTCGCCCAGTGCGGCGTGCGGGGCCAGGGTCCGCTCGATCAGCTGCTTCAGATCGGCCGAGCGCCACGATTTGCTGACCAGCACGTCGGTCGCCGCACCGAGTGCCGCGAGGCGGGATGTGAGATCTCGGCTCGCGGTTTCGGTATCGCGGGCATTGCGCAGCGTCTGGCTGGCGATCGACTGGACGATCGCTAGGACATTCTTGAGGCGATGCGCCAGTTCGCCGTTCATCATCGCCAGATCGTCCTCGGCGCGCTTGCGGTCGCGGAAGTCCCGGGTGACCGTACCATAGCCGACCATCGCACCATTCGCGTCGGTGATCGCGAACACCGAATAAAGCGCCGGAATGGCCTCCCCGGTCTGGAAGTCGCGCAACGCGATCTCACCGCTCCAATGCCCGTCCCGCGCGACCGCCGGCAACGCCACTTCAATGACTCTCGCGGCTTCATCGGGCGCGAAGAAGTCGGCGATCGTGAAATCGGTGGCGTCCACATCGCCGACGCCGACCATCCGCCGCGCCGCATCGTTCAGGTAGAAGACCCTGCCATCGGCCCATGCCATGCCGACGAAGTCGTTGCTGTTCTCCACCAGCCGGACGAAGCGGTCGCGCTCCTCCTCGCTCGCGCGAAGATCGCTGATGTCGCGCGATACCGACAGGATGCGCTCGGGCTGTCCGTCCGCCCCCGGGATCGGGCTGACGGCGACATGCCACCATTTGGGCGTGCCGGCCATCGTGTCGGCCTGCCCCATGAAACTGCGCGCTTCCCCCAGTCGGGCCGCTTCCAGCGCGGCGACCGCCGCATCGTTGCCGGCACCGCGCCAGAAGTCGGGCCAGGGACAGCCGACGATGGCGTTGAAGTCCGACACCTCCATCACCCGCTGGCCGCCTTCGGTCATGAAGGTCAGGCGGCCATCGAGATCGAGGATCTTGATGCAGTCGGTCGAACTGGCGAACACGCTGCGGATGAACGCCTCGCTCGTGGTCAGGTCTTTCAACGCAGCGTCCCGCTCGCGCTGCGCGATGACGCGCGAGGTGCTGTCCGATGTCACGTTGAGCAGCCCGACGACCTCGCCGTCTTCGCCGTGGATCGGCGAATAGGCAAAATCCCACCATGTATGTTCGGCGAAACCGTTGCGCGTCATCGTCAGCGGCTGTTCGCGAAAAACGCAGGATTCACCGGCAAAGGTGGCATCCACCAAAGGCTTGAGTTCATTCCAGATTTCCGGCCACACGTCGGCAGTGGGCCGGCCGAGCGCGTCGGGATGTCGCGCACCCAGCAGCGGGGCATAGGCATCGTTGTACAGGAGCACCCGCTCCGGTCCCCCCAAGATGCACATCGCATGACCCGACGAGGCCATCATGCCGACCGCGGTTCGCAGACTGTGCGGCCATGTCGCGTAAGCACCGAGCGAGCTGTTCTCCCACGGATGCGTCCGTATCCGCTCCCCCATCATCCCGCCGCCGGCGAAACATCCCGAACCAGACTTCATGTCGCCGTTTCCGTCCTGCTCGATGGTGAACGCGATGCCGCACCGGTCTGGCGCGGTTGGCATTCCACCTCGTACCCGAATAGCGAACCAGAAATATTTGTCGTCAGGTTTGTCGTCGTCGCCCTGATCTGAAGCGGCGACGGCTACCGGATGATGGCATCGATGTCCTGCTTGGCCGGAAGCGATGCAGAACGGCCGGGATCACGGCGATCGTACCGCGTCTATTCCCGAAATATCAGATAGGGTTGCGCCGGCACAGCGGCTAAGGAAGGCGTGTGTACGACAATCCTGCTTCGAACGGCCCGGACCCTGCATCGCTGCTGATCGCCGCCAGTGCGGCCTTGGCCGGCGCGCATTCGGTCGATGAAGTCGTGGATGTGCTGCGCCGAACCGCGCGGGCAGTAGTCGATGCGGACGGGATCGCCGTCATCATTCGCGACCGCGACCAGTGCCATTACATTGCCGAGGACGCGATCGGGCCGCTGTGGCGCGGTCGTCGGTTCCAGTCGGCGGATTGCATCTCCGGCGCGGCGATGCGGTCGGGCGAGACGATCGCCATCGCCGATATCCGGGTCGACGGGCGGGTGCCGCAGGACCTTTACAGCAGCACGTTCGTGCGCAGCCTCGCCATCGCTCCGATCGGCCAGCCCGAGCCGATCGCGGCGCTCGGCGCGTACTGGTCGGACGTGAATGCTGCGGATGCCGCGACGATCGGGCGGCTCGAGGGCCTTGCGAAGCTGGCGACGGTCGCGATCCAGAATGTCCGCCTGATCGAGGCGCGGGACCGTGCCGCCGCGCTGGCAGCCGCACAGAGCGACATCCTCGAACGGATCGTCCGCAACGAACCGCTTGGCGACACGCTGGATGCGATCATCGCGCAGGTCGAGCGGCTATCGACGTCGGGCGTGCTGGGGTCGGTGCTGCTGCTCAGCGAGGATGGCGAAACCCTGCGTCATGGTGCCGGGCCAAGCCTCCCGGCCGCCTATAACGAAGCGGTCGACGGCATCGCGGTCGGCCCGGCGGTCGGGTCGTGCGGCAGCGCCATCGATCGTGGCGAACCCGTCTTCGTCACTGATATCGCCACCGACCCGCTCTGGGTGGATTTTCGCGATCTCGCGCTGGCCCATGACCTGCGCGCGTGCTGGTCGACGCCGATCCGATCGGCGGCGGGGGCGATCCTCGGCACCTTCGCCATGTATCACCGCGAGCCACGCGACCCGGCACCGGCGGACCTCGAAATCGTCGACTTCGTCGTCCATACCGCGGGCCTCGTCATCGAACGCGCGCTGGCCTAGGCGGCCGCCCGGTCGGTCGAGGCGTCGTCGCGCACGCGCGAGCGCGAACTGCATTTCGCGCTCAAGGCGGGGCGGTTCGGGGCCTGGCATCTCGACCTCGTCAGCGGCGAACTGACGGCATCGGAGACGTGCCGCACGAATTTCGGCCGCGATCCGGGTGCCGAATTCCCCTATTCCGAATTGGTCACAGCGGTGCATCCCGACGACAGCGAAGCGATGCAGGCCGCCGTGGCCGCGTCGATCGCGACGGGCGGCGATTACGACATCGAATACCGGATCATCACGCCGTCGGGGGAAATGCGCTGGGTGCAGATACGCGCGCAGCCGGCCTATGCCGAAAACGGCGATCCCATCGCCATGACCGGGGTGTCGCTCGACATCACCCAACGTCGCGCGGCGGACGATCGCTTACGCGAATGGAACGATACGCTCGAGAGCCAGGTCGCCGAGCGGACGGCGGAGTTGCGGTTCCACCGTGACATCATCGAAGCGACCATCTCGCCCATCTGCGCCTTCGATCACGATTACCGGCTGATCGCCTTCAACAAGGCGCATAGCGACGAATTCTTTCGTATCTTCGCTCATCGCGTCCAGATCGGCGAGGTGTTCCCCGACCTCTTTCCGCCCGATCAGGCCATGGTCATGCGCGGCTTCATGGCCCGTGCGCTGGCCGGTGAGAGCTATATGACGGTCGAGGAGTTCGGCGATCCCGACCTCGCCAAGCCGCATTGGGAAGTCATCTACACGCCGCTTCTCGATGAAGCCGGCGGGGTGATGGGCGCCTTCCACGTCGCGAATGACGTTTCGCACCGGCTGCGATCGGAATCCGAGTTGCGGGCGACGCAGGACGCGCTTCGGCAGGCGCAGAAGATGGAGGCGATGGGCCAGCTGACCGGCGGCGTCGCGCACGACTTCAACAATCTGCTGACGCCGATCGTCGGCAGCCTCGACATGCTTCAGCGCAAAGGGATCGGCAACGAGCGCGAGCAGCGCCTGATCGCAGGCGCGATGCAGTCGGCCGAACGGGCGCGGACGCTGGTGCAGCGATTGCTTGCGTTCGCACGACGCCAGCCGCTGCAGGCAGTGCCGGTTGATGTTGCCACACTGGTTGCGGGCATGGGCGATCTCGTCTCCAGTACCACCGGTCCGCAAATCAGGGTCTTCGTGGCGACCGAACCCGATCTACCGCCTGCGCTGGCCGATCCCAATCAGCTGGAAATGGCGTTGCTCAATCTCAGCGTGAATGCCCGCGACGCAATGCCCGAAGGCGGCACGTTGCGGATCACGGCGAGCGCAAGGCGCGTGGATCGGCCAAACGAGGCAGCGGTGGCACCCGGCAACTATGTCTGCCTGTCCGTTGCCGATACCGGTATCGGCATGGACGAAGCGACGCTGGCCCGTGCCGTCGAGCCTTTCTTCTCCACCAAGGGGGTCGGTCAGGGAACCGGCCTTGGCCTTTCGATGGTCCACGGTCTCGCCTCACAGCTCGGTGGTGCGCTCGTCATCCGCAGCCGGCTCGGCATGGGCACGAACATGGAGCTTTGGCTGCCGCAGAGCGCCGAGGCGGCCACGCAGGTCGATGCCGCCGACCATCATGGTCCGACGTCGTTCAGCGGTCGCGTGCTGCTGGTCGATGACGAGGAACTGGTCCGATTGAGTACCGCCGATATGCTGGCGGACCTCGGGTACGACGTGGTCGAGGCCGCCTCCGGAGAACAGGCCCTCCGCGTTCTGAACGAAACGCCGATCGATCTTCTCGTCACGGACCATCTGATGCCCGGCATGACCGGCGTCGATCTGGCGCAGGAAGTCCGCCGTCGATCGCCGCAAATGCCGGTTCTGCTCGTCTCGGGCTTTGCCGAGGTCTGCGGGCTGGACGCAGCCCTGCCTCGTTTGGTCAAACCGTTCCGCAAGGACGAACTCGCCGCCATCATCGAACGGGTGTCGTGCCCCGACCGTTCGCTCGACGCATCGTCGAAGAATGGCTGAAACGCTGTCGGGATGGCCCGGCGGAAATGGAAAATGCCGGTGCAAGATTTTGTTTGATCGCAGGTCCGTGCGGATCGCGTTGCGCGCACCCTTTACACCCCTGGATGGGTAGGGCTTCGATGGAAACCGCCAACCGCGCAACTCCGCCATTCTGGCAGGCGCTGGTGACCCCTACGGGAGGTGCAGGCAGTTGCTGCACGGCGGCAAAATCAGATACTTAAAAGGCGCGCGCCCAATCGATCGTAGCGGTTTCGTAGCACTTTGCCGTTCCACCTCAAAGGCGAAACGTGCCTAGTTGGGACCAGGCAAGCGAGGTTGTCGATCACGTAAATTTCTTGCCTGCGTGAACCCTCGTCCCTATCGTTGTGAGACGCCTCGCCGCAGCCGATCGCCAGATTTGAGCGCAGCCTGATGTCCGCCAGCCGTCATGCCGAACGTCGGGTCTTGGAATTAATAACCAAGGGCCGACCGACATCCCGTGCTTTTCACGCATGGATGAACTGACAAGGTTGCAGAAGAACGGCTCTCTCTACGTAGCCGCAGCCCACGTCCGCGATCTCGTCACTCGGCATAGGAAATGGCAGCCGAGGGGTATCGGCTGCCTTTCCCATGCACCCTGCGACGCGTCAGCAGCGCGCTTTGCGCCTCGCGCGGACGCCAGCGGCTGCTGCATCGCGCGCGATGTCGTCGAGGGCTGCTGCCACCGCAACCGCGCCTGTCTGGTAGCCGAGCAGCACGATCGCACCGATCTCTTTGCAGTTGCGATCGGCGTCGAACCAGGTGCAGAAGCGCCGGCGGGCGGCGGCGGACGTGAAGCGGTGCCGATGCAGTACTTCCTGCCGCGTGCCGTTTGGACCGTCGAGCACCTCGCCGAGCAGGATCTCGCAAGGATCCTCAGCGATGTGCACGAACGTCCCGCTAACAGTCTCGAACGGGTCGGCGGCGATGAGTGCCCGCATGTGCCGGTCGAACGTCGCGTGGCCGACAGCCTTAGCAAGGGCACCCCATGCCTGCCAGTGGTCGCGGCGCCGCACGAACCACCGGATCCCCGCTTCGAGCGTGTTCCGATCCGACATCTCCGCCACCCAGTGCGGCGTGAACGGCCGGCCCAGCCCGACATCGTGCGTATCCGCGAAGAGAAGGTAGAAGCCGTTGCGATCATCGATGAGCACCTGATGGCGGTCGTGCGCATCGATCGTTTGAAGAAACATGGTAGTATCCTTGGCGTAAGCTCGGCGTGGGCAGCCGCTGCCGAATTTCATCCGTCGAATGACCTTCGAGCGCACCGCTCCAACCGCTTGCGCATCGTCGCCTGCTGGCGACGCGGGCACGTTCCTCGTGCCCGTGAGCCCCGTCACGCTGTTAACGACGAACTCGTCTTGACAACTATTCGGGGCTCGATACACTCGGCCTTCGCCGCTCTTGATTTCATCCTTCGGATTACATTCACTCGAGCGAACGAAGTTCTCTTCAACCGTCGCTTATGCGACGGCCGCGAACCGCTTGGACCGCTGCGCCAAGCGCGCGCCATTACTGCCGGGATCACCTCGACTTCGATCGGCGCGATCGTTCGGATCCGCCTCCGAATTGTTTGGTGTAGGCCAGCACGATCTCTCCCTGGGAAAGGCTGCGCGGGCCCGAGACATTCTGGTAGAAGGGCGAGAAGTCGACACGCTCCATTCTGCTGCGCACCCGACCACGAATGAAGTAATGCCCCTCCGGCTTCGCGAGGTCCTTGTCGCACACGCGACCGGCATGAGAGCCGTTGCGCTGGATCGCGAAGTTCGCGTCCGCTTGGTCAGTGAAGCAGAAATCCGGATGGATCTTTGGCAGGATGGGGACCGTACGAGGCGTCGCCTTGCGCTCCCAGATCTGGAAGACGGTCGGTACATCGTGATCCCGGCCCCGGAAGACATACGAATTCGCCGGCAGGCGTCGATCGCACACGAGATCGAAGTTGGCGTCGATGTGTTTCTGGATTCCAGCCTTGCGGATCGAGAGCGGCAGGATGAATGCGATCACCTCGACGTCGGGGCAGCACGCGGCATGTTTGATGAATTTGAGGGCAATGCTGGCGGCTCGCCCGAATGGCGGGTTACCGATAACCGCGACCGGTTTGCCTCGATCGAGCCATGAGGACAGACTCCGCTCGAGGAAGTCGGCGGCAAAAACCCCGGCACATTTCGGGTCGAGGTCGATACCGAGCCTTCCGAATGGCATGAGCGAATAGAAGGCTCCACCGCCAGCGCACGGATCGATCATCTGATGCCGCAGGGTGCCGTAGCGGGCGCGAAAGACGCTGTAGCAAAGCTCGGCTGTATCGGCCTTCGTGTAGAATTGATCCAGTTCGTCGCTGCGGTCGACATTGCCGATGGTCGCGATACGACAGGACGGGCTGAGGTAGCGGTGACGAAAGAAGCCGGGAACAACCAGTTGATCGTTTGCCGCCCACGCAGTGACACGGCAGTCCGCGTAGCCGTCACCAGCCAGTTCGCGCAGGCGCTCGAACAGTTCGTCTGGCTGGCTACCAATGCGGAAGGCATCCCACAGCCACCGTTCGAACGCTCGCCGCCGCTGCGGATTAGTCCGGGCCGAAACGAGGGAGGCATGGCTCGCTGAGCCTGGACCGTAGCGTCCTTCCCACGAGACGAGATTATTGCGCGTTTGGTCGGTGCCCTTGATTTCGATCGCGGCTATGGCGCCGTCGACCATCTTGCCGCTGCCGATGTCCCCCTCGGTCCACGTTTCCGCGCCGAGTTCCGCGAGTGCCCGCTCTCTTAGCTTCGGCTTGTATCCTTCCCAACCGTCCGCGGCGCCTGACGTGAAGCTGGTGAACGGGCCATCGTTGAAGAACCGATAAGTCGAGCCGCTGAAGGCCTCAAACTCGCGTTCAAAGTGCGGAACGTCGAACGTCACTTGCCAAATTCCTTGAGATCAGTCCCTGACGGCAGGTAATCTGTGCTCTGATGAACAAACGTCCGCAAGTGGGAGCGGCCTGACGCGAGTTGAACGACCGTTTCTGGGTCCTCACCACGGGCGGGAAGGGCCCCGCCTTCACCCATCAACTGGACGATTTCAGGAGGTAGCGCGCTGCCGACCTCAGCCTCTTGTTGACCCGCGCCCCGGCTCCAAACGCCTCAATGTCACGGACATGCGAAGGGTTTCACCGGTGCCGAACACGCTGCAGCTCGGCGACGAGGAACGCCACGGACCATCTGAGAAGCAGAACACCATTAATGCCCTCGATCGCTCCCACGATTCGCCACGGCACCGCGAGCGGCGCGTCCGAGAAGCCGATGGCGCCAAAGGTGATCGTAGAGAAGTAGAGCGTGTCCTGGAGCGTGGCAGTCGCACCGATCAGGAGATAGACGACGGCGTAGAACCAGATCTCGAGACCAGACAGCGTGAACAAACCGAGCGCAACCGCGCTCGTTTAGGCGTCGTTATACAGGAGCCACTGCTCCGCCCCCAGTATAAGGCCGCAATGCCTTTGGTGTTGAGGACCAGCGACAGCGAAGAGCGGAGCGACTGGGGCCAGTCCGCGTAAGCGCCCAACGGCGTGGCCGACCAGTCGGTGTCGCGGACCAGCTGGCCCATCTCACCGCCTCCGATAAGGGGCATAGCGTTCACAGCGGCGCTAGCGAACATGGGTCTGGCTTTCCTGGAAACGCGCATCCGCTTCGTTCATGAGAAGGCGCAGCGCGGATCGGACGACCTCGCTCGAGCTGCTGTACCGGCCCGACAAAACCTGTGCCTTGATGAAGGCATCCAGCTCGGTCGTAAGGGCGATATTACGGGTTGGCGTTGGCATGCCACGACTTCGTCAGGACCAGGCCGATTGTCAATGTTGGCCAATCGCGTCAGCGGCATAGCGGGATGTGATCGCCTCGGGAGCGCATGATAGGCAACTTGGTCAGGATGCTGCCCACGCTGCTACGCGATGGTGCGGCACCACCGTATCCGCCGATTTGCAGCGCCGGATCGCGTTGGCGGATGCGATGCAGGCGTAAAAAGAGTCGCGGAAAGATGCTCGCGACACAACCCGTGCGGCCCAGCCGACTCAAGCGTGAAGGAACCCCCGGATACGCTCGACGAGCACCTCCGATGACCACGGCTTGCGGACGAATTTGCCCCGGTCCGGCATGTCCGCGCTTTGCAACGGATGGTGGCCCGAGGTCAGCAGAAGATGGATATGGGGCCAGCGCTCATGCACCAGGCGGGCAAGGTCCAAGCCATCCATGCTGCCGGGCATGTCAACATCCGAGAAGAGCACATGTACATCCCGCTGCTCGTTCAGGATCGTTAGCGCCTCGTCGGCATTCGCTGCTTCGAAGACTTCGTATCCGGCATCTTCCAGGATGTCCGTGCCGTGCATCCGCACCAGCGTATCATCCTCGACGACCAGCACGGTCGCAATAAAATTGGTATCTGGCATTCCCGGCTCTCCGCCCGGGTCTGCCCGGTCATGATCATTGCTCCACAACGCTGGAGCACAGGTGAAAGGTGCACGTCAGTCCGAGCAATGATTCCGACGTAGCAGCGGCATGGTAAAGATGAATGTTGTAGCAATCGTATCCGACCGCGCGACCAGCGTGCCGTCGTGCGCGCGAGCGATCTCCGACGCGATGTGGAGCCCTAGGCCCAGACCCTGCCGCACCCGGTCATGGCCGCGAAAGAAAGGCTGGATCAACCGCTCGATCGCATCGGGCGGGATCGGTTCGCCCCCGTTCGATACGGCGATGGTCAGTTCATCGTCAGTCGTCGTCGCTTCGATCCGCACCGACTGCTCCCTTGCACCATGCGTGAGGGCGTTGCCGAGGAGATTGGACAGCAATTGACCGACGCGGATATGATCGCAGTCGACCAGCTCATCGAGCGTATAGTGGGCGGTGATCTCCCGGCCGGGCGTGACCGATTGCAGTTCGGCAACCACCTGACGCAGGACGGGCTCCAGCGGCTCATTGGTGTTGCGGGTCAGCGCTATGCCTCCGCCAAGGCGCCCACGCGCAAAATCGAGCACGTTGTCGATCAGCCCGCTGGCGCGCACCACGCTTCCCGCCATCAGCGCCACCACCTTCTTGCCGCGCGCGGTGAAGCTCTCCTTGTCGAGCATATGGATGCCGCTTGAGATCGACGCGAGCGGGTTGCGCAGATCGTGGCCCAGCACCGCGATGAATTGCTCGCGCAACTCGGCGTCGGCCCTTTGGGTGGCGACGGCGGCCTCCGCCTTGTTGCGCGCCTCCAGCAAGCCGCGCTCGTATCCGCGACGTTCCGCCGCGAGGAACATGGCGAACCGAAGTCGCGGCTGCGCCTCGTCGCCGCTGTGGCTCGCCACGGCGTTGACCAGCATGGGGATGCGCTTGCCGTCCTGCCGGACGAGTTCGATCGCAACCTCGTTCAGGCGGCCTTGCATGTGCAGCGTCGGCGCGAAGTGGGTCTCGTAGAAGATTTTGCCGGTGATTGGCATCAGGTCGGAGAGCCGCTTGCCGACCAGCGCGTCGTCGGCATGGCCAAGCCAACCGAGCAGCGTCCGGTTCGTGCGGGTGATACGCCCGTCCCGATCGGCCAGCACGTAGCCGCATGGCGCGGTCTCGAACAGATCCTCAAAGTCGAGCGCCACCGCCTGGGCCGCGACGGTCTCGTTCACCGTGTCAGACAAAGGCTTTGATCGCAGCGATCGTCGCCTCCGGTGCACTCATGTTCGGGCAATGACCGGTTGAGTCCAGCACCACAAACTCACTGCCGGGAATGGCGTTGTGGACATACTCACCGACCACCTGTGGCGCGATGACATCATCCCGACTTTGCAGGATCAGTACCTCTGCGTCGATCGGGCCAAGATCGCCGCGGCTATCCGACATGAAGGTCACGCGCGCGAACCGCTTCGCGATCTCGGGATCCGTGCGGCAGAAGCTCGCCGTCAGTTCCTCGCCAAGCTCCGGCCGATCAGCGTTGCCCATGATGACCGGCGCCATCGCCTCGGACCAGCCAAGATGGTTGCTGTCGAGGAACTCCAGCAGTTCGGTGATCTGATCGCGCGTGAAGCCACCCGTGTAATCCGCGTCATCGATATAACAGGGCGATGGCCCAACCAGTATCAGCGTCGAGAACAGCTCCGGGGCGCGTCGGGCGGCGACAAAGCCGATCATCGCGCTCACGGAATGACCGACGAACACCCCACCCGTGATGCCGAGCGCCCGCGCCAGTTCGATTACATCATCCGCATAGCCGTCGATCGACGAATATCGGTCAGGGTCGAAGGCGGACAGGTCGGAGCCGCCGGCACCGACATAGTCGAACAGTACCGTCCGGAACCCGTCCTCGAACGCCGGTGCGACAAAGCGCCACATATTTTGGTCGCAGCCGAAGCCGTGCGCGAACATCATCGTGCGCTTGCCAGCACCACGCGTGTGAGCATTCAACCGCCTTTGGACCGTGGCGTTGAAGTCGCGGGTGTTGGTCATCTCGGAGGCGAGCATCGGCAGGCGCAATCCCATCAGCGGTAAGAACAAAACGCTCAGGCCAGGCGGCAACGCGAGCAGCGAGCCGATAGGTTAGCACGGCATTATCGATCACGACACAGGTCAGACCCGGTTGAAAGCCCACGGTGTCACAGCCGACCGGTTGTGACACTACCCGCATTCTCAAAAAGGATGCTGTTTTGAGAAACGTTCGGTTCGCCCGACCTGACCGCTCGTCAGCTATGCGATCCACTAGCTAAAATCAGAATGTCAGAGCAAACCTTTGCCCGTCTAAGTTGGCGGTGTCGCTTCTCGCCGCATGAAGGTCCAGTCGATCAGAGCTTCGATCGATGGTCCGAGCGCCAGACCTATCTCACTCAGCGCGTATTCGACTCTGGGAGGAACCTGCGGATAGATCGTACGGGTCACAATCCGATCCTTTTCCAAGTCCTTGAGCTGTTGAATCAGCATCTTCTGATTCACGCCTTCGACACGTCGTTCGAGTTCTGAAAAGCGCAGCGGTGCCCTTGCTGCAAATAGCTGGAAGATGATCACCATCTTCCACTTGCCCTCCAGGACGCGGAGGGCTTCGCTCGTGGCAGCAGCCCAGACAAGCTGCTGCTGTGGGTCCTCGCATTGCCAGTCACGCTGCAAGGCTCACTTACCTTTAGGTGGGTAGCCCACCTTTTAGTGGGTTCTTGTCGCTTCCGGCACTTGACCATAATTCCCGGTGCGACGCAACGATCGCAGAGGGACGACACATGAAGATCGGCATTCTTGGGACAGGGCACATCGGCAAGACACTCGTCATCAGGTTGAGCGCGGCGGGCCATGAGGTGAAGGTCGCCAACTCGCGCGGGCCCGAGACGATCGATCCCGAGCTCCTGTCAGCCGGCGCCCGCGCCGTGACGACGGAGGACGCGCTAACCGACGTTGAGGTCGTCATCCTCTCGATACCTCTCAACCGTATCGCCGAAATTGCACCGTCGGTGGCTCGCCTGCCTGACGAGACGGTCGTGATCGACACCTCCAACTATTACCCGTTCCGGGACTCCAAGATCCAGGCGATCGAAGACGGAAAGGTCGAAAGCGTGTGGGTGGCTGAGCAACTTGGCCGCCCGGTCGCAAAGGCATGGAATGCGATTGGCTCCGCGTCGCTCGCGAAGAAGGGCAAGCCGGCAGGTACACCGGACCGGATCGCCATTCCCGTTGCAGCAGATCGTGAGCGCGATCGGCAGATCACGATGGCGCTGGTCAGCGATACGGGCCTGGATGCCTTTGATGCCGGCTCGCTAGCGGCCTCGTGGCGTCAACAGGCCGGCGCGCCAGTCTATTGCACCGACCTGACCCTCGCCGAAATTCCTGCGGCTCTCGACGCTGCGGAGAAGGACAGGCTTCCTAAGCGCCGGGACTTGGCGGTTGCGGTTATGCAGGAACGCTTGGGTGACGGAACCACGAACCCTGACGAGGACTGGGGCGTCCGCCTCGTCCGCGCCATTAATATGTAAACGCCGCCCGAACCGCTCCATTCCAATAGCCATTCACCTACCAGAGGATCAGACCATGACCCGCGTTGTACGCTTTCACGAATACGGCCCCGCAGACGTGCTGCGCATCGATGACATCGACGTTCCTGCACCTGCCGCTGATGAGGTGCAGATTGCAGTCAGAGCGATCGGCCTGAACCGCGCAGAGGTAATGTTCCGCAACGGCGCTTACCTTCAGGAAGCGGAGTTCCCCTCGCGGCTCGGCTACGAGGCCGCAGGCACGGTAAAGACCACCGGCAGCGATGTGTCGGGCTTCGCGAATGGCGACGCCGTGAGCGTCATCCCAACGCTCGATATGTCGCGCTGGTCTACCTATGGCGAGATCATCAACATCCCGGCGCGCTACGTCGTCAAGCATCCCACCGCCCTCTCGTTCGAGAAGGCAGCCGCCTCCTGGATGCAGTATGTCACGGCCTGGGGTGCGCTTATCGATCAGGCGAAGGTCACCGCAGCGGACTTCGTAATCGTGTCGGCCGCATCGAGCAGCGTCGGCATCGCGGCGATCCAGGTGGCTCGCAGCGTCGGGGCGACGGTGATTGCGACCACCCGTACGAATGCTAAGGCGCGGGCGCTGACCGATGCCGGTGCGCATCATGTGATCGCCACCGCCGATGGCGACTTAGCGGCGCGTGTGAACGAGATCACCGGCGGCAAGGGCGCTCGAGTGGTGTTTGATCCGATCGGCGGTCCTGCCATCGCCCAATTTGCCGAGGTAATGGCTGTGGGCGGCATCCTGCTGGAGTATGGCGCCCTCAGCCCTGACGACGGGCCGTTCCCGCAGTTCACGGTGCTGGGCAAAAGCCTGACGATCAAGGGCTACCTTTACACCGAGATCGTCGGCGATGACCAAGCGCTTGCGCGAGCAAAGGCGTTCATCACGGAAGGGCTGGAAACGGGCAAGCTCGATCCGCTGGTTTCGCAGATTTTCCCGTTCGACCAAATCCAGGAAGCAACCCGTTTCCTGGAATCCAACGAGCAGATCGGCAAGATTGTTGTAACTATCTGATCTCTAGCGGGGGAGCGGCTGACGCGCTCCCCCGCCCGAAAAGGAAGGTCAAACAGGACAACGCCGTTGATACACGCGCTGCGCGTCTCTTCCAGGTTACGCTTTCCCGAAATCTGTTCCCGATTGGATTTTCCCGAATTTGCCGGTCGGACATGAGAAAACGGGAATTGACGAGCGGTTTGAACGGACGGTTTCAGGAACACATGCCGATCAAGTGAACAGCCGAAATGGGGCGCGATCGGCCATGATGCCCGGTGTCACAACCGAACGGTTGTGACACCACGTACCGGCGGCTTTTGACCGTTCCAATCCTGAAAGCTGACTGGCAGGAAAGTCCCCAGATCTCGCCGTTTAGCACCGCGAGTGGCGTGAGCTTCCGGCCCCGAGTTGAACATGAATAAATGGCAGAACTTGGGGAGTGGAGGGGGCACTCTGGATGTCTGCAACTGGGTCTCTTTGATCCGGTGGGATATGCAATCGGTCACCTTTGAAGGAGAGACGGCAGTCGAGGAACGTAAGGCGGGGCTAGCCTCGTGCTTCGTAACCGTTAATATGGAGAGCATGTTGCTTACCGCTGCGCTTCTGATCGTGGCCGTTTCTGGCCAATCCGCTCCCAATTCAGGGTCTGACGACCGTTGTGCGAAGGCCCTACAGGCTGCGGCAAAGGAAAGCCGGGCTGCCTCCGACGGCCTCGCAGCAGATTCCCGGTACGCCGAAACCCACAACGGCAGCTTTTCACCAAGCATGACGCAGGATTTCCTAGGCCGGTACGACAAAGCCCGAAGCGGACGGCCAAGAGACTATCCCCCCCTTACGGCCACCGTTTTGAGCTCCGCCGAGCAAGCACAACGGCAGTCTGCCGTAAATGAATTCCTTCGATTCCGAACGGCAAGGTTCGAACGGGAAGCGACAGACAGGCTTGAGCGAACCATAGCTGCTTGCCCCCATCGAGCCGATGAGCTGCGAGCGATGATGGCGGGAGCGCGTCACCGCGAATAGGTCTTGGCCCTATAAACCGCTGCAGCCGCGGAAGAAGTCCCAGCCATTTGCCTGCCCCTGATGCGTTTGGGCCGGAGCATGTAGGCGCTTCTTGGTGTCGGCTCCAAGCCCTGCTCATTCGCCGACCGAAATGAACGAGTGGCCGAAGTTGGGAAGCCGACACCGTGCCCAGAATGGCCATATCTGGGTCGTCGCTTCATGATGGCAAGAACCGGGTTTCGACGGAGCAGGCGAGTGCCTGACGGCATGACTGGGTGTCAGCCAAGCGGTCTCAATTCACCCGCGATAGTCAGGAGTGCCCGCAAGCCCGCAGGCACTTGCCGGCGTCCAGAATAATAAAGGTAGAAGCCAGGTCCAGTTGTTGCCCAGTTGGTCAGCACAAGCCGAAGGCTGCCGTCGGCAACATGCCTCGCAAACAGGGCCTCAAGGCCGAACGTCAAACCTGCGCCGTTCAGCGCCATCGCCAGGGTCGATCGGCTGTCGTCAGCGATCATCGAACTTTTGATGGACACATCGAAGTCGCCGTCCGGCCCCTCGAACTCCCAGCGGTAGATGCTGTCGTCACCGAGCCGTACCCCCAAGCAGCGGTGCTTCTTCAAGTCGTCTGGATGAACTGGCGTGCCGTGCTCTTCAAGATAGCCAGGGGAGGCAGCCACAGCCCATCGGAGATCAGCTGAAAGACGCTGCGCGATCATATCTTCAGGAACGGTCCCGCCATAGCGCACGCCGGCGTCGAACCCCTCACCGACGACATCGACGATACGGTTGCTGGAGACGAGATCGACTTCGATGTCGGGGTGACGGCGAGACAACTCAGCCAGCACGGGGCCGAGCACCAGCGTTACCGCATCGACCACGGCGTTGATGCGGATCTTCCCACCAGGATTGGCGCGGAGCTGATCAAGGTTCAGCAGCGCAGAGCCGATGTCGGCAAACGATCCGGAAACGGATTTCTCCAGCGCCTTGCCTGCCGACGTCAACGTCACGGCTCGGTTCGTCCGGTTGATCAGACGAACGCCCGCACGCTCCTCGAAGCCCTTCAGTGCGTGGCTGACCGCGGAGGCAGAAACGCCAAGCTCAAGCCCGGCCAGTCGGAAATTGCGATGTCGCGCGATCGCCAGAAAACAGGCCAGGTCAGTTAGGTTTGTTCGGGTAACGAGCATGGCTGATGCTGAACCAGATTCATGGTTGCATCAAGTAGTGTATGGGTAACCGCCTTTCTCCTAATGCGTTTAATAGTCTTGATCGGCGACGATAGCCCGCATGCGGAGGTCCGGATGGCCAGTGAGACTTTCCAACTATCACGAAGGGAGATGTTGATGAGCAGCGCCACCACTGCCGCGGTATCTTCATTTGCGGGTGGAACGGCCGAAGCCGCGCCATCCGCGAAAGCCTGGCCGACGTACAAGGTCGCTATGAAAGTGAACGGCACGTCCCAAGCGCTGACGCTTGATCCGCGCACCACCCTGCTCGATGCACTACGCGAACATCTGCACCTGACTGGCACGAAAAAAGGCTGCGATCACGGACAGTGCGGCGCCTGCACGGTCATCGTCAACGGCGAGCGGATCAACGCCTGCCTCAGCCTCGCCGTCCAGCATGAAGGCGATGACGTGACCACGATCGAGGGGCTGGGTTCTCCCGGGCGCCTCCACCCAATGCAGGCCGCCTTCGTCAAGCATGACGGGTATCAGTGCGGTTACTGCACGCCGGGGCAGATCTGCTCCGCAGTTTCAGTATTGGAGGAAATCAAGCGTGGCATTCCCAGCCATGCGCAAGCCGATCTTATGGCGGCCCCGCAGCCTACCGGCGCCGAAATGCGTGAGCGGATGAGCGGCAATATCTGCCGCTGCGGTGCCTATTCCAACATCGCTGAGGCGATGGCCGATGTCGCAGGAGCGCGCGCATGAAGAGCTTTACCTACGAGCGAGCAAAGACGCCTGCCGACGCGGCTCGGATAGTCGCGCGCAATCCCGGTGCGCGTTTCCTAGCAGGCGGTACCAACCTCCTCGATCTGATGAAGCTCGAGGTCGAGACGCCGACCCATCTGGTCGACGTCCAGGACCTTAAGCTCGACCGGATCGAGACGACGGACACTGGCGGGCTGCGTATCGGTGCGTTCGTCAGCAACACCGCGCTGGCGAGCGATGAGCGAGTGCGGCGTGACTATGGCATACTCAGCCGCGCTATCGTTGCCGGCGCCTCGGGCCAGCTGCGGAACAAGGCGACGACCGCGGGCAATCTGCTACAACGGACGAGGTGCCCGTATTTCTACGATACCAACCAGCCCTGCAACAAACGCAAGCCGGGGTCGGGCTGCGCCGCAATCGGCGGCTATTCGCGCCAGCTTGCCGTGATCGGGTCGAGCGACGCCTGCATCGCCACCTATCCTGGCGACATGGCGGTCGCGATGCGCGTGCTCGATGCCACGGTCGAGACGGTGAAGGCGGACGGAAAGACACGATCCATCCCGATGGGCAGCTTTCACACGCTGCCAGGCAACACGCCCGAGCGCGATAACGTGCTCGATCACGGCGAACTCATCACCGCGGTCATGCTACCGCGTCCGGTCGGTGGGACGCACGTCTACCGCAAGGTTCGCGACCGCGCGTCCTATGCATTCGCGCTCGTATCGGTCGCTGCCATCGTTCAGCGCGACGGCAGCGGACAGGCAGCGTTCGGCGGTGTCGCTCATCGGCCCTGGCGCGTGGAGGCAGCAGAGGCGGCGATGCCCCGCGGCGCGGCCGAGATGGCGAAAGCCGTCTTCGCCGAGGCGCGGCCGACCGACGACAACGCATTCAAGATCCCACTCGCGACGCGCACCCTCGCGGCGATAATTGCAGAGGTGATGCCATGATCTTCGACACACCCGCAGGCGCCAACCCTACCGACCGGATGAAGGTGCTCGGCAAGCCACTCGATCGCTACGAAGGGCATCTGAAGACCACCGGCACCGCGACCTATGCTTATGAATGGCAAGATGTCGCGCCCGGATTCGTGTACGGCTACATCCTAGGCGCCGCGATCGCCAAGGGCCGGATCACGATGATCGACACCCGCGATGCCGAACGTGCGCCCGGCGTGGTCGGGGTCGTCACGTACCTCAACGCCGGCAAGCCCGGGGTCGGCAAGTTCTACGTCCAGAAGATGCTCGCCGCGCCGGAAGTCGACCATTACCATCAGCCGGTAGCCGTCGTCGTTGCGGAGACCTTCGAACAGGCTCGTGCGGCCGCAGCACTGGTGCGGGTCGACTACCAGCGGACGGCGGGGCGGTTCGATCTGGCCGCGCAGAACGCCAGCGCGCCGGTCCCACCGGAGGGCGAGTTTGGCGGCCCCAACGAGAAGCAGGTCGGCGACTTCGTCAGGGCGTTCGCCGCGGCACCGGTCAAGATCGACGAGATCTATACGGTGCCGGACCAGGCGCACGCGATGATGGAGCCGCATGCCTCGATCGCCAAGTGGGATGGCGACCGCCTAACGTGCTGGACCTCGATCCAGCAGATGAACTGGGGAACGCGCGACCTCGGGCTGATCCTCGGTATCCCCAAGCAAAACGTCCATCTGATCTCGCCCTACATCGGTGGCGGCTTCGGCGGTAAGGGGACCGTGCAGATCGATCTGGCGCTGGCAGCGATTGCCGCCCGCGTGGTCAAGCGTCCGGTGAAGATCGCGCTGCAGCGGCCGATCATGTTCAACACCACGATCCACCGGCCAAAGACGATCCAGCGCGTGCAGTTGGGCGCGGGCCGTGACGGGCGGCTGACCGCCATTGGCCACGATAGCCTGTCGGGCAATCTGGTTGGCGGGCGGACCGAGCCGACCGTCACCTCGACGCGAACGCTCTATGCCGGCGCGAACCGGCTGACCCGGATGCGGCTGGCTACGCTTGACCTCGCCGAGGGCAATGCGATGCGCGCGCCGGGCGAAGCCCCGGGGCTGATGGCACTCGAGGTCGCGATGGACGAGCTGGCGGAAAAGCTGAAGATGGATCCGATCGAGCTTCGCGTCGTGAATGACACGCAGGTCGACCCCGAAAATCCGGACAAGCCGTTCTCGACGCGTGCTTTCGTCCGCTGCCTGCGGGAAGGGGCCGAACGCTTCGGCTGGGACAAGCGCCAGAGCAAGCCCGGTACCGTCCACGACGGGCAATGGCTGATCGGCATGGGAATGGCGGGGGCAATCCGTGGCGGCAAGATCGCCAAGGCCGGCGCGCGTGCCCGGCTCGATCGGCACGGCGTAGTGACGATCGAAACCGACATGACGGACATCGGCACCGGCAGCTACACCGTCGTCCAGCAGACCGCGGCCGAGATGATGGGCGTCACACCTGACCGGATCGTCGTCAAGCTTGGCGATTCCACCTTTCCGGAAACACCGGGATCGGGTGGTCAGCAGGGTGCGCCGTCAGTGACGGCGGGCGTCTATGCGGCCTGCATGAAGCTGCGCGAAACCGTGGCCCAGCGGCTTGGCTTCAACATCGCTGACGTCGATTTCGCTGATGGACAGGTCCGCAGCGGCAATCGTTGGGTAAAACTCGCCGATGCGGCCAGGGACGGCGAGATCGTGGTCGAGGACCTGATGGAGTTCGCCAAGCTCGCCGATCAGTTCCAGCAGCAGACGTTCGGGGCGCATTTCGCCGAGGTCGCGGTCGACGCCTATACCGGTGAGGTCCGGGTGAGACGCATGCTCGCGGTCTGCGCGGCGGGCCGCATTCTCAATGCCAAGACCGCGCGCAGCCAGGTGATCGGCGGGATGGTGATGGGCGTTGGTGCGGCGCTGATGGAAGACATGGCAATCGACAAGCGCTTCGGCTTCTTCGTGAACCACGATCTCGCAGGGTATGAGGTACCGGTCCACGCCGACATCCCGCATCTCGACGCCTTCTTCATCGACGAGGTCGATCCGACGATCTCGCCGGTAAAGGCCAAGGGCGTCGGCGAGCTGGGTCTGACCGGGGTCGCACCAGCGGTCGCCAATGCGATCTACAACGCGACCGGCGTTCGCGTGCGCGAGTATCCGATCACGCTCGAAAAGCACCTCGATGGGTTGCCAACGATCACCTGACCAGCGGTACAAGCCGAGGCGTACCGCATGCCTATGGGTTCTCCGGAACCCCTTTTTCCAGGACCATGACAAAAAGTTGAAGGCCATGCACACTGCCGTAACGAACGAGGCGAAACCCTCATCCGTGGCCCGTTGGGGACCGATCTGCGCGCTGACGCTGTGCGTCTCCACCCTGATCGCGTCCGAGTTCATGCCGGTCAGCCTGCTGACCCCGATCGCATCGGATCTACGCGTGACCAAGGGCGCGGCGGGCCAAGCGATCTCCGTATCCGGGCTTTTCGCTGTCGTAACGAGCCTTTGCATCGCCACGCTTTCGCGCGGGATCGATCGCCGAGCGTTGCTGCTCGGCCTCACTGCCCTCATGCTCCTGTCGGGTACGACCGTGGCGCTAGCGCCCACCTATGCCGTGCTGATGGTTGGGCGGGCGTTGCTAGGGATCGTCATCGGTGGCTTCTGGTCGATGACGACCGCAACGGTTATGCGGCTGATGCCGGAGGATCAAGTGTCGCGTGCCCTGTCGCTGCTCAACGGCGGCAACGCGCTCGCGACAACGATCGCGGCTCCGCTCGGCAGTTTCCTGGGACAGTATATCGGCTGGCGCGGCGCTTTCCTTATCGTCGTGCCGCTCGCGGCCGCGACCTTCGTTTGGCAATGGGCGACGCTTCCGTCGATGCCGTCGGATCGATCCAGGCGTAGCGCGAGTGCGCTCGGCGTCATGCGGCAGCGGGGTGTGGCAGGCGGGATGATCGCGCTGGCGCTGCTCTTCATGGGACAGTTCTCGCTCTTCACTTACCTGCGCCCGTTTCTCGAGCAAACGGCCGGGCTCAGCACCAGTCAATTGTCGCTTGTGCTGCTCGGCATGGGTGGAGCCGGGCTGATTGGCAGTTGGTTGGTCGGACGGGCCGTGACAAGGAGCCTTGTCGCCAC
The DNA here is from genome assembly GCF_001421155.1 of Sphingomonas sp. Leaf5. Taxonomy (NCBI): domain Bacteria; kingdom Pseudomonadati; phylum Pseudomonadota; class Alphaproteobacteria; order Sphingomonadales; family Sphingomonadaceae; genus Sphingomonas; species Sphingomonas sp. Leaf5. The sequence continues at coordinate 75,954 of NZ_LMJZ01000025.1, read as the reverse complement.
CCTTGCGCTGGCCCCGATCCTCATGGCAGCGATTGCGGGCGGATTGATCGTATTTGGCACGATGCCGATGGCAGTGGGACTGCTGCTGGCGCTCTGGGGTTTCATCGGAACAGCGGTGCCAGTTGCGTGGTGGACGTGGCTCGCCCGCATATTGCCCAGTGACGCGGAAGCTGGCGGTGGGTTGATGGTCGCGGTGATCCAGTTGGCGATAACCATTGGGGCCGCCGGCGGTGGATTGTTGTTCGATGTCGGCGGCTATCAGGCGACGTTTCTGGCGAGTGCGGCCACTTTGGGTGCGGCTGCGCTCGCCGCGCTCGTCGCCGGGCGCAACGCGTCCCAGATGAACAAATGTCTGAAGTTGGGCGATTGGTAGAATGTCTGGAACGTCCGGCTATGGGTCACCAGGGCAGGAGGGCAGAGCGGCAGCTCGCGACCAGCTCACGCCGTTCCGGAGCGCCATGATGAACGTCGGCTCGCGCCGGAATCGGTGATTCGATGGCTAATCGCAAAGATCGAAAAGCGCGGGTGCGCCATTCCATGCCGAATATAGGTTTCGGCCGTCCCAGTAATTTACCTCGCCGTTGCGGACGGACCGCTTCGCGCGAAAGACATTATCCGCTCTCAGACGATCAAGGCACGCGGGGCCGATCTCAGGCACCTCGCTGCCCCTTTGCCCGTAACCATCGTCCGAGATGGTTCGCGCAGGAATGGTCATTAACAGTGCTGCGTGCTTTGTCTCCTTAATGACGATTGCGAATTGGTTCATGATGACAGAGTAGCCTGTGCTCGCCTGAACGATACGGGGATCCTTTGAAGTGAGATCTTGAAGCGGCGAAGAAACCGCTTGGGGCATGACCAGCTTCGACTTGTCGCGTATGATCCCGTCGCTGGCGTCCCGGCACCATTCGCTGACATCGGTAGAGGTCGTCAGCGTCATGGGAATGCGGGTCCGGCTGGCGAACTTCCGTGCCGAGGGAAGGTAGTCGGAGGTGGTGACGAACATGCTCTTCTGGGCCGCTTCTACGTCGGCGACGCCATGAAGCGCGGCGACTGCGGATAGGTCGATCTTGTTTCTAGGAGCATAGCGCTTGGCTTGGACCAACGTCATTATGTCGCCCAGTGGATCCCTCTGGAGCACGCGGACATCTATGCCTCCGTCATTCGAACCAGGGCCTAACTCGCACGTGAACCCTTGAGCCTGGAAGATTCGGAATAGTAACGTCTCGAATTCGCGCCAAGTGAGGCGGTGGAGGTCCTCTGGGCGTTTCGCGAAGTACGAGTATAGCTCTTCGTAAACGTCTGCGACGTCCGGCTGCCCTCGTATCAGCTAGCGCTTCGAGCATATCATCGACCTGCTCGACGTTTAGAGGGTCGGTGAAAGCTGGCCGATCAAAGGCAGTCGCGATTGTTTCGAGAATGAGGCGATCTTGGTCACGAGGGTTGCCGTTAGCCGTGCTTCTTGATTATCCGAAAGCGCTGCAGCCGCTGATGGGCACACAGTACGACATCGTCCCACGGAACGCTTCGGAATTCGAGGCGATCAAGATCGGCTTTCAGCGTTTCAGTCGGCGATCCTTGACCGTAACGGCCTCCGACAGATACCGGAGCATGGCCGGTAAGCTGGTCGAGGCTTTGATTGTCGATCTTGAGCCGCCGCCCTTCACGCTTCATCGTATGACGGGTCGAATAGAACGATTTATCCGGTTCATTGATGCCGAGTTTGCGCAAAGCATCGTTGATCCGGCCCGACAGATACTTGTAGCGGTCGCCGTATTTATCGGCCTCGAGTTCGTCGAACAGCCATTCTGCGCCACGGTCACGCTGCAAGCGCGCGAATTCCGCGAAGCCGGCTTCCAACAAGATCCAGTGGATTGGGACGTCGCGAACTGAGCTACGCGTCTTCTGCCGTCGGGGGCGGGTCTCGCTGGTCGAAGCAGCGGCAGGACGGTTCCGGCGATCGCGACGGAACCGCATGACCCATTCGCGATCGTCCTGAACGATTTCGGTGGGTTTCAGTTTGCAATGTTCACCTGGGCGCGATCCGTGGAAGGGTGCCAGGAACAGGATCCAGAACATGGTGTCGTCGTAGGCGTCCGGGTTGGTCATCAATGGCGAGGCGTAAATTTTGTGCATATCCTCGTCAGAGAAGTGATCGCGCTCGTCACCCTCCCAAGCCGCTCCCTCAACCGAGATGCCTTGCGCTGGATTGCTGGAAATCCACTCCGCGTCCTTGGCCACGCTCAAGATTGCACGGAGCGCAGTCAATTGCTTGCCTACGGTCGGGGGGGATAGCGTCGGCAGAGCTTTAGCGTGCGCCAACGCGATCTGCTCGGTTAGCGGCAAGGCGCTGACAGCCTTCTTCGGGCGGAAGGGCAATTGTTCAACCAAGGAGATGAAGGTCCGCACCATCGCAGGCGTGATCGCTTCGACCGCGCTGGTGCCGCTGAGTTCTTCGAATCGTGCTATCGCGTTGGCGAACTCGTCGGCTGTTTTGTCCTTGCCGGTGATCCGCTTGCGGCGGCGCCAGAGATCGAAAGCTTCGGACAACGTGTGATGACTGGCTGGTACAGGGGAGGGCGGCGTTGCCAAAAGCGGCATCAACGCATCGGGTGATGCCACGACGGGCAAGTTGGCGGTCGACGGAATGACAACAGGGCGCAACGCTTCGCGGATGCCAACCGGCCAGGATCCGAACCTGTGCTCGGCCAATCGGGTCAGGTAGGCGTGCGCAATACGATCATAGCTAGCCTTGATGGACAGGTCGATTGCAGGGACAAGGTACGGCAGATAGCTGATCGCAAAGTGGAGCGGTTCGTACACGCCCTGCGCCAGCAGCTCACGGGCAAGTTCCTGATAAACGATGCCGCTGGTAGCGGCATTGCTCTCGAGGATTTCAGCGCGAAGTTGAAACCGCCTGCGTTCCTCATCGTCATCGATCGACGGAATTGGCGATGGTTCCGGGTCGAGCAGACTCGTCCAAGCTTCGCCGAGATGCTGACGCTCCACGGCCTGCGCATGGACGTTGCTCCACGAGGACCGGACGATCGACGCCAGCTTCTGCAATTCGCCGACTACCGCAAGATCCATCGAACGGGAAAAGCCGGCCAGCTTTTCGAAGGCCTGATCGACCAGCACGTCGGCGGACTGCTGGGCTTGCTGTGCCAAGATCATTCGCAGCCGGATCACCTCGCCCTTGTAATGCGCGCTCCAGGCAGCGCGGCGCTGTGCGGCGAGGTTGGGTTCTGCAGTGCTCAGCGAGTGCTGCCAGGACGTCTTGCCGGCAAGGTGACGAATGTCCTTCGGGACGTCCATCCGGAACCATGCGTTTCGCGAGGTCGCGCGCTTGTGGGAATGACTCATTCAACGCCCCATTCGTAGCACCCTTTCGTAGCATCGGGCACCTAATGAAGCATTGATTTCCGCCGCTTTCCGTCAAATTCCGCGACTTATCGCTGGAGTGGTGACCCCTACGGGAATCGAACCCGTGTTTCAGCCGTGAAAGGGCCGCGTCCTAACCGCTAGACGAAGGGGCCGTGAAGGCGTGGACGGGCTGTTAGGGGAGGGTTTGCGATCGGTCAACACACTTTCGTATTTTTCTGTCAATCCGCCCATGCCATGTCGTCGATGTGCAGTTCGGCGGCGGGGCGGCTGCCCCAGTCGTCGAGCTTGGCGCGGCCGGCCAGCCACAGCTTGCGGTGCGGCGGTGCCCCCAGCAGCGCCGCACCGAGATCGGTTTCGGCTTGGCGGAACGCCACGCCCTTGAACCGGCGGCCGTCGTCGCCAGTCAGGATCGCGCGGACATGGCCGTTGCCGACGATGTCCGCCTTCACGATCCGCACCGGCCCGGCGGCGACGCGCGGCGAGGGCCAGCCCATGCCGTACGGACCGCCGGCCTCCAGCGCCTCGATCAGCGACGGGCTGACCCCGCCGGGGGCCAGCACCGCGTCGACCAGCAGTGCGCGGTCCTCGCGGGCGCGCTCGACCGGCTCGGCCATGCGCGCGTGCAGGAAGTCGGCGAGCGCGGGAATCGCCGCCTCCGCCACCGTCACCCCCGCCGCAGCCGCATGGCCGCCGCCCGCGCTGACCAGCCCCAGTTCCTTTGCGGCAAGGATCGTCGCGCCCATGTCGACGCCGGGGATCGAGCGGCCCGATCCCTTGCCGACGCCATGTTCGTCGATGGCGATGACCAGTACCGGCCGCCCGAGCTTTTCCTTCAACCGTCCGGCGACGATGCCGATGACGCCCGGATGCCAGCCGCGGCCCGACACGACCACGCAGCCACGCGAGTCCTGAGCCCGCGCCGCGAGGTCCGCCTCCGTCTGGACATCGCCCTCGATCAGCCGGCGTTCCTCGTTCAGCCGGTCGAGTTCGACGGCCAGCGCCCGCGCTTCCTCCGGATCCTGCGTGGTGAGCAGGCGGACGCCGAGATCCGATTTGCCGACCCGCCCGCCGGCATTGATCCGCGGCCCCAGCGCAAAGCCGAGATCGGTACAGGTCGGCGCGCGAGTCAGGCGAGATGCCTCGATCAGCGCGGCGAGGCCGATATTGCGCCGCCCGGCCATGACCTTCAGCCCCTGCGCGACGAAGGCCCGGTTGAGGCCCCGCAACTGCGCGACATCGGCGACGGTGCCGAGCGCGACGAGGTCGAGCAGGTCGAGCAGGCGCGGCTCGGCCCGGCCGGCAAAAAAGCCCCGCGCCCGCAACGTCCGCAGCAACGCCGCGCCCAGCAGGAACGCAACGCCCACCGCCGCCAGGTGGCCGTGCGCCGCGCCTTCGCCTTCGTCGAGGCGGTTGGGGTTCACCACCGCCAGCGCGGGCGGCAATTGCGTCGTGCACTGATGGTGATCGACCACCAGCACATCGACCCCGGCATCGCGCGCGGCGGCGAGCGCATCGAACGCCTGCGCCCCGCAATCGACGGTGACGATCAGCGTGGCACCTTCGCCCGCCAGTCGCAGCATCGCCGGGGCATTGGGGCCATAGCCCTCAAGCTGCCGGTCGGGAATATAGGGGCGGGCGGCGAGGCCCAGGTCGCGCAACAGCCGCACCAGCAACGCGGCCGAGGTCGCGCCGTCGACATCGTAATCGCCGAAGATCGCGACCGGTTCGCCCGCGATCACCGCATCGGCGAGGCGGTCGGCGGCGCGGTCCATATCGCGGAAGATCGACGGGTCGGGCATGAACTGGCGAATGCTGGGCGTCTTGTGCGCATCCAGCCCGTCGCGCGGGCAACCGCGTGCCAGCAGGATACGGGTGACGAGGTCGTCGGCGACGAACCCTTCGTCGCAGACATCGCCCTCCAGCCCCCGCCAGCGCCAGGGTTGGCCGAGGATCGAACGATGCACATTGAGAACGGAACGCATCGACGCTCAATACGGTCGTGCGGGCGGCGGGTCCAGCAGGACGCCCCGCGCCGCATCGGCACTGGAAATTCTCGGCCCAAGCGCGCAAAGACCCGCCTATGAAGCGCAAGACCGGACAAGACCGCAGCATCACCGCCAACTGGCGTCCCGCAACGCAGGCCGTGCGCGGCGGCACCGCGCGCAGCGAATATGGCGAGACGTCGGAGGCGCTGTTCCTCACCTCGGGCTATGCCTATGATTGCGCGGGCGATGCCGCCGCGCGCTTTGCGGGTGAGCAGGTCGGCATGACCTATTCGCGGTTGCAGAATCCGACCGTCGAGATGCTCGAAGAGCGCATCGCCCTGCTGGAGGGTGCCGAGGCGTGCCGGACGATGGCGACCGGTATGGCGGCGATGACCGCGTCGTTGCTGTGCCAGTTGTCGGCGGGCGATCATCTGGTCGGCGGGCGCGCGGCGTTCGGATCGTGTCGCTGGCTGACCGATACGCTGCTGCCGAAATTCGGGATCGAGACGACGGTGGTCGACGCGCGCGATACGCAGGCGTTCATCGATGCCAGCCGTCCCGCTACGAAGGTCTGGTTCTTCGAAACGCCGGCCAACCCGACGATGGATGTCGCCGACCTGACCGCGATCTGCGCCGCGGCGCGTGAGCGCGGCATCGTTACCGTCGTCGACAACGCCTTTGCCAGCCCGGCACTGCAACGGCCGATGGAGTTCGGTGCCGACGTCGTCGCCTATAGCGCGACCAAGCTGATGGAAGGGCAGGGGCGCGTGCTCGCCGGGGCGGTGTGCGGGACCAAGGCGTTCATCGACGACGTGCTGCTGCCGTTCACGCGCAATACCGGACCCACGCTCAGCGCGTTCAACGCGTGGGTGGTGCTGAAGGGGCTGGAGACGCTCGACCTGCGCGTGATGCGCCAGTCGGAGAACGCGCTGAAGGTCGCCAGCTTCCTTGAAAAGCGCGTGCCGAAGATCAACGCGCCGGGCCTGCCCAGCCATCCGCAGCACGAATTGTGCATGCGCCAGATGAAGATGGCCGGGCCGATCTTCTCGTTCGAACTCGATGGCGGGCGCGCGCAGGCGCACGGGCTGCTCGATGCGCTGCAACTGATCGATATCTCGAACAATATCGGCGACTCGCGGTCGCTGATGACGCATCCGTCCTCGACCACCCATTCGGGCTTGGCCGAGGAAAAGCGGATCGAGATGGGGATTTCCGAAGGGATGATCCGCATCAATGTCGGGCTGGAAGATCCCGAAGACCTGATCGCCGATCTGGATCAGGCATTGCGGGCGGTCGCCCTATGAAGGCGCTGTTCCCGCACGAGGCGACGACCGCCGGCATCGCGGTGCGGGTATCGGCGACCTATCTGCCCGAACAGTCGCAGCCCGCGCAGGGCCGCTGGTTCTGGGCCTATCATATCCGGATCGAGAACGGGTCGGATCGCACCGTCCAGTTGCTGACCCGCCACTGGATCATCACCGACGGACGCGGCGAACGGCATAGCGTGGAGGGCGAAGGCGTGATCGGCGAACTCCCGGTGATCGAACCGGGCAGCAGCTTCGACTATGTGTCGGGCTGTCCGCTCTCCACGTCGAGCGGTGCGATGCAGGGCAGCTATCAGATGCTCGCCGATGACGGGGATACGTTCGACGTGGCGATCCCGCGCTTTGCCCTGCTGGCACCGGCGGTCGGGGCATGAAACGGACGCACCTCCCGCTAAACGGCCTGCGCGTGCTCGACGCCGCCGCGCGGCACCTGTCGTTCACCCGCGCCGCCGATGAACTGGCGGTGACGCCGGCGGCGGTCGGGCAGCAGGTCCGCGCGCTGGAGGATACGCTGGGCGTCGTCCTGTTCCGGCGCACGACCCGTGGTCTGGAGCTGACGCCCGAGGGGGAGGCCGGACTGGTCGCACTGCGCGGCGGCTTCCTGCAATTCGAGGAAGCGGTCCGCGCGATGCAGGCGGGCCAGTCGTCCAAGTCGCTGACCATCGCCGCCCCGCGGGACCTGACCCAGAAGTGGCTGCTCCCGCGCCTGTCGCGGATCGCGACGACCGATCCCGAACTGCGCTTCGCCCTGGTCGCGTCCGACGATGCGATCGACTTTACCGAAGCCAATCTCGACCTCGCCATCCGCTGGGGCGACGGGCCGGGCGCGCATGAGGGCGAGGCGCTCGAATCGGACGGCATGGTCACGATCGAACGCGCCGGCGGCGGTGCGGACACGCGGATCGGCTGGGCCGGGTGCGAGCCGGAGGATGCGGCGGCGCTGGTCCGGGTCGCCGACGCCGGCCTCGCGATCGACGCGGCGGTGGCGGGACTGGGCCGGGCGACGGTGCCCGAACTGCTCGCACGCGGTGACATCGCTGCCGGACGGGTGGCGGTGGTCGGCGAACCGAAGGGCGGCCGGCAGGGATACTGGTTGGTCGCGCCGTTGCCGCAATGGCGGCAGGCGAAGGTGAAGGCGTTGGTCGACGCACTGGCGGGGTAGGCGCAAAGCCCCCGTTGCCCGCAACCAACCCATTCTACCGCGCCGCCGGCTTGCCCCGGTGCCCGGTCCGGGCCATCTGCACTCCATGCACACCGCCCACGACACCCTCGCTCTGATCGGCAACACGCCCCTCGTCCGCCTGAAAGGGCCGAGCGAGGCCGCCGGGGCGGAGATTTTCGCTAAATGCGAATTCGCCAATCCCGGTGCCAGCGTGAAGGATCGCGCCGCGCTGTCGATCGTCGAGGATGCCGAGGCGCGTGGCCTCATTCAGTCCGGCGGGACGATCGTCGAGGGGACGGCGGGCAATACCGGCATCGGGCTCGCGCTGGTCGCCAATGCCAAGGGCTATCGCACGATCATCGTCATGCCCGAGACGCAAAGTCGCGAGAAGATGGACACGCTGCGCGCGCTGGGGGCCGAGCTGGTTCTGGTCCCGGCCGCACCCTATTCGAATCCCGGCCACTTCGTGCACACCAGCCGGCGGATCGCCGAGGAAACGCCGAACGCGATCTGGGCCAACCAGTTCGACAATATTGCCAATCGCCGCGCGCACATCACCGGCACCGCGTCCGAAATCTGGGAGCAGATGGACGGGCGGATCGACGGGTTCACCTGCGCCGCCGGGACCGGCGGGACGCTGGCCGGGGTCGGGCTGGGTCTGAAGGAAAAGGACGAATCGGTCACCATCGCGCTGACCGATCCGCACGGCGCGGCGCTGTACGATTATTATGCCCATGGCGAATTGCGGTCGGAAGGATCGTCGGTCGCCGAAGGAATCGGGCAGGGGCGGATCACCGCCAATCTCGACGGTGCGCCGATCGACACCCAGTTTCGCGTGTCGGACGCCGAAGGCATGGTCTGGGTCCGCCGCCTGCTGGCCGAGGAAGGGCTGTGTCTGGGCCTGTCGTCGGGCATCAACGTCGCGGGCGCGGTGCTGCTCGCTCGGCAATTGGGGCCGGGCAGTCGCGTCGTGACGATCCTGTGCGACACCGGCTTCCGGTACCTGTCGACGCTCTACAATCCGGAATGGTTAACGGCGAAGGGGTTGGTGGTCGACAGCGCGGAGACTTCGGCCTAACAAGCCTGCGAATGTTGCCACGGTCCGATCAATCGCAACTGCTGCAACGCCTGCGCGTCGGCGCGACCGGTCTCGTGCTGGTCGTGTTTCTGATCGTGCTTGCAAGCGCATTGTTCCGCTCCGCCATCGACGAACCGCCGATCGGCGAGGACGTCGCGGCGGTCGAGGGTTCGGCGAATGCCGCGCTCGCCAATCTGACCGCGAGCAATCCCGACGAACCGCTTGCCGAACTGGGCATATCGCCGGGCACCGCGCCGGGCGATAACGCGGCAACCCCCGAAACGCGCTGAACCTTCTGCTCGCGCGGCACCGTCTGCCGCGTGATCTCCTCTGCGAGCAACAGTCGTTCGCCGCTGCCGATGCGGCGGCGCAACCGGCCTTCCGTCTGGAGTCGAGGAACTCAGCGCGTGCCAGTCTCGCCCGACTGCGACGGTCCGGCCGCCCATCCGCACCTGTCGCGCACCGCCTTCTACCCCGAATGGGGTACCCTTCCATCCCCGTGCCCGGCTAAGCGGAAAAGTGCTTGAGAACAAACGACGTACATCCCATAAATCGACATCGCGGTGGGGTAAAATCCCATCCTCACCCAACTTCGCCCATTGTTACCCAGATCTAGTTTTGATACTTCCTTAACCGTCACAGGGGGCAGGTCCTGGGATCGTCGAATCTTCTCGCGCGGCGCGTATTTGCCGGGCGCGACGCTTCTCCTGCGTGACCGAACAGGGGCGATGTGTCGGACAGGGAACTCTACCTGAGCTATGGGCTACAGGCGGTCGACGCGAAGGGTCGCGTCGCAGTGCCTGCCAAGCTGCGCTCGGTGCTGGAGAAGAACGCCGACGCCCGCGAACTGCTCATCAAGCGGCACGGCAAGCATGTCTGCCTCAGCGCGTTCGACACCGCCTGGCCCAAGATCCTGTACTCGCGCCGGCCGCAGGGCAGCGACGAGGATGTCGACACCGACTACAATGTCGCGGGCAAGGCGTTCGGCAACCTCGAATCGGCACCGTTCGACAGTGCCGGGCGCTTCGTGCTGCCGACCTTTTATCGTCGCCGGGCGAAGATCGACAAATGGGCGTTCTTCCATGGGCGCGGCGACACCTTCAACATCTGGGACCCGTTCACCCTGATCGCCGATGCCGAGATCGACGCGGACACCCGCGAACTGTGCGAATTCCTGATGGAAGAGAAGGGGCTGCAATGACCGCCGCTCCCCACATTCCGGTGCTGCTGGCCGAGGCCGTCGCGGCGCTCGCGATCCAGCCGGGCGAGACCCATGTCGACGCGACGTTCGGCGCGGGCGGCTACACGCGTGCCATGCTCGCGGCCGGCGCGCGGGTGATCGCGTTCGACCGCGATCCGACCGCGCACGTCGCTGCCAGGCCGCTGCTCGACGAAGCCGGCGACCGGCTGCTGCTGATCGAGGCACCTTTTTCGGCGATGGCGGGTGAATTGGCGGCGCGCGGCATTGACGCGGTCGACGGGGTCGTCATGGATATCGGCGTATCCTCGATGCAACTCGATCAGGCCGATCGAGGCTTTTCCTTTCAATCGGATGGCCCCCTCGACATGCGGATGAGCCGGGAAGGCATGACGGCGGCCGAATGGCTGAACACTGCCGATGAGGCCGAGATTTCCGACGTGCTCGACCGCTATGGCGAGGAGCCGCGCCACCGCCGCGTCGCGAACTTCATCGTCGGCGCGCGGCCGCTGTCGCGCACCGGCGAACTGGCGGCGGTCGTGCGCCGGGCGCTCGGCCACCGGCCGCATGAAAAGAAGGACCCGGCGACCCGCGCGTTCCAGGCGGTCCGTATTCACCTGAACGACGAGCTGGGCGAATTGACCGCCGGGCTCGACGCGGCGGAGCGGGTGCTGCGTCCCGGCGGGCGGTTGTCGGTGGTCAGCTTCCACAGCCTCGAGGACCGGATCGTGAAGCGTTTCCTGCGGACACGCGGCGGCGCGATGCCTGCCGGTTCGCGGCACCGCCCGGTGGTGGTGCAGGGACCGGCCCCCAGTTTCGGCAACATCGCCAAGGCGGTGCGGCCAAGCGACGAAGAAGTGACGATCAATCCGCGCGCGCGTTCGGCGACGTTGCGCGTGGGGCTTCGCACGGCGTCTGCGCCGTGGAATTCGACCGGGAGTGCGATGTGATGGGTGCGTTCGGGTTCGGAGCGTTGGGGAAGCTGGTGGCGCTGGGGGTGATGGCCCCCGCCTTCTACCTCGTCATCTCGCAGGGCGCGGCGGAGCGCGGGCGCGTCGAGGCGATCGAGCGGTCGATCGTGCAGGCGCGACAGGACATCCGTTCGCTCGAAACCGAATTCGATACCCGCGCGAACATGGCGCAGCTCGAACGCTGGAACGGTGACGTGCTGGCGCTCGCCGCGCCGCGCGCCGAACAATATGTCGGTGGCGAGCATCAGCTGGCGTCGCTGCCCGGCCGGACCGAGGGCGGCAATGTCGCGCTCGCCTATGTCGTGCCCAGCGCGCCGATGGAGGCCGCGCCGGCCCCCGAACCGGCCCTCGCCGCCGCAGCGCCGGTCGCCGCGTCCGCGCCTGTCAGGGTCGAACCGGCGCGCAACGTGAAGCCGGTCGGCCCGGTACAGACGGCACGGGCGGATGTGATCCCGGCAAAGGCACGGGCAGTGGCGATGCTCGACCGAACCCTGTTAAGCGATGCGACGATGGCCGATCTGGCCCGCTCCGCCCGCAAGGAAGCCGCCCGCCCGTGATCGTCGTCGTCGCCCCTTCGCTCAACCAGCAGCGTGCCGATGGCGCCCGGCATACGCTGGTGAACGTCGCCCATTACCGGTTGATGGTGCTGATGCTGCTGTTCGCGGCAGGGGTGGCGGCTATTCTCGTGCGACTGATGCTGCTTGGCGTCATGGCCGAACCGCGTTCGGCGATCGCGGCGGAAGCGGCGCTGGTCCCGCTCCGCGGCGATCTGGTCGATCGCAACGGCGCGCCGCTCGCGCGGACCATCGATGCGTGGTCGATCGCGGTGCGTCCCGACAAGGTGATCGGCGACAAGCGGCAACTGGCCGAGCAGCTCGCCGCGCTGATGCCCGATCACGACGCGGCCTATTATTACGCGCAGCTCAATCTCGACCGCGGCTTCGTCTATCTGCGCCGCCGGGCGCTGCCCGAACTGGTGCAGGCGGTGAATGCGCTCGGCGAACCGGGCATCGCGCTGGGCCGGGAACCCGAACGCCTGTATCCGCAAAGTGCGATGGCGGCCCATGCGCTCGGCTATCTCGACATGGACGGGCGCGGCGTGCGCGGCATGGAGAAATTCCTGAACGCGCGGCTGATCGACCCGGCCGAACGCGGGCGTCCGGTGGCGCTCAGCCTCGACACGCGGGTGCAGGCCGCGCTGGAGAGCGAACTCGCCAATGCGATGGCGGTGTTCCAGGCGCGCGGCGCGGGCGGCGTCGTCCTCGACAGCGATACCGGCGAAGTGATCGCGATGACCTCGCTGCCGACCTTCAATCCCAACCACGTCACCGCGAACACCGGTCAGATGAACACGGTGACGCAGGGCGTGTACGAATTGGGCTCGGCGTTCAAGCCGCTGACCATGGCGGCGGCGCTCGACGATGGGGTCGTCCCGTCGCTGTCGAAGCGGTACGACGCGACCGAGCCGCTGCATGTCGGCGGCTTCCGCATCCGCGACGATCACGCGCAGAAACGCTGGATGAACGTCCCCGAAATTCTCGTCCATTCGTCCAATATCGGCACTGCACGTATCGCCGACGAAATGGGCCAGGCGCGGATGGAAAAGCTGTTCCGCTCGCTGCATTTCGATGCCGCGCCCGATATCGAACTGGAAAAGTCGCGTACGATCTGGCCGCGCTACTGGGGCCGGACGACGACCATGACCACCGCCTTCGGGCATGGCATTGCCGTTACCCCGCTGCACCTCGCCAGCGCCTATGCCGCGCTGGTCAATGGTGGCATCTGGCGTCCGGCGACGATCCTGAAGCTGAAGCCCGGACAGGCTCCGGCGGGTCGCCGCGTGTTTTCGGAAGCGACCAGCGCCAAGATGCGTGGGCTGCTGCGCCTGATCGTTACCGACGGTACCGGCAAGAAGGCCGAAGCTCCCGGTTTCCGCGTCGGTGGAAAGACCGGTACCGCCGAGACGGTTGGCGCGCATGGCGGCTATTCGAAGCGCGTGAACGTATCGACCTTTGCCGCCGTCTTTCCGATGGATCGTCCGCGCTATGTCGTGATCGCGATGCTCGACAGCCCGAAGGGGACGAAGGAGACGTTCGGTTTCACCAGTGCGGCATGGACCGCCGCACCGGTCGTCAGCCGCGTCATCTCGCGGACCGGTCCATTGTTGGGGGTGATTCCCGACGCCAATGCCGATATCGACGTCGCCGGACTGCGCGGGCTGCTGTGGCACGCGCCGGGTGATGCGAAGAAACTGGCGAACGTGGAATGAAATTAGGGACGATTACCGGCGGTGACGAACCGCAGATCGTGACCGGCTTTGCGATCGACCATCGCAAGGTCGCGCCGGGCACCGTCTTCGGCGCGTTCGAAGGGGCGCGGGTGAATGGCGAGGACTATATTCCCGCCGCGATTGCCGCCGGGGCGATCGCCGTCGTCGCCCGACCCGAAGCGGTGGTCGAGGGCGCGGTCCATATCGCCGTGCGGGACCCGCGAGAGGCCTTTGCCCGTGCCGCCGCGCAGTTCTTCGCGCCGTTCCCGCCGACCTGCGTCGCGGTCACCGGCACCAATGGCAAGACCAGCACCGTGGAAATGGTGCGACAGTTGTGGCGGATGCAGGGGCATCACGCCGCATCGATCGGCACGCTGGGCGTCACCACCGCCGACGAACGCGTCGTCACCGGGCTGACCACGCCCGACATCGTCACCTTCCTGTCGAACGTCGCCGGGCTGGCGCGCGAGGGCGTGACCCATGTCGCGTTCGAGGCGTCGAGCCACGGCCTGTCGCAATATCGCACCGAAGGGCTGCCGGTCCGCGCCGCCGCCTTCACCAATCTCAGCCGCGATCACCTCGACTATCATGGTGACATGGCCACCTATCTGACCGCCAAGCTGCGCCTGTTCGCCGAGATGCTGGCCGATGACGGTACGGCGGTGGTGTGGGTCGACGATCCCCATGCCGACCGCGTGATCGATCTGGCGCGCGTCCGCGGCAACACGCTGATCACCGTTGGCGAACATGGCGATACGCTGCGCCTGACCGCGCGCGTGCCGAGCTTGCTGGGACAGGCGCTGACGATCGAGGCCGAGGGGCAGGCACATCAGGTGCAACTGCCGCTGATCGGCGCCTATCAGGCGGCGAACGCGCTGACCGCCGCCGGGCTGGTGCTGGCGACCGGCGGCACCCTCGCCGCGACGCTGGCCGGGCTGGCGCGGTTGCAGCCGGTGCGCGGGCGGCTGGAACGCGCGGTGATCCTGCCTAATGGCGCGCCGGTCTATGTCGACTATGCCCACACCCCCGATGCGCTGGAGGCGGCGATTGCCGCACTGCGTCCGCACGCTGCCGGGCGGCTGATCGTCGTGTTCGGTGCGGGCGGCGACCGCGACACCGGCAAGCGGGCACCGATGGGCGAGGTCGTGGCGAACCATGCCGACGTCGCGATCGTCACCGACGACAATCCGCGCACCGAAGACGCCGCGAGCATCCGCGCGCAGGTATTGGCGGGCGCGCCGGACGCGACCGAGATCGGCGACCGTCGCGCCGCGATCCGCGCCGCGTGCGCGATGGCGCAGTCGGGCGACATCGTGCTGATCGCGGGCAAGGGGCATGAACAGGGCCAGATCGTCGGCGACATGATCCTGCCCTTCGACGACGTGCAGGTGGCGCGTGACTGTGCAGGCTGACGGAGCCGGTCCGCTCTGGACATCGGCAGCGATCGCCGCTGCGACCGGCGGTATCGCTTCGGCCGACTTCGACGCGAACGGCGTCGCCTTCGACAGCCGCGAGGTCGGGTCTGGTGACCTGTTCGTGGCATTGTCGGGGGAGGCGACCGACGGCCATCATTTCGTCGCACAGGCCTTTGCGCAAGGGGCGGCGGGCGCACTGGTGTCGCAGCCGGTCGACGGGCCTCACGTGCTGGTGTCCGACACCACTGCCGCGCTCGACCTGCTCGCCCATGCCGCCCGCGCCCGCACGACCGGGCGGATCATCGGCGTCACCGGATCGGTCGGCAAGACCGGCACCAAGGAAGCATTGTTCGCCGCGCTCGACCGCGTCAGCTTCGGACAGGCGCACCGCTCGGTCAAAAGCTACAATAACCATACCGGCGTACCCTTGAGCCTCGCTCGCATGCGCGCGACGACGCGGGCGGCGGTGCTGGAAATGGGCATGAACCATGCGGGCGAGCTGTCGCGGCTGACGCGGCTGGTCCGGCCCGACATCGCGATCATCACCACCATCGCCCCCGCCCACACCGAATTCTTCACCGGGGAAGACGCGATCGCCCGCGCCAAGGGCGAGATTTTCGAAGGGCTGACCCCCGGCGGCGTCGCGATCGTGCCGTTCGACAGCCCGCACCGCGACACGCTGATCGCGGCGGCCACGCCCTTTGCCGGCCGCATCGTGACGTTCGGCCTGCGCGAGGGTGCCGATGTCCGCGCGATCGAACATGTCCGCCTCTCCTCGGGCGACAGCTTCGTGACCGCCCGGCTGGGCGAGCGCGAGGTCAGCTACACGCTGGCGCAGCCCGGCGACCATTGGGTCGCCAATTCGCTGGCGGTGATCGCGGCGATCGATGCGATCGGCGGCGATCTCGGCGTGGCCGGGCTGGCGCTCGCCGATCTCGATGGCCTTGCCGGGCGCGGCGCGCGTCGCCGGATCGCGGTCGGCGACGGCGAGGCGCTGATCATCGACGAAAGCTACAACGCCAACCCCGCCTCGATGCGCGCGACGCTGAAGGTGCTGGCCGCCGAAACCGCCGGGCGCCGCGTCGCGGTGCTGGGCGAAATGCGCGAGCTGGGGGATTCGTCCGACGCCTATCATGCCGCGCTGGCGGTCCCGATCGACGAAGCGGGCGTTTCGCGCGCCATATTGGTGGGGCAGG
The DNA here is from genome assembly GCF_001421155.1 of Sphingomonas sp. Leaf5. Lineage (NCBI taxonomy): Bacteria > Pseudomonadati > Pseudomonadota > Alphaproteobacteria > Sphingomonadales > Sphingomonadaceae > Sphingomonas > Sphingomonas sp. Leaf5. The sequence goes on along the minus strand of NZ_LMJZ01000025.1, from coordinate 59,974 downwards.
GGATGCTCCCCCTTGCCAAGGCGCTTGAGGGGCGCGTCGAAACCGTCCATGTGCCCGACGCCGCCGCCGCCGCGCGGGTCCTGTCGGACCTGCTGCTGCCTGGCGATGCGGTACTCGTAAAGGGATCGAACGGGGTGGGGCTGGCGCGGGTCGTCGCCGACCTGTGGGGCCAGAACTGATGTTGTACGAAATCGCCGAATATCTCGGCTTTCCCGGTGTGCTGAACCTGTTCCGCTACCTGTCGTTCCGCACCGGTGCGGCGACGGCGACGGCGCTGTTCCTCGGCCTCATCATCGGTCCGCGCTTCATCGGCTGGCTGCGCGTGCGACAGGGCAAGGGGCAGCCGATCCGCCTCGACGGACCGCAGAGCCACCTCGCCAAGCGCGGCACGCCGACCATGGGCGGGCTGATGATCCTGACCTCGCTCACGGTCGCGGTGCTGCTGTGGACCGATCTCGCCAATCCGTTCGTCTGGGCCTGCCTGTTCGTGACGCTGGGCTTCGCCGCGATCGGCTTCCTCGACGATTATGACAAGGTGCGAAAGGCCAGCACCGCCGGCGTCTCGGGCCGGGTCCGGTTGCTGCTCGAATTCTTCATCGCCGGCGTCGCCAGCTGGATCATCATCCGCCAGACCGGCACGATGCTCTACGTGCCCTTCTTCTCGGGCGTGGCGATCGATCTGGGGCCGTTCTACATCATCTTCGCCGCCTTCACGATCGTCGCGTTCGGCAATGCGGTGAACCTGACCGACGGGCTCGACGGGTTGGCGACGATGCCGGTCATCATCGCCTCGGTCGCGCTGATGCTGATCGTCTATATGGTCGGCAACGCCAAGTTCGCCGCGTATCTGGGTATTCCGCACGTGCTGGGCGCGGGCGACCTCGCGCTGTTCTGCGGCGCGATCGTCGGCGCGGGGCTGGCGTTCCTGTGGTACAATGCGCCCCCGGCGGCGGTGTTCATGGGCGATACCGGCAGCCTTGCGCTCGGCGGCGCGCTGGGCGCGATCGCAGTTTCGTCGCACCATGAAATCGTACTGGCGATCATCGGTGGCCTGTTCGTGGTCGAGGCGCTGTCGGTCATCATCCAGGTGTTCTGGTACAAGCGCACCGGCAAGCGCATCTTCCGCATGGCCCCGATCCACCATCATTTCGAACAGCTCGGCTGGGCCGAGGCGACGGTGGTGATCCGGTTCTGGATCGTGGCGTTCGTGCTGGCGCTGGCCGGCCTGTCGACGCTGAAACTGCGGTGATTACCGCTGCCGCCTGGGCGGGGAAGAAATTCGCGGTGCTGGGACTGGCGCGCTCGGGTGCGGCGACGGTGCGTGCGTTGCTGGCGGGCGGCGCGCAGGTCGTGGCGTGGGATGGCGATGAGGCGCGCCGTTCTCCCTCTCTCCGCTTGCGTGGAGAGGGTCGGGGAGAGGGGCCTTCTTCCTCTCCGACGACAGCGCCCGCGACTGCCCCTCTCCCAACCCTCTCCCCTGAAGGGGAGAGGGCTTTAACGTTTGCCGACCCGTTGTCGATCGACCTCACCGGCTTCGACGGCGTGGTCGTCTCGCCCGGCGTGCCGCTCAACCGCCACCCAATCGCCCAGCACGCTGGCGGCGTCCCCATCATCGGCGACATCGAACTCTTCGCGCAGGCCCGCGCCGACCTGCCCCCGCACAAGGTCGTCGGCATCACCGGCACCAACGGCAAGTCGACCACCACCGCCCTGATCCACCACATTCTGACCCAAGCCGGCATCCCCGCGCGAATGGGCGGCAATATCGGCCTGCCGATCCTCGCGCAGGACCCGTTGCCCGAAGGCGGCGTGTACGTCCTCGAACTGTCGAGCTACCAGATCGACCTGACCACCAGCCTCGACTGCGACGTCGCGGTGCTGCTCAACATCACCCCCGACCATCTCGACCGCTATGCCGGGTTCGAAGCCTATGCCGCCTCGAAAGCACGCCTGTTTGCGATGCAGTCCGCTGGCCATGCCGCGATCGTCGGCACCGGCGACGCGACGTCGGCGGCCATCGCCGACACCCTGCCGCACGCCATTCGCATCGCCGTCCCGGCCGACGCGCTCGCCTTTGGCCCCGCGCTTGCCGGTCCGCACAATGCCCAGAACGCGCTGACCGCCATCGCCGTCTGCGAGGCGCTCGGCCTCGACGCCGACACCATCGGCGCCGGTTTGCAGAGCTACCGCGCGCTCCCGCACCGCATGGCGCACGTCGCCGACCTGAACGGCGTCGCCTATGTCGACGACAGCAAGGCGACCAACCCCGATTCCACCGCACCGGCGCTCAGCGCGTTCGGCCGCATTCACTGGATCGTCGGCGGCCTCGCCAAATCCGACGACCTCGACGCCTGCCGCCCCGGCTTCGGCAATGTCGTGCGCGCCTACACCATCGGCACCGCTGCCGAACGCTTCGCCGAATTGCTCGCCCCCGACATGGCCGTCGAAATCGCGGGCACGCTCGACGCAGCGGTCCGCAGTGCCGCCGAACAGGCCCAACCAGGCGACACCGTGCTGTTGTCGCCCGCCTGCGCCTCGTTCGACCAGTACAGCGATTTCGAAGCGCGCGGCCGCGCCTTCGCAGCAGCGGTGGAGGCTTTGCGATGACCGATCTGGGACGCGGGCGGGATGTCCGCGCGCTGCGGCAACGGGTCGAAACGCTGCAGGGCCGCAGCGCCCGCTCGCCGATCGGCGCATGGTTTCGCGAAGTCGACCGGGTGCTGCTGCTGATCGCGATGGTGCTGATCGCGATCGGGCTGGTCGCGGTCGCCGCGGCGTCGCCCGCCTCGGCGGTGCGCTATTCGGGCGGCGACGTCACCGTGCCGCCGATGATGTATTTCTGGCGACAGGCGGGGTGGATCGCCTTTTCCTTCCCCGTCATGATCGCAGTATCGATGCTGCCGGTTACCTTCGCCCGGCGGTTGTGCCTGTTCGGCACCGCCGTCCTGCTGCTCGCGCTGATGGTCACCCCGTTCGTGGGCGTGGAGGCGAATGGCGCGCGGCGCTGGGTAAGTCTCGGCATCGGCCAGTTCCAGCCGTCCGAATTTCTCAAACCGATGTTCATCGTCACGACGGCATGGCTGTTGTCGTTGCGCGCCAAGGACCCGCAACTGCCGATGCTGTGGGTCACCGGCGCACTGACGGCGGTCATCGCCGGCTGCCTGATGCTGCAGCCCGATTTCGGCCAGACGGTCATCTTCTGCTGTACCTGGGCGGCGCTGCTGGTGATCTCGGGCATTTCGGTCCGCACCATGGCGCTGCTTGCCGGGGCAGGGGTCGGGCTGGTCGCCGCCGCCTACACCTTCTACGGCACGGCGCGGGTTCGCATCGATGGCTTCCTGTTCCCCGACCCGCAAAGCGCCGCGACCGACAGCTATCAGGTCGACATGGCCCATGCCGTGCTGACCGCCGGCGGTGCGATCGGCACCGGTCCCGGGGGCGGGCGCGTGAAGTTCAAGCTGCCCGAGGCACATACCGACTATATCTTTGCCGTGGTCGGGGAGGAATTCGGCCTGATCGCCTGTGCGATCATCGCGCTGATCTTCCTCGCGATCGTCGTGCGCGTCTTCGTGCGCCTGCTCGATGAGGAGGACGCGTTCAAACTGCTCGCCGCTGCCGGCCTCGCCGTGCAGTTCGGGGCGCAGGCGCTGATCAACATGGCGGTCAATGTCGGAATCGCCCCGTCGAAGGGGATGACGCTGCCGTTCATCTCCTATGGCGGGTCGTCGATGATCGCGCTGTCGACGGCGATGGGACTGCTGCTCGCTTTCACCCGCCGGAACCCGTATCTGAGCCGCTCACCTTACGGCCCACAGCGCTGGAGCGGAGCGAAATGAGCAAACATTATGTCCTCGCCGCCGGGGGCACCGGGGGACATATGGTTCCTGCCGCCGCGCTGGCGGTCGAACTGACCCGGCGCGGCCACCGCGTCGCGCTGGTCAGCGACGAACGCGGCGTGCGGTTCCCCGACCTGTTCGACGGCATCCAGACCCATGTCCTGCCCGCCGGTCGGTTGAGCGGCGGGCCGATCGGCTGGCTGAAGGCCGGGCGGCAGATGCTGGCCGGGCGGTCGATGGCGATCGAACTGTACCGGACGTTCCGCCCCTCGGCGGTCATCGGTTTCGGCGGCTATCCGGCACTGCCGGCACTGCTCGCCGCCTTTGCGCAAAAGGTGCCGACGATCGTCCACGAACAGAATGCCGTGCTCGGCCGGGTCAACCGGCTGGTCGCGGGCAGCGTCGATGCCATCGCCACCAGCTACGAACAGGTCGACCGTCTGAAGGACAAGCATGTCCCCAAGACGCATCTGGTCGGCAATCCGGTGCGCGACAGCGTCCTCACCCTGCGCGATCGTCCCTATCCGATGCTCGATGCGGAGGGAATTTTCCGCGTGCTGGTGACCGGCGGCAGCCAGGGGGCTAGCATCCTCAGCCAGGTCGTGCCCGACGGTCTCGCGCTGTTGCCCGTCGCGTTCCGTCGGCGGATGCAGGTGACGCATCAGGCACGGATCGAGGATATCGACCTGGTGCGCGCCAAATATGCCCAACACGGCATTCCGGCCGAGATCGCGACCTATCTGCCCGACCTGCCCGACCGGCTGGCATGGGCGCATGTCGTGATCGCGCGCGCCGGTGCCTCGACCATCGCCGAACTGACCGCCGCCGGCCGTCCCGCGATCCTCGTGCCGCTGCCCAGTGCGACCGACGATCACCAGACCGCGAATTGCCGCGAGATCGTGACGGCCGGTGGTGGCCGGGCGATCGCCCAGTCGCAATTCACTGCCGCGGAACTGGCGAAGCAAATCCAGAAGCTCGGCCTCGATCCCGCCGCGCTCGCCAATGCGGCGGCGCGTGCGCGCAGTTGCGGGCGGCCGTTCGCGGTGCGTGACATGGCCGATCTGGTGGAGAGCATCGACGCACCCAAGGCGAAAGTGGGCAGGACCGCCCCCGCCAAACGACAGAAGGAAGCATTTGCGTGAAGGGTGTCGCGACCGATATCGGCACGATCCATTTCGTCGGCATCGGCGGCATCGGCATGTCGGGCATTGCCGAGGTGATGCACAATCTCGGCTACAAAGTGCAGGGATCGGACGTCGCCGAGGGCTATGTCGTCGACGGCCTGCGAGCGCGCGGTATCGACGTGCATATCGGCCACAAGGCGGAGAATGTGGAGGGCGTGGCGGTCGTCGTCACTTCCACCGCGATCAAGCCCGGCAATCCCGAACGCGACCATGCGCTGGCGAAGCGTATTCCGGTGGTGCGCCGTGCGGAGATGCTGGCCGAACTGATGCGGCTGAAATCGACCGTCGCGGTCGCGGGGACGCATGGTAAGACGACCACAACCTCGCTGATCGCCGCGCTGCTCGATGCCGGCGGCGTCGATCCGACCGTCATCAACGGCGGCATCATCAACAGCTACGGCTCGAACGCGCGGCTTGGCGCATCCGACTGGATGGTGGTCGAGGCCGACGAGAGCGACGGCAGCTTCCTGCGATTGGATGGCACGATCGCGGTGGTGACCAACATCGACCCCGAACATCTCGACCATTATGGCAGCTTCGACCGGGCGAAGGACGCCTATGTCGAATTCATCGAGAATGTGCCCTTTTACGGCGCGGCGGTGCTCTGTCTCGATCACCCCGAAGTGCAGGCACTGATCCCGCGCATACGCGACCGCCGTATCGTGACCTATGGTTTCTCGGCCCAGTCCGACATTCGCGGCGTCGAGGTGACGGCGGGCCGCGACGGCAACCGCTTCGACTGCGTGGTACGCGACCGTGACGGCCAGACCCGCACGATCTCGGGCATCCACCTGCCGATGGCCGGCCGCCACAATGTCCAGAACGCGCTGGCGGCGATCGCCGTCGCGGTCGAACTGGGTCTCGACGACGCGACGATCGCGCAGGGCTTCGCGAAGTTCGGGGGCGTGAAGCGCCGCTTCACCCGTGTCGGCGAAGTGGCGGGCATGACCGTGATCGACGATTACGGCCACCACCCGGTCGAAATCCGCGCCGTCCTTTCCGCCGCCCGCGAGGCGACCGGCGGGCGGGTCATCGCCGTCGTGCAGCCGCACCGCTATTCGCGATTGGGCGCGCTGATGGATGAGTTCGCGCAGGCGTTCAACGACGCCGATGCCGTTCATGTCCTGCCCGTCTATGCCGCCGGCGAGACCCCGGTCGATGGCGTGAGCGCCGAGGCACTGGTCGACGGCATCCGCCTGCGCGGCCACCGTTCGGCACAGGTCGCGGCGGACAAGGACAAGCTCGCCTCCGCGCTCGCCGCCGAAGGGCAGGACGGCGATCTGATCGTCTGTCTGGGTGCCGGCGACATCACCAAGATCGCCGCCGGCCTTCCCGCCGCGATCGGTGAGCGACTGGCATGAGCGACTGGTTCTCCACCGCGATCGAGATGCAGCGCGAGATTTTGCGCGCGCAACAGGCGCAGCTCGACGCGGCGAGCAAGTTGCTCGACACCGCCGAGACGAAGGACATCGGCGAAGTCGGCAAGCAGATCGTCGATGCGCAGGCCGAGGCATGGACCGCGTGGGCGCGCTTCTGGAGCGGCGGCAAATGACCCTGCCGCCGGTCCGTGGCAAACTGACCGCGAACGCTGCTTTGGCCCCGCTCGTCTGGTTCAAGGCAGGTGGTGCGGCGCAGTGGCTGTTCGAACCGGCCGATACGGACGACCTGTGCGACTTCCTCCGCGCGCTCGATCCCGCGACGCCGGTGATGGGGCTGGGCCTCGGCTCCAACCTGATCGTGCGCGACGGCGGCGTGCCCGGCGTCGTCGTCCGTCTCGGCAAGGCCTTCGCCAAGGTCGTGGCGGACGGCCTGACGCTCACCTGCGGCGGCGGAGCGAGCGGCATCCTCGTCTCCTCGACCGCGCGCGATGCAGGCATTGCCGGCGTCGAGTTCCTGCGCTCGATCCCCGGCACGGTCGGCGGTTTCGTGCGGATGAACGGCGGTGCCTATGGCCGCGAGGTGGCGGATGTGCTGATCAAGGCGCAGGTCGTCACCCGCGACGGCACGCTGACGACGCTGGCCAACGCCGACCTCCACTATCGCTACCGCCACAGCGACCTGCCCGCTGGCGCGATCGTCGTATCCGCCACCTTCCGCGGCGAGCAGGGTGAGCCGCAGGCGATCCAGGCCGAAATGGACCGCATCGCGTCGGCACGCGAAGCATCGCAACCGCTGCGCTCGAAGACCGGCGGCTCGACCTTCAAGAACCCGGACGGCCACAAGGCATGGGCGCTGGTCGACGCTGCCGGGTGCCGGGGGCTGGCGCGCGGCGACGCGCAGGTGTCGGAAAAACATTGCAATTTCCTGCTGAACACCGGCAACGCCACCAGCGCCGATATCGAGGCGCTGGGCGAGGACGTCCGCGCGAAGGTGCTGGCCGCCTCGGGCGTGACGCTGGAGTGGGAAATCCAGCGGGTGGGGGTGGCGTGACCAACCTGTCACCAACCACCCCGTTCGGTTCGAGCAGCTTCGAGCGAAGTCGAGAAGCGCCCGTCGAGAACGCGCGCGTCACCACCGCCTTCTCGACTACGGGTCTCGACAAGCTCGACCCTGCGCTCGAAGCAAACGGGTATAGTGTGATAACGAAGGAACCGACCGCGTGACCGACCCCTTGCACATCGTCGTCCTCATGGGCGGCTGGTCGTCGGAACGCGAAGTCTCGCTGATGTCCGGTGCGGGCGTCGCCACCGCGCTCGAATCGCTCGGCCACCGCGTCACCCGCATCGACATGGACCGCAACATCGCCGCGCGCCTGACCGAGGCGAAGCCCGACCTCGTCTTCAACGCGCTCCACGGATCGCCCGGCGAAGACGGCACGGTGCAGGGCATGATGGACCTGATGGGCCTGCGCTATACGCATAGCGGCCTCGCCACCTCGGTCATCGCGATCGACAAGGTGCTGACCAAGCAGGCGCTGGTGCCTGCCGGCGTGCCGATGCCCGGCGGCCGCATCGTGAAGACGCAGGAACTGCACGAACGCGACCCGCTGCCGCGCCCGTACGTCCTGAAACCCGTCAGCGAAGGCTCCTCGGTCGGCGTCGCGATCGTCACCGACGACAGCAATGTCGGCAACCCGATCGCAGCGGACGCGAAAGGTCCATGGCAGGAATTCGACGAACTCCTCGCCGAACCCTTCATCCGCGGTCGCGAACTGACCACCGCCGTCCTCGGCGACCGCGCGCTGGGCGTCACCGAATTGAAGCCCAAGAGCGGTTTCTACGATTACGACAGCAAATATACCGACGGCCTGACCGAGCATGTCTGCCCCGCCGACATTCCCGACGATGTCGCCCAGGCCTGCATGGCCTATGCCGTCACCGCCCACCGCGTGCTGGGGTGCAAGGGCGCATCGCGCACCGACTTCCGCTGGGACGATAATCAGGGCATCGACGGCCTGTTCGTCCTCGAAACCAATACCCAGCCCGGCATGACCCCCCTGAGCCTCGTCCCCGAACAGGCGCGCCATGTCGGCATGAGCTACGAAGCCCTTGTCGGCTGGATCGTGGAAGAAGCGATGCGATGACCCAGACCGGAAAGCGCGTCGTCCAGACCCGCACCGTCAAGCCCAAGCGCCGCGTCCAGCAGAAGCGCCCGGTCCGTGCCTCGGTCCTCGATCAGGCGGTCGCGGCGCTACCCGGTGGTGCCGCGACCGCGCGCCGCATCGTCGGCTGGAGCTTGACCGCCGGGGCCGGGGCGATCGTCGTCGCGCTCGCCAACTGGTTCGGCCTGTTCGGCATGGTCGGCGTGGCGGCGGCCGAAGCGGTCGGATCGGCCGGCTTCCGCGTCGAACAGATCGAGGTGACCGGCCTGAAGCGCATGGACGCGACCTCGGTCTATGCCGTGGCACTCGACCAGCGGTCGCGGGCGATGCCGCTGGTCGATCTCGACGCCACCCGGCAGAAACTGCTCGGCTATGGCTGGATCGCCGATGCCCGCGTCTCGCGCCGGCTGCCCGATACGCTGGTCGTCGACGTGGTCGAACGCGATCCGGCGGCGGTGTGGCAGAACAAGGGGCAGTTGATGCTGATCGATGAAGGCGGGGTGCTGCTCGACGGCGTTCAGCCCAACCGGATGCCGCGCCTGCCGCTGGTCATCGGCGACGGTGCGAATGCGCAGGAACCCGCCTATCGCAAGCTGATGGCAGCCGCGCCCGCGCTGAAACCGGTGGTAAAGGCGGCGGTGTGGATCGGCAATCGCCGCTGGGACATCCTGTTCCAGACCGGCGAGCGGCTGGTCCTGCCCGAAGGCGAGGCCGATTCGGCGAAGGCGCTGGTGAAGTTCGCCCAGCTCGACGGCACGCTCGGCCTGCTCGGCAAGGGCTATGACCGGTTCGACCTGCGCGATCCGACCAAGCTGGTCGTGCGGATGAAACATGCGACGCCGGACGAGGGCGAGGACGACGCTGGCGACAATGCGACCGCGGCGGCACCGCCGACCGACGTCGACTGAACAGGGGGGGCATATGGCGAAGACGGCACCGGAAGGCATCATCACCGCACTCGACATCGGCACGTCGAAAGTGTCGGCACTGATCGCGCGCGTCGACGACAGCGGCGAACTGACCGTGCTCGGCACCGGCCAGCGCGAGAGTCGCGGCGTCAAGCGCGGCTATATCGCCGACATGAAAGCGACCGAGACGGCGGTTCGCGAAGCGGTCGAACAGGCCGAACGCATCGCCGGCTTCAATATCGAGGATGTGTGGGTCAGCTTTTCGGCGGGTGGCCTCGTGTCCGATATCGTCAAGCTGGAGGTCGATCTGGGCGGCCACCGCGTCGAACAGTCCGATATCGATGCGCTGCTCAAGGCCGGTCGCAACGCGATCGATCCGGGTCAGCGCATGGTGCTGCATGCGCAGCCGATGCGCTACACCCTCGACGGTCTGGGCGGGGTGCAGGAGCCCAAGGGGCTGCACGCCGATCGCCTCGGGGTCGAAATCCATGTCGTCGCCACTGAAGGATCGCCGGTCCGAAATCTCGACCTGTGCGTCCGTTCGGCGCATCTCGAAACCAAATCGATCGTCGCCGCGCCGGTCGCGACCGGGCTTGCCTGCCTGTCGGAGGAAGAGCGCGAACTGGGCGTCGCGCTGGTCGAAATCGGTGCGGGGATCACCAACGTCTCGGTCTTCGCCAATGGCGTGCTGACCGGCCTCGCCTCGATCGCGATGGGGGCCAGCGACATCACCGACGACGTCGCCTCGGCCTTCGGCACCAACCGGGCGCAGGCCGAGCGGCTGAAATGCTTCTACGGGTCGGCCAACATGTCGCCGCGCGACAATCACGACATGATCGAGGTCGCACCGGTCCGCGCGGACGAGGATGCGGAGGGGACGCGGATCACCCGCGCGCAACTCATCACCACCATCCGCCAGCGGCTCGAACGGCTGGTCGGCGAAATCGGCAAGGAACTGCGCCGGCTGAACTTCGACGATCCGGTCGGGCGACAGGTCGTGCTGACCGGCGGCGGTGCCGAGTTGAAGGGGATCGCCGATTACGCGCAACAGGCGCTGGGTCGCCCGGTCCGCGTCGGTCGCGCGCGCGGGTTGACCGCGTTGCCGGAGGCGCATTCGGGTCCCGGCTTCGCGACGCTGGCCGGCCTCGCCATGTTCGCCGCATCGAACCCGGTCGATTTGCGCGCGTTACAACCCACGCAGCAGATGGTATCGCGCCCCAGTACGGGTGCGCTGTTCCAGCGGCTGATGACCGCATTCCGCACCAACTATTGACTTTTTCTACCCATCGGGCCGCGGGGGACTAGGATCGCCCCGCCGCTTGATGCACAACGGCATGGTAATTGTGCCCGGTGCCGGCCGGGACAGGGAGACCGAGTATGAGCATCGAATTTCTGGCACCCGACGTGGACGAACTGACCCCGCGCATTACCGTGATCGGGGTCGGCGGTGCCGGCGGCAACGCGATCGCGAACATGATCCGTGCCGAGGTGCAGGGGGTCGAGTTCCTCGTCGCCAACACCGACGCGCAGGCGCTCAAGCAGTCGTCCGCGCCGCAGCGTATTCAGCTGGGCGCGAAGATCACCCAGGGTCTGGGCGCGGGCAGCCGCCCCGAAATCGGCCGCGCCGCTGCCGAGGAGACCATCGAAGCGGTCCAGAAGAGCCTCGAGGGCGCGCATATGTGCTTCATCGCCGCCGGCATGGGCGGCGGCACCGGCACCGGCGCGGCACCCGTGATCGCCAAGGCGGCGCGCGAGATGGGCATCCTGACCGTCGGCGTCGTGACCCGTCCGTTCGCGTTCGAGGGCAAGCGTCGCGGCAAGTCGGCCGAGGCCGGCATCGAGGAGCTGCAGAAGTACGTCGATACGCTGATCGTCATCCCGAACCAGAATCTGTTCCTGATCGCCAACGCCAACACGACGTTCAAGCAGGCCTTCGAAATGGCCGACGAAGTGTTGCAGCAGGGCGTGCGCGGCATCACCGACCTCATGGTCATGCCCGGCCTCATCAACCTCGACTTCGCCGACGTCCGTTCGGTGATGCAGGAGATGGGCAAGGCGATGATGGGCACCGGCGAGGCCGAAGGTGACAATCGCGCCATCGAGGCGGCGCAGCAGGCGATCGCCAACCCGCTGCTCGACGGCGTGTCGCTGAACGGTGCCAAGGGTGTGATCGTGTCGATCACCGGCGGCGACGACATGCGTCTGCTCGAAGTGGACGAAGCCGCGAACCACATTCGCGAGCTGGTCGACGAAGACGCCAACATCATCTGGGGTTCGGCGTTCAACAGCGAGCTGGAAGGCAAGATCCGCGTGTCGGTCGTCGCGACCGGTATCGAGGATGAAAAGCCGTCGCAGGCACAGCCGGCTCCGGCCCAGGCCGAACCGACCCGCGCCTTCTCGTTCAACGCGCCGCGTCGCCCGGCCACGTCCGTCCCGGTCGCGCCGAGCGGTGCCGCTGCCGAACATCTCCAGGAAGCGCCTGCGCCCGCGCCGATGGAACGCTTCCCGCAGGGGGCGAGCCAGCCGTCGGCGTCGGAACGGGTCGTGCCGCATTCGACCTACGACGCCCCGCAGCACGCGTCGCAGCATGCACCGGTGCAACCTTCGCACGGCGATGAGGACGAACTGGTGCTCGGTGCCGAAGCCGCCGCACCCGCGCCCGCACCGACCCCGGCCAGCGATTTCGGCGTGTCGTCCAGCGAAGGCCGTCGTCGCTGGCTGACCCCGGAAGCGCCTGCCGAACCGGCCCCGCGCGAAGAAGCGGCACCGACCCGCAAGCCCGGCGGTACGTTGTTCGAACGCATGGCGAACGCCGGCCGCGCCCCCGCGCGCGGCACCGACGATGGTAAGGAACCGCTGGACATCCCGCGCTTCCTCCACCGCCAGAACAACCAGTAAGGCAACCCGCCCCGCGACCGGCATCGCGGGGCAACACCCGGAAATCCTCCCCGCTGCGCGGGGAGGGGGACCATCCGCAGGATGGTGGAGGGGGGGGCTTCCGCAACCGGAACCGAAGAAACTTTCCTACACCCCCAAACCCTGCCAGACTCGAAACCGGCAACAGCCGCCCACCCAGCCCGCCCGGAAACACGCCACTACGTGGCACCTTCGTCACCTTCGCCGCCCGTTCGTCGCCACGACCACTCGCTTCGTCGCCGACCGCGCGCAACCACCATTCCCGGTTCAGCCCCGACATGGTGTAGCGAGGTCGCCCATGACCCGATTCCCGATGTTCCGCGCGACGGCCCTGCTGCTCGCCTCCGCCGCCCCGCTCCCCGTCGCGGCCCAGTCCGGCGCGATCGTCCAGTCGGTGACGACCCCCAATGCCGATCGCCTGTCCGAACAGATGCGCATCCTCGGCCGCAGCCCCAATGACGTATCGGCGCTGGTCGAGGCCGGTCGCCTGAGCGGCAAGCTCGGCGACACCGACGCCGCGATGCAGTTCCTCGCCCGCGCCGAGAAAGTCGCGCCCAGCGACCCGCGCATCCGCGCCGCGCGCGGCGTGGCGCTGGTGACGATGGAACGGCCCGGCGAAGCGCTGGCGCTGTTCCATTCCGCCGAGCGCGCCGGGGTCGCGATGACGCCCTATCTGGCCGAACGCGGCCTCGCCTACGATCTGCTCGGGCGCGGTACGCTGGCGCAGGCCGATTACCGGCAGGCGCTGCGGGCCGGCGAGGATGACGAGGTCACCCGCCGCCTCGCGCTGTCGCTGGGGATCGACGGCGATCTGACCGAGGCGACCCGGGTTCTGAACCCGCTGCTGCTGAAGAACGATCGTGCCGCGTGGCGGGTACGCGCCTTCGTCCTCGCCATGTCCGGCGATACGACCGGTGCGGACAGGATTACCGCCAGCATGCTGCCGGGCTTCGCCAGCAGCCTGTCGCCTTTCTTCCGTCGCCTGCCGCAACTGGCCGGTGCCGACCGGGCGTTCGCGGTGCATTTCGGCCGGCTGGCGCCCTCGCCCGAGCGGATCGCCGACGCGCGCCTCGCGCCGCCGCTGCCCGCCCCGGTCCGCACCGCCGCACCGGTCGCCGTCGCCGCCGTGACCCGACCCACCGCCCCGGCGACCGTCCGCCCGCTGTCGAGCGGCGAACGTCGCCGTCAGGCGCAGGCCGAGCAGGCCCGCCGGGTGGCCGAGGTTCAGGCACAGCAACTTGCCCAGGCCCGCGCCGACGAAACCGCGCGCCGCGAATCGCTGGCCCGCGCCAATGCCCAAAAGGCGGCATTGGCCCAGCGCGAACGCGACGCGCAGCAACTCGCCGCCCAACAGGCCGAACAGACGCGTATCGCCGAGGCAACCCGACTGGAAGCGGAACGGGTCGCCGCGCGTCAGGCCGAGGAACGCCGCGTCGCCGCCGCTGCGCTGGCGGAACGCGACCGGCTGGCACAGGCCGCCCGTCCGCCGGTGCAGGTCGCCGCCGCGCCGGTGCCGGTCACCGTCGTCGACCGCCCGCCCGAAACGCCGCCCCCGGCGACGCCAGCCGTTTCGACCGCCGCCACGACGGTCGCCGCCCGGCGCGAAACGAACGACGACGTCCTTGCCCGCATCATCCGCAACCTCGACATTCCGGCCTCCGAACTCGGCGTCGGCCCGCCGCCCGTCGCCACCATCCCGACCAGCGCCGCCGCCTTCGCCGCCGATGCCGCCGCCGCGCGCAAGGCCGCCGAAAAACGCGAAGCCGATCTCCGCGCCGCAGACGTTGCCAAGGCCGCTGCCGCCAGGAAACTGGCGGACACCCGCGCCGCGACCGCCAAAAAGGCTGCCGAGGCGAAGAAGCTCGCCGACCAGAAAAAGGCCGAAGCCGCCGAGGCTGCCAAGCTCGCCGCGGCCAAGCGGGCCGATCCCGAACGCCATTGGGTGCAGATCGCCGGCGGTGCCAACGTCGCCGGCCTGCCCGCCGCGTGGGCGATCATGGCCAACAAGGCCCCTGCGCTGAAAGGGCGACAGGCATGGACCACCTCGCTGCGCGCGACCAACCGCCTGCTGACCGGACCGTTCAAGACCGATGACGAGGCGCAGGCCTTCGTCAACACGCTGCGCAAATCGGGGGTACAGGCCTTCGCCTTCACCAGCGAAGTCGGCCAGAAGGTCGCACGGGTCCCGGTCAAGTGACCGCAAGCCATGCCGCGAATCCGCACGCCCATGGCGGCCGCCTGCACGCCGAACCCGGTGACGCGACGCGTGGCCCACGCGACGCATTTCAGCGCGACCGCGACCGCATCATCCATTCGATCAGCTTCCGTCGCCTGCGCCACAAGACGCAGGTGTTCATGGCCCCCGATGGCGATCATTTCCGGGTCCGGCTGACCCACAGCCTCGAAGTCGCGCAGATCGGTCGCGCAGTCGCCCGCACGCTGGGGCTGAACGAGGATCTGACCGAGGCGCTGTGCCTTGCTCATGACATCGGCCATCCCCCGTTCGGTCATGCCGGCGAAGATGCGCTGGAAGCAGCGATGGTCGTGCATGGCGGGTTCGACCATAATGGGCAGACGCTGCGGACGCTGACCTGGCTCGACAGCCCATATCCGCGCTGGCGCGGGCTGAACCTCACCTGGGATACGCTGGAGGGGTTGGCCAAGCATAACGGCCCGATCCCGACGCCGGGATGGGCGCTGGCACAGGCGGATGCGGCGCACGCCCTGCGGCTGAACGAATGGCCGTCGCTGGAGGCGCAGGTCGCGGCGATCGCCGACGATATCGCCTACGACAATCACGACATCGACGATGGCCTGCGCGCCGGGTTGCTGACGCTCGATCAGTTGCTGAGTGTGCCGTTCGTCGCCGCCGGATGGGATGCGGTGCGCAACCGTTTCCCCGATGTGCCGCCCGAACGACTGGTCGGCGAACTGACCCGGTCGCAAATCGGTTCGATGGTCAACGACCTGATCGCCGAGACCAGCCGCCGGGTCGCGACGGCAGGCGTCGAGACCGTCGCCGATGTGCGCGCCGCCGGCCAGTGCCTCGCGCATTTCTCGCCCGAAATGGCCGAGCAAGAGCGGGTGCTCAAACGCTTCATGTACGCCAATCTGTACCATCACCCGCGCCAGCTGGCGGCGGCGGAGATGGCGGGGCAAGTCGTCGCCGGGCTGTTCGCCGCCTACCACGCCGATCCCCATGCGATGCACGATGGCTGGCGCACGACGCTGCCCGAAAGCGAGCCCGATCGCAGCCGCCACATCGCCGATTACATCGCCGGTATGACCGACCGGTTCGCCGTCCGCTGCTATCGCGAGGTCGTTGGGCCGATCGACCTGCCCGAAGGGTTCTGACCGCATAGCAGCTTTTGCCTAAGCCGGTCCTTTCCGCTAAGCGGCGCGGTTCCACCAATCGACCGGAACCGCCATGACGCTGTACCCCCGTTTCTTCGCCCATCTCGACCGCGCGCTCGACACGCTCGTGGCACGTGGCGACCTGCCGGCGGGGCTGGAGCGACGAGCGATCACGGTCGAGCCACCGCGCGATACTGCCCATGGCGACCTGTCGACCAATGCGGCGATGGTCCTTGCCAAGCCGGCGAAGACCAACCCGCGCGCGCTGGCCGAATTGCTGGTCGCCGAACTGGCGGGCCTGCCCGAAGTGGCTGCCGCGTCGGTCGCCGGGCCGGGCTTCATCAACCTCACGCTGACCGAAGCGACGTGGCGCGCCGAACTGGCCGCCATTGCCGAAGCAGGCGACACCTATGGCCGGTCGCAGGCGGGGGCCGGGACGGTCGTGAATATCGAATATGTCTCGGCCAATCCGACCGGGCCGATGCATATGGGCCATTGCCGTGGCGCGGTCGTCGGCGATGCGCTGGCCAGCCTGCTCGAATGGAACGGTGCGCGCGTCGTCCGCGAATATTATGTCAACGACGCCGGCGGGCAGGTCGCCGTCCTCGCCCGTTCGGCGCATCTGCGCTATCGCGAGGCGCTGGGCGAAACCGTGACCATTCCCGAGGGTCTGTATCCCGGCGATTACCTGGTCCCGGTGGGGCAGGCGCTGGCTGCCGAGTTCGGCGACCGGTATGTGAACGCGCCGGAGGACGAGTGGCTGGTGCTGTTCCGGACCCGTGCCGTCGCGGCGATGCTGGACATGATCCGCGCCGATCTGAAGCTGCTCGGCATCGAACATGACGTCTTCTCGTCCGAAGCCGAGTTGCAGGCGGCGAAGAAGCCCGAAGCCGCCGAGGCATGGCTGCGCGCGCGCGACCTCGTCTATGACGGCGTCCTCGAAGCACCCAAGGGCGAGACGCCCGAGGACTGGGAGCCGGTCGAACTGCCGCTGTTCCGCTCGACCAAGTTCGGCGACGATCAGGATCGTCCGATCAAGAAGTCGGACGGCAGCTGGACCTATTTCGGGGCCGACCTCGCCTATCATTTTCAGAAGGCGGAGGGCGTCGACCAGCTGATCGACATCTGGGGCGCGGACCATGCCGGCACCGTCAAGCGGATCGTCGCGGCGGTGCAGGCGCTGACCGAGGGCAAAACGCGCTTCGACGTGAAGCTGGTGCAGATGGTACGGCTGCTGCGCGGCGGTGAGCCGGTCAAGATGTCGAAACGCGCCGGCAACTTCGTGACGCTCGCCGATGTCGTGAGCGAGGTCGGTAAGGACGTCGTCCGCTTCACCATGCTGACGCGCAAGGCCGATGCGCAGATGGATTTCGACTTCGCCAAGGTGGTCGAGGCGTCGAAGGACAATCCGGTCTTCTACGTCCAATATGCCCATGCCCGCGTCCATTCGCTGGCCCGGCGTGCCGCCGAGGCGGGGATTGCCGTGGTCGACGATGCCGACCTGTCCCGTCTCGACACGGTCGAGCTGGCGCTGGTGAAGCGCGCGGCGCAGTTTCCGCGCATGGTCGAAAGCGCGGCCGCCGTGCGGGAACCGCATCGCATCGCATTCTACCTGTATGACCTGGCTGCGGAATTCCACGCGGCGTGGAATTTGGGCAATGACGACCCGTCGCGCCGCTATCTTCAGCCCGATGATGTGGCGCTGACGCAGGCACGGCTTTTCCTTGCGCGCGCGATCGGGCAGATTATCCGCAACGGCCTCGCCATCATGGGGGTCGAGGCGGTTGAGGAGATGAAATAATGGCGGATTCGATCGCATCGCGCGATCCCGACCACGAACGTCTGCCGTGGCTCGAAAGCGCCGATCCGGAACCGGACGCGCCGCGCCCGGTCTGGCGGACGGTATTGCTGGTGCTGATCGGGCTGCTGATGGTGGCCGCGATCGTCTTTGCCTTGCTCCGGCAACGCGACGCGCCGACCGCCAGCGGCACCGGTGACCTGATCGCCGCGCCGAACGAGCCGTACAAGACGCGTGCCGAGGGAAGCGACGGCATGCAGGTCACCGGCGACAGCGACACCGCCATCGCGACCAGCGAAGGGGCGACCGGCGGCAATGCCTCGGTCAATCTCAACGCAGTCCCCGAGGCACCGGTGCAGGGCAGCGCCGCCGCCCCGGCCAATACCCCGGCGAACAGCGGCACCGGCCGTGTCGCCACGGCCGTACCCACCACTACCCAGCGGCTGGAGGCACGTGCCCCGGCGGTTGCGGCACCCGCGCCGGTGGCGGCGGGGGCGGGTGGTTCGGTGGTACAGCTGGGGTCGTTCCCCAGCGAAGCGGTCGCCAACAGCGCCTGGAACCAGCTGTCGCGCCGCTTTGCCTATCTCGCTCCGCTGGGCAAATCGGTGCAGGTCGCCGAGGTGAAGGGCAAGACCGTCCATCGCCTGCGGGTGAATGCCGGCAGCGCCAATCAGGCATCGGACCTGTGCGGCAAGCTGAAACTGGCGGGGGAGAATTGCTTCATCGCCCGGTGACAACCACCGGTTGTCGCGCCGGGCCGCCTGCGGTAGCCCGGCGCGTATGAAGCCCGTGATCTTTGGCCTGTCCGGCCCGACGCTGACCGCCGACGAAGCCGCGCTGTTCCGCGAAGCCGATCCGCTCGGCTATATCCTATTCGGCCGCAATTGCGTCGATCGCGAACAGATGCGCGCGCTGACCGATGCGTTGCGCGACCTGTCGGGGCGGGCCGATCTGCCGATCCTGATCGATCAGGAGGGCGGTCGCGTCGCGCGGATGCGGCCGCCCGAATGGCCCGCCTTTCCGGCCCCTGCCGCGTTCGCCGCGCTCTACGACCGCGCGCCGTCCTCGGCGATTGCGGCGGCCAGGGCAAATGGGCAGGCGATCGGCGCGATGCTGGCGGAGGTCGGCGTAACCGTCGATGCGCTGCCGCTGCTCGACGTGGCCCAACCCGACATGACCGGCGCGATCGGCGACCGCAGCTATGGTGCCGATCCGATGCAGGTCGCCGCCCTTGGTCGCGCCACGCTCGACGGCCTCGCGGCGGCCGGGGTGATCGGCATCGTCAAGCATATGCCGGGTCATGGCCGGGCACGGGTCGACAGCCATCTCGAACTGCCCCGCGTCGATGCATCGGACGCTGACCTGGCGATCGACCTGCAACCATTCCGCACGCTGGCACACGCGCCGATGGCGATGACTGCGCATGTCGTGTTTTCTGCGTGGGACGCCGACCGTCCGGCGACGCTGTCACCGACCGTTATACAGCGGATCATCCGCGATCGGATCGGGTTCGACGGCCTGCTGATGACCGACGACATCGATATGAAGGCGTTGTCGGGAACACCGGCGGACAAGGCGTCGGCAGCGATCGCCGCCGGCTGCGACGTGGTGCTCGATTGCTGGGCGCGCATCGACGAAATGGTGGCGATCGCCGACCGCCTCGACAGCATCGCCGCCGGTTCGCGGGCGCGGCTCGACCGCGCGATGGCCGGTGCCGGCAGGACGAGCGATATCCCGTTCGCCGACCTCATCGCGACCCGCGACCAACTGCTCGCGCTCGCCTGACGCTGCTGCGTCGCGCGGATAGGATCGCCGCCATGGAAGCCGACGCGCCGACACTGACGATTGAACTCGACGGATGGGAAGGGCCGCTCGACCTGTTGCTGGCGCTCGCCCGGACGCAGAAGGTCGACCTGCGGCGCATCTCGATCCTCGCGCTGGTCGAGCAATATCTGCGCTGGATCGATCGGGCGGCGGCGGTGCGGCTGGAACTGGCCGCCGACTGGCTCGTGATGGCGGCATGGCTGGCCTATCTCAAATCGGCACTGCTGTTGCCGCGCGAGCCGGAGATGGACCCGGACCCCGAGGAACTGGCGCTGCGCCTGCAACTGCGGCTCGAACGGCTCGATGCGATGCGGGAGGCCGGGGCGCGGCTGCTGGCGCGCGACCGGATCGGCCGCGACGTGTTCATGCGCGGCGATCCCGAAGGGCTGCATGTCGTGCGCAAGGCGCGCTGGGATGCCAGCCTGTACGACCTGATCGGTGCCTATGGCCGGGTCAGCGCACGGACCCGGCCGGTGTTGCATATCGTGCGGCACCGGCCCGTCATGACGCTGGAGGTCGCGATCGAACGGGTGCAGGCGATGCTCGGCACCCGGATCGACTGGACCGCGATCGGCACGTTCCTGCCCCGCGACGCCGACGAACGCTTTCGTCGCTCGGCGCTGGCCTCGACCTTTCTCGCGGCGCTCGAACTGGCGCGGCAGGGCAGGGTGGCGATCCGGCAGGACGCGCCGTTCGGCCCGATCGACATCCGGCGGATCGCATGACCGATCCGTTCGTCCGGGCGGTGGAAGCGGTGCTGTTCGCCAGCGAGACGCCGCTGACCGCCGGCATGATCGCCGCCTATGTCGGCAACGGCGATGTCCGGGCGGCGCTGGGCGTGATCCAGGCCGACCATGCCGGGCGGGGGTTCGGGCTGGTTCGGCGCGGCGAGTATTGGCATTTCGAGACCGCCCCCGACCTCGCCCATTTCCTGCGCCGCGACCGGGACGAATCGCGCAGGCTATCGCGTGCGGCGATCGAGACGCTGGCGATCATCGCCTATCACGAGCCGGCGACCCGCGCGGACATCGAATCGATCCGCGGCGTACAGATTTCGAAGGGGACGATCGACGTGCTGCTCGTCGCCGGCTGGATCCGGCCGGCGGGACGGCGCGAGGTGCCCGGACGACCGCTGACCTATGCCACGACTCCCGCCTTTCTCGACCATTTCGGTCTCGACAGCCGGCGCGACCTGCCCGGGATCGACGACCTGCGCGCCGCCGGTTTACTCGAACCAATCGACGATGCCTTCGCAACCATGCTGGAAAGCGGCGACGATAGCGACTAAGTGAAGCGCACGATCCGTTTCGCTTGGAGTGTGGACGATGGGTGGTCTTAGTATTTGGCACTGGCTTATCGTCGGCGTCCTGGTCCTGTTGCTGTTCGGCAAGGGGCGTTTTTCCGACATGATGGGCGATGTGGCGAAGGGGCTGAAAAGCTTCAAAAAGGGCATGGCCGAGGACGACGACGTACCGCCGCCGCCCGTTCGTCCGCGCGAACGGCTGGAACAGCGTCCCGGCGATGATCGATATGATCACGATCCCGCCCCGCGCGATCCGGTGCAGCGCGATCCGATCGTGCGCGACACCGACCGTCCGCACGGCGACCGCTGATCCTTTGCCAACCGGCGGGCCGGTGGCCCGCCTGAAGTCGAGCGCCGATGTTCAATATCGATTCTTCCGAATTGCTGCTCGTCGGGCTCGTCGCGTTGCTCGTCATCGGCCCGAAGGACTTGCCCAAAGCGATGCGCTTTGTCGGCCATTGGGTCGGCAAGGCGCGTGGCGTGGCGCGGCAGTTCCGATCGGGGTTCGATACGATGGTCCGCGAGGCCGAGCTGGCCGAAATGGAAAAGAAATGGGCGGAAGAGAACGCCCGGATCATGCGCGAGCATCCGACCACGGATGCTGCGGTCCATCCGGTCGATGCGCCGTCGCCGCCACCGCCGGTCCATGACCCGGTGCAGCCGGTCGATCATGCAGCGCCGGTCATGGTCGAGCGTCCCGAACTGCGCGAGGGTCCGGCCGACCAACCGCCCGCTGCCGATGGCAAGGCTGCGTCATGAACGATATCGACAATAGTCAGGCGCCCCTGCTCGATCACCTGATCGAACTGCGCCGTCGCCTGCTTTATTCGGTGATTGCCGTCGCGCTGTGTTTCGGCCTTTGCTTCTATTTTTCCGAACAGATCCTGTCGTTCCTCGTTCAGCCATTGTTGGCGGCCGGGCAGAAGAAGGTCATCTTCACGCAGATTTTCGAGGCTTTCTTCGTCCAGATCAAGGTCGCGTTCTTTGCTGCGATGATGCTGGCGTTCCCGGTAATCGCCAACCAGCTGTGGCAATTCGTCGCACCCGGGCTGTATCGGAACGAAAAGAAGGCACTGTTTCCGTTTCTGCTGGCCACGCCGGTGCTGTTCATCGCCGGTGCGGCGCTGGCTTATTACGCCACGATCCCGGTCGCGTTGCATTTCCTGCTCGGCTATCAGGGCAATCTGGGCGGCGTGCAGCAGGAAGCGTTGCCGTCGGTCGAAAACTATCTGTCGTTCGTGATGCAGTTCCTGTTCGCATTCGGTCTGGCGTTCCTGTTGCCGGTCCTGTTGATGCTGCTGGAACTGGCTGGTATCGTTACCCGCAAGCAACTGGTCGGCGCGCGGCGCTACGCGATCGTCGCGGCCTTCGCCATCGCCGCCGTTGCGACGCCGCCCGATATCGGGTCACAGGTCCTGCTCGCGGTGCCGCTGATCCTGCTTTACGAACTGGCACTGATCGCGATCTGGTTCACCGAGAAGCGCCGGGCAAAGCGTGATCCCGAAGCAGCTACGGACGAAGAAGCCGCCTGAAGGTCGACGAGGTGCCGTGACGATGTACGTCGCGGCGCTCGGGAAGCCATCACCGCGAGGCACCTTCGCGGCGCGCTGCGGGCGCTCGGTTCGGCCGCCGCGTCGGTGTCGGGTGCTCGCGACGCATCTTGCCGGGTGCGGCGATCACCGCCCACTCCGGGCGCCATCTTTACAGAGTAGTCGCGACCGCCAGTGTTGGACCGGTTGGCAAGGTTTGCGGCGCTGTCGGTCATTGTGGACACGGTCACGCGGAGAGAAAAAGGGGCGGTCCGGACGAAACCCGAACCGCACCGTGACCTTGGTCCGTCCGACGGACCTACTTCGAATCCTTCGCCGCGCCTGCGACGGCATCACCTGCCGAGGAAACGTCACGACCGACACCCTCGACGGTGTTGCACGCGCTGATGACGAGGGCACCGGCAATTACTGCCAGGCTGAGAAACTTTCGCATGAGGACCTCCGATGAATAGGCGGCTCGAGCCGCTCCACAGGAAAATGACCGACCCGCCGGTTCGTTCCGGTTCGGCAACCGTTTCGCGCTACCGACAAAAAACAACCCGTCCGCTTTCGCGGACGGGCTGTTTAACTCAGAATTCGAATTCGGGCCCGGCGATGCTACCGGGGGGGGGGGAGGGTTCACACCAACCGGGCCCTGTTCGTGGATAGCGAGAGCGGGGGGGCATAAAATCGCTATCCGAGGGTGATAACGGGATGCCCGATGCTTGGTTCCGACCGCTACGCTTCTTTTTTTGAAATCGTCGGCCGGTGACGATCAGGCGGGAAACTCGCCGCAACGCTTCGTCTGCCACAGCCCCTTGCGCCAGCACTTCTTGTTCTCGAACTGGTAGAGCCGCACCGGGCGCACATAATAGGGGATGGCGCGCGTGAACTGCTGATCGCCATACGCGACCAGCGAGTTGCGCAGCTTGCGCAGCCGCATCTCGGCGAACTCGCCCAGATAGCCCCGCGGTACGAAGATCGCTTCCTGTCCGATCTCGTTTGCCGCCTGGCAGAAGCCGAGCTGCGCCGAAACCGTCGAGAAGCCCGAATATACCCGGGTGCCGAACTGGTCGAGCGCGGTCTGGCCGGCCTTGGTCGACCCGGCGGTGCGGATGAAATATTTGCTGAGCGCGTCATAGCTCTGCTTCAGCTCGTCGGTGTGATCGAACAGCATCGCATTGTAATTGTGCAGCGTCAGCAGCGTCGGTTCGAACTGGCATTGCAACGCCGCGACGTTCAGCCCCGATCGCAGGTTCCACAACACCGCGGCACGCAGTTCGGCGGGGGTCGCGCCGGGCAGTGCCTGCGTGGCGACGCCGGTCTCCTCGCCGGTAACGCGCGGGCCGTCGATATCGACCGGCTTCAGATAAAATTGTGCCGACGCGGGGGTTGCCGCGACGGTCAGGGCGGCGACAGCGGCCAGGACCAGAGTACGCACTACGCTCATCTCTTTCTTTCACGGCGCATCAGCGCCTTGGACGAGCGCGATGGTTAGGCAGTTTTGCCCAGCGACCCAAGCCCGATTTTACGATCACGTCACGTTTCGCCGCACGGCCGCGTAACGATCGTCGCGCCGCCCGATCGCGCAACGAGAAGGGGCCGCCCGGTCGCCCGGACGGCCCCCTGCCAGAATAGCCGAAACGGCTGATTACATGGCGTTGGTCATGCCGGCTTCGTTCGACATCATCATGGTATCGTTCGACATCATGCTGTCGTTCGACATCATCATGGTGTCGTTGCCCATCGCGCCGTCAACGGCGGTCATGTTGTCCGACATCGTGCCGTCCATCATGTCGGTCGAGTTCAGGTCGGTGACGGTCGCGTTGTCGGCGGTGGTTTCGGTGTTGCCACCGCAAGCCGACAGTGCCAGTGCCGCGCCGGCAACGATCGAACCGGTCAGAATCTTCGAAAATGCACGCATGGTAAGCTCCCTAAGCTGTGGAGTAGGCGGCGTTCTTAGCCGTTCATACCCAATCCGCTCGGGACAGTAGTCGAACGACCCGTCCCCCTCAAGCCTCGTTTTGTGCACTAGCGTACAAGGCGCTCAGGAAGACGGCGAAACCGTCTGCCAACGCCCGGTCGAAATCATTGGTATCGATCGGTTTGCCGAGGGCCTGCGCGCTCGTCACCGGATATTCCGCGATACCACATGGAATAATCCCACCGAAATGTGTCAGATCCGGGGCGAGATTGACCGAAAATCCATGCAGGGTCGCCCATCGCCGCACCCGGACGCCGATCGCGCCGATCTTTGCCTCGGTCCTGCCGTCGCTGGTCCAGATGCCGATCCGGTCGGGCACGGCATAGGCATGAATACCGAATTCACCGAGCGCGCCGATGACCCATGATTCGACCGCATGGACGAAGCGCCGCACGTCGCGCCCGCGCCGGGTCAGGTCGAGCATCAGATACCCGATCCGCTGGCCCGGCCCATGATAGGTATAGCGACCGCCGCGTCCCGCCGCATGGACCGGGAACCGGGTATCGAGCAGCTCGGCGGGGTCGGCGCTGGTGCCGGCGGTGTAGAGCGGCGGATGTTCGAGCAGCCACACCATTTCGGTCGCGCTGCGATCGGCGATGGCGGTCGCGCGCGCCTCCATCTCCGCCAGCGCCGCCGGATATTCGATGCGGCCGGGCGAGCGGCGCCATTCGATCTGCTGTTCGGTCGCGATGGGCGGGACGAAGGAGTGGGTAGCCATTTTCATTCGGGAAGAGGAGAGGTAGAGCGACGTCCATCGAACAAATGGGGAGCGAGCGCAACGATGGTAAGTGTCGGAACGGTGTGGGACCGGGCGGTCGATTTCGTCCGCGATCATCTGGGCGCGGTGATGCCGGTACTGATCGTCACCCAGTTCGCTGCGCCGGCGGTCAGCGGCAGCCTCGCCGGGGTGCGCGCCGATGCGACGGGCGGCACCGCCGCTGCCCTCGGGCTGTTGTCAGTGGCGACCATGCTGATCTCGCTATGGGGTGCATTGTATTTGATCGGGTTCGCCGCGCAGCCGAATGGTCGCGAGGATCGTCATGCGGCGATGAACATCGCCACCCGCCGGTTCGTGCCGCTGATCGGGATCAGCATCGTCGTCCTCGTCGCACTCGCCATCCTCGCGCTTCCCGGCATCCTGCTGGCCGTGGCCAGCGGGTTCGATTTCATGGCGATCGCGAACGGCACGTCGTTGCAGCCGTCCGAATTCGGCAAGCTCGGTTCGGCGCTGCTTTATTTCGTCGTTTTCGCGCTGTTCGTCCTGTGGCTGTCGGCGCGGTTGCTGCCGATCAATGCGGTCATCGCGATGGAGCGGCGCGGGCTGGGCGCGTTCGGTCGTGCGTTCGCGCTGACGCGGGGCATGACGTGGAAGCTGATCGGGCTGATCATCCTGTACGCCATCGTCGCCGGGATCGCCGTATCGGCGGCGCAGTTCGTGTTCGGTTCGGTCGTCGCGCTGATCGCCGGCGATACCGGCGGCCTGTCGCTCGCCGCCATCGGTGGCGCGGTCGCGGTTGCGGCGGTCAGTTCGGTGCTGGCGCTGTTCCAGTCGGCGTTCATCGGCAAGCTGTATCGCGCCATCGTCGGCGAGCAGGACGATCTGGCCGTCTTCGCATGAGGCTGGATATCGGTGCGGCGGTCCGTGAAGCGGTCGCGATCTGGCGGCGGGATCGCGACGTTATCGTGGCGGTCGCGGGCGTGTTCTTCTTCCTGCCCAATCTGGCGCTGTCGCTGTTGCTGACGACGGCACAGACGCAGGTTTCGGTCGGCGCGGCTGGCGCGGCGGACGAGCGCGCGATGCTGGCAGTGATGCAGGCACAGTTGATCGATAACGCCCCATGGTTCGGCCTGCAGCTGCTGGTTGAACTGATCGGTATCGCAGTGCTGCTGACGCTGTTGCTCGATTCTACCCGTCCGACGGTGGGCGAGGCCTTGCGCAGCGTCGCCCGCCGCCTGCCGGTGCTGGTGGCGGCGACGCTGCTGGTCAACGCGGCCAAGACGGTCGGATTGCTGCTGCTGGTACTGCCCGGCCTGTACGTGATCGGCCGGGTGTTCGTGGTTATGCCGGTACTGGTTGCCGAGCCGGAGCGGCGTTTTGGCGATGCGATGAGCCGCGCGCTCGCGCTGACGCGCGGTCATGTGCTGCAACTGCTGTCGCTGTCGGCGCTGTTGTATTTCGGCGGGCAGTTGATTGCGCTGCTGCTGACCAACACCGCCAGTGCGGTATCGCGCAGCGGCGGCAATCCGGTGACGATGGCTATGCTCGCGACCGCGATCGCCTTTGTCGGGGCGGCGATGTCGACCGCCTTCGCGCTGGTCCGGGCGACCGTCTATCGACGGTTGGCCAGCAGGGGATAATGCGGCGCGCCGTCGGCAGGAAGGATGCCGATGGCGCGCGGATCGGCGAAGGTTTCGATCGTCCGCTGGTACGGCACGAACCCCGAACGCCGATAGAAGCCCAACGCACCGGGATGGTCGAGCGTACAGGTATGGACCCAGACCCGCCGCACATCCTTGCGCCACGCCAGCCCCAGCGCCTGCGCCATCAGCCAGCGGCCAAGGCCCTGTCCCGTCAGTTCGGGGATCAGTCCGACATAGGATAGTTCGCACTCGCCCGCCTTCCGGTCGTCGAGTTCGAGCATTCCGACCTCGATCCCCGCGCGATCGACCACCGCCCAGATGCGGACCGCATCGCCATGGAGGATTGCGGCCAGCGTGTCGTCGGCCATCACCAGTCGCGAAAACCACAGCCATGGTCCGCCGATCCGGCGGAAGAGCGCGCGATAGCGATCGATCGCCGGCTTGTCCCAGCGCACCAGTTGCAGCGACGACGCCGGCAGCGGGGCCGGACGCGGCCGTTCGAGCATTTCGAGCGAGGTGACGATCGTCGCCACCTCGTCCGGCTTGACCGGGATCAGCCCCACCGCGTCAGCCCCACGTCGCCAGCGGCGGCAGGCTCATCAGGATCGCATCGATATTGCCGCCGGTCTTCAGGCCGAACAGCGTCCCCCGGTCATAGACCAGATTGAACTCGGCATAGCGCCCGCGCCATTCGAGCTGCCGGGCGCGATCGGCATCGTCGAACGGCATTCCCATCCGCCGCCGGACCAGTTGGGGATAGATCGACAGGAATGCTTCCCCGACATCGCGGGTAAAGGCGAAATCGTCCTCCCAGTCGTTCGACAGATGGTCGTAGAAGATGCCGCCGACCCCGCGGTGCACGCCGCGATGGGGGATGTAGAAGTAATCGTCGGCCCATTGCCGGAACCGCGGATAGTGCACCGGATCATGGGCATCGCAGGCGGCCTGCATCGCCGCATGGAAGTCGGCGGTATCCTCCGGATAGGGGAGGGGCGGATTGAGGTCCGCGCCGCCGCCGAACCAGCGTTTGGTGGTCACCAGGAACCGGCAGTTCATATGGACGGCGGGGACATGCGGATTGGCCATGTGCGCGACGAGACTGATACCCGTCGCGAAGAACCGCGGATCGTCGGCGGCCCCGTGGATCGACTTGGCGAACTCGCCCTCGAACGTGCCGCCGACCGTCGAGACGTTCACCCCGACCTTTTCGAACACCTTGCCCTTCATCACCCCGCGAACACCGCCGCCACCGGGCTCGCCCGACGGGTCGACGCGGTCCCAGCGGCTATAGTCGAAGGTGGCGTCCGACCCGCCCTCGCGCTCGATCGCTTCGAATGACGCACAGATGCGGTCCCGCAGCGATTCGAACCAGATGCGGGCGGATTGTTGCTGGGGGTCGAGCGGTTGCATGACCGTCGCTTTGCCGGGCGGGGCGGGCAGGGGCAAGAGCACGGAGAGCGCCTGCCGGATATACAAGGACAGGGAACCGGTGTCATTTATTGTTGAAGCGGTTCAGTCGGTCGGAGTTTCGACACTGAAATGTCCGCATATCGAACAGGTAAATCATATTACGGAACGATAAGATGGACCGGCCCTATCGGCGGCAACGGTTCGCTGCGACGCAAATCCACCATTCTTCTATCACAAAAACCGGTCGACGGGACGGTTCCGGGGGGGTAGGACGGTAATAACCAAATCGAACCGCCGGACCCCTTGGCAGCGAGCCTGCGCTGATACCGGTTACCTGATGGAGAGAGACATGTTCGACCGCACTTATTACGCAACCCATCCCGACATGATGGAATGCGTTTCGAACGAGGAACTGCGCGACCGGTATCTGATCGACGGGCTGTTCCGTGAAGGCGAATGCGTCCTGAACTATACCCATGCCGACCGGTTCGTGATCGGTGGCGTTGCGGTCGGCGATACGCCGGTGAAGCTGCCCGCGCAGACCGAACCGAAATCGGCCGCCGGGCACCCGTTTCTCGAACGGCGCGAAATGGCCGTGGTCAATGTCGGCGATGCCGAAGGCACGCTGACCGTCGATGGCGAGACGTTCACGCTCGGCAACAAGGACTGCGTCTATGTCACCATGGGTGCCACCGACGTCGAATTCGGCGGCACGGGCGCGCGTTTCTATATCGCATCGTGCCCGGCGCATAAAGGTTTCACCACCCGCAAGCTCGGCATCGCCGACGCCAATGCGCTCGACCGTGGCAGCTTGGAGGAATCGAACGAACGCACCATCTATCAGCTGGTCATTCCGGGCGTATGCGATTCGGCGCAGCTGGTTATGGGGCTGACGGTGCTGAAGCCCGGCAGCGTGTGGAATACCATGCCGCCGCACATTCATGAGCGTCGCAGCGAGATCTATTTCTACTTCGAACTGCCGACCGACAACGACAAGGTGTTCCATTACATGGGCGAGGGCGAAGCGATGCGCCACATCGTCATGGGCAATGAGGAAGCGGTCATCTCGCCGCCGTGGTCGGTGCATATGGGGTCGGGCACGCGCGCCTATGCGTTCATCTGGGCGATGGCGGGTGAGAACCAGGACTATACCGACATGAACGTGCTCGACATCTGCCAACTGGCGTGAGCGAACGGCACTGCTGACGATCGTACTCGAACCAAACGTCATCCCGGCGCAGGCTGGGATCTCCCGGTGATGGAGCGCGGCAGGAGCCGCGGGAGGCCCCAGCCTGCGCCGGGGCGACGTCCGGTTCGAAGGGGCGTTCTTCCAGCCGCATTGCCATGACCGCTTTGGAACCCGCCCGGCGGGACAAGAGGGACCAACCATGAATCCTTTCGATCTTTCGGGCCGGGTCGCGGCCGTCACCGGTGCCAATACGGGCATCGGACAGGCCATCGCGCTGGCGCTCGCCGCGGCTGGGGCCGATGTCGCGCTGATCGGTCGTACCCCGGCCACCGATACCGCCGAACGGGCGCGGGCAATGGGTCGCCGTGCGGAGATCGTCTCCGCCGACCTGTCGACCATCGCGCCGGTCGAAGGGGTCGTGTCGCAGGTCGTCGATACGCTGGGCGGCCTCGACATTCTGGTCAACAATGCCGGGATCATCCGCCGCGCCGACAGCCTCGACTTCACCGAAGCCGATTGGGACGCGGTGATCGACACCAACCTGAAATCGGTGTTTTTCCTCTGCCAGTCCGCCGGCCGGCATATGGTCGCGCAGGGGCGGGGCAAGATCATCAACATCGCGTCGATGCTGACCTTTCAGGGCGGTGTCCGCGTGCCGAGCTATACCGCGTCGAAATCGGGGATCGGCGGCCTGACCAAGCTGCTCGCAAACGAATGGGCGGCGAAGGGCGTGAACGTCAACGCGATCGCGCCAGGCTATATCGCGACCAACAACACCGCCGCCTTGCAGGCCGACGAAACCCGCAACCGCCAGATCGTCGAGCGCATTCCCGCCGGGCGTTGGGGTGCGGCCGACGATCTGGGCGGTGCTGCGGTATTCCTTGCCTCGTCCGCGTCCGATTATGTTAACGGTCACGTCCTTGCGGTCGATGGGGGATGGCTGGCGCGATGATCCTGTGTTTCGGCGAATTGCTGCTGCGACTGACCGCGCCGGGCCGCGAGTTGTTGATGCAGAGCGGCCGGTTCGACGTGAATGTCGGCGGGGCGGAGGCGAATGTCGCGGTCGGTCTCGCCAATCTCGGCCATGCCACCGCGTGCGCCAGCGCGGTCCCCGACAGCCCGCTGGGGCGCGGGGCCGTGTCGGCGCTCCGCGCGCAGGGCGTCGATTGTTCGCGGGTCGTGACCCAGGACGGACGCATGGGCCTGTATTTCCTCAGCGTCGGGGCGGGGTTGCGCGCGTCGGACATCGTTTATGACCGCGCCGGCTCCAGCTTTGCGACCGCACCGGCCGACAGCTGGGACTGGGACCGGTTGCTCGACGGCTGTACCCGACTGCACTTGTCGGGAATCACTCCGGCACTGGGGCGGGAGAGCGCCGATGCCGCGATCGCCGCTGCCGAAGCTGCGCGCGCGAAGGGGCTGACGATCTCGTTTGACGGCAATTACCGCGCCCGGCTGTGGGAAGCGTGGGACAGCGATCCACGCGGCGTGCTGACCCGGCTGGTCGACCTTGCCGATCTGCTGTTCGGGAACCACCGCGATGTGTCGCTGCTGATCGGACAGGACTTTTCCGGCGATGGCGAAGATCGCCGGCGTGAAGCCGCGCAAGCGGCGTTCGCGGCGTTCCCGAACCTCAAGCACATCGCCTCGACCGCGCGCCATGTCATCGATGCCGACCATCACCGCCTGTCGGCGCGGATCGACACGCCGACCGGTTCGGTCCAGACCCCGGAGGTCTCGATCTCCGGCATCGTCGACCGGATCGGCGGCGGCGACGCCTTTGCCAGCGGCGTGCTGCACGGGCTGATGTCGGGTGAAAGCGAGGACGTGGCGGCGCGCTGGGGCCTTGCGGTCGCGGCGCTGAAGCATTCGTTGCCCGGCGATTTTAGCCTGTTTCATCAATCCGATATCGATGCGTTTCTTGCCGGCGGGCTGGACGTCCGTCGCTGATCCGATCATAGCATGGGTCCGGGGGCACGGCTGCGGAACGGCGGCCGTCGGGCCACGTTGTGTGGACGATGCGAGGCGACGTGGATCTGGACGGGGGTAGCAGCGAACGGGCGCAGCGCGACGACCATCGCATCGCGCTGGAAATCGCCGGGACCGACAGCGGTACCGACCCGTTCGTGGCGGCGGTGCGCGCGACCCGGATGCCGATGGTCGTTACCAACCCCCGACTGCCCGACAATCCGCTGGTCTTCGTCAACGACGCGTTTTGCCGTCTGACCGGGTACGACCGCGAATGGGTGATCGGTCGGAACTGCCGTTTCCTGCAGGGTGAGGATAGCGACCCCGCGGCCGTCGCGCAGATTCGCGCGGCGGTGGCGGCCGAAGAGTCGATCGAGATCGACATCCGCAACTATCGCCGCGACGGGACGGCGTTCTGGAACCGGCTGTTGCTGGCCCCCGTCCCCGATGCCGATGGCAAGCTCGCCTATTTTTTCGCCAGCCAGCTCGACGTCACTGCCGAACGCGACCGGGTCGACGGACTGGAATCGACCAATGCCGCGTTGCTCGCCGAGCTGGCGGGCCGTTTTCGCGAACAGGAAGAGCGTGAACGCGAGATGCTGTTCGCGCTGGAGGCCGGGCGGTTCGGCACTTGGTCGTTCGACCGC
Organism: Sphingomonas sp. Leaf5; assembly: GCF_001421155.1. Taxonomy (NCBI): domain Bacteria; kingdom Pseudomonadati; phylum Pseudomonadota; class Alphaproteobacteria; order Sphingomonadales; family Sphingomonadaceae; genus Sphingomonas; species Sphingomonas sp. Leaf5. The sequence continues at coordinate 28,222 of NZ_LMJZ01000025.1, read as the reverse complement.
GTCACGCGACAGCTGAGCATGTCGGCAATCTGCCGCGCCAATTTCGGCTTCGACGCCGATTACCCGCCATCGCCCGCCGAAATCTCCGCGATCCTCCATCCCGACGATCGTCCGGCCGCCATGGCCGCGATCGAGGCGAGCTTCGAGGGAGCATCGCTCGAGATCGAGGTCCGCGTCCGTCTGCCCGACGGCGAGACCCGCTGGATCGCCAGCCGGGGACAGCCGACTCGGAACGCTGCGGGCGACATCACCCGCCTGACCGGCGTGTCGATCGACGTCACCGCGTACAAGCGGCTCGAGCGGATGCGCGCGGCGATGGCCGAGTTGAACGAGATGCTGCGCCTGCTCGACGATCCGGTCGAGATGACCACCGCCGCGTCGCGCATCATCGGTGAGGCGCTGGGCGTCGACCGGGTCGGCTATGGCATCGTCGACCGCGCAGCGGAAACGATCACCATCGAACGCGACTGGAACACGCCCGGCGTCGCCAGCCTTGCCGGGGTGCTCCAGTTCCGCGATTATGGTTGTTACATCGACGACCTGAAACGTGGCGAGACGGCGGTGGTCGAGGATGCCCGGATCGACCCGCGCACCGCCGACACCGCCGCACAGCTGGAATCGATCAACGCCCGCGCGTTCATCAACATGCCGCTGACCGAACTGGGCGGGCTGGTCGCGCTGCTCTACGCCAATCACGGCGAGCCGCGCGTCTGGCGCGACGACGAAATCGCCTTCGTCCGCGAGGTCGCCGAACGCACCCGCGCCGCGACCGAGCGCCGCCGCGCCGAGCGCGAACTCGCCGCCCTCGCATCGTCGCTCGAGGAACAGGTGGTCGACCGCACGCGGGCGCTGGTCACCGCGCAGGACGCCCTGCGCCAGAGCCAGAAGATGGAGGCGATCGGCCAGCTGACCGGCGGCGTCGCCCATGATTTCAACAATCTGCTGACGATCGTACGCTCCGCGGTCGATCTGCTCCGGCAACCCGCGCTCGCGCCGGAACGCCGCGAACGCTATCTCTCCGCGATCAGCGATACCGTCGATCGTGCCGCGAAACTGACCGGGCAGCTGCTCGCCTTCGCCCGCCGCTCGGCGCTTCGGCCCGAGACGTTCGACGCCAATGTCGCCGTCGCGGCGCTCGGCGACATCGTCCGCACCCTCGCCGGGTCCCGGATCAAGGTGACGATCGACGCCAGCGCCGACCCGGCGTTCGTCGATGCCGATCCCAACCAGTTCGACACCGCCCTCGTCAACATCGCTGCCAATGCCCGCGACGCGATGCAGGGGGAGGGGCGGCTGACGTTGTCGGTCGGGTGCATCGACGGCATCCCCGCCAGCGCGACCGCGCCCGCCGCGCCGGGATCGTTCGTGGCAGTGACCATCGCCGACACCGGCAGCGGCATCGACGAGGAAACGCTCGGTCGCATTTTCGAACCCTTTTTCACGACCAAGGCGCTGGGCAAGGGCACCGGCCTCGGCCTCAGCCAAGTGTTCGGGTTCGCCAAGCAATCGGGTGGTGAGGTCCGCGCGCGCAGCGTGCCGGGCAACACCGAATTTATCCTGTACCTGCCGCGTGCCGCCGCGCCGACGGGCGATGCCGCCCCGATCCGCAGCGAGGTCGAACCGGGCGGCGGCGACGGGCTGCGCGTGCTGGTGGTCGAAGATAACGAAGCGGTCGGCACCACCACCACCCATGCGCTGGAGGCGCACGGCTTCGTCACGGTCCACGCGGCCGACGGGCAGGTCGCCCTCGACATGCTGGCCGCCAATCCGGACGGCTTCGACGCCGTGTTTTCGGACGTGATGATGCCGGGGATCGATGGCATGGAACTGGCGGCGCGGGTGCGGGACCAGTATCCGCGGCTGCCGGTGCTGCTGACCAGCGGCTATAGCGACGTGATCGTCCGCCACGGCACGATGGGGTTCGATCTGCTGCACAAACCCTATACCATCAGCCAGTTGGTCGTCGCGCTGCGCCGGACCGCCGGACGGTGAACGCACCCCCGGTCGCGACGCCGCGCGGGTTCGTCGCGCTCTACACGCTCGCCTATTGCGGGCTGTTCGTCGCGTTCATGCCGTTCGTGTCGATCCTGTTGCAGGTGAAGGTCGCCGCGATCGACCCCGCCAACCGCGTGACCCTGTTGGGACAAGCGGTGCTGGGCGGTGCGTTGATCGCCAGCATCGCCAATATCGCCGCCGGCTGGCTGAGCGATATCGGCTGGCGGCGCAGCGGCAGCCGGCGGTTGCCGATCGCGGTCGGGCTGGTGCTGATCGCTATCGCCTTCGCCGCGATCCACCGCGCGCAGACGCCCGGCTGGCTGCTTGCGGCCATCGCCTTCTGGCAGGTCGCACTGAACCTGATGTTCGCGCCGATGGTCGCGGTGATCGCCGATGAGGTGCCCGACGCCGCCAAGGGCCGGGTATCGGGCCTGCTCGGTATCTCGCACCCGATCGGCGTGTTGTCGGCGGCGGCGGTGACCGCCGCGATGTTCGCCGGCGAAGGCGCACGGTTCGCCGCCAACGTCGCGCTGGCGGCGGTCATGATCCTGCCGTTCCTGCTGTTCGTGCGTGAGCGGGGGGCGGGCGGCGGTTCGGCCGGCGCGGATGCAGCAGCGGCGACCGTCGTGCCACGCGGCGACCTGATCCGCACGTGGATCGCGCGGCTGGCGATGCAGGTCGCGGGCAACGGACTGACGGCCTATGCCTTTTTCCATTTCGCCGATCGCTGGCGGGGCGAGGGCGATGCGGCGGGACCGGTCGCGCGGGCGATGGCGATCGTCACCGCCGTCGTCGTCGTCGCTACCATCCTTGCCGGGCGCTGGTCGGACCGGGTCGGCGGGCGCAAGCCGTTTCTGGGCGGGGCGACGCTGTTGGTCGTGGCCGGACTGATCGGCATGGCAATCGCGCCCGGCTTTGCCGGTGCGGCGATCGGCTATGGCGTGACCCAGACCGGGTTGTCGGTATTCCTCGCGCTGCATTCGGCGCTGGCGATGCAGTTGCTGCCCTCGTCGCGTACCCGTGGGCGCGATCTGGCGATCCTGAACCTCACCAACACGCTACCCGCCTGCGTTCCGCCATTGCTGGCGGCGCTGGTGCCGGCAGGCGCTGGGCTGGGCGCGGTGTTCGTCGTGCTGGCGCTGGTCGCGGCGGGTGGCGGGCTGACCGCGCTGGCGATCCGGTCGGAGCGCTAGGCCCCCTCGTGCGTTGCCCGCACTTGCAGTTTTAGGGGGAGCGCCCGATGATCCGTCTGTTCCATGTCAGCGACGTCCATTTCGGCGCGGAGGACAAGGACGCGATCGCATGGTTCGGGGAGGCGGTCGCCCGCGAGCAACCCGATGCGATCATCATGACCGGCGACCTGACGATGCGCGCGCGCACCGCCGAGTTCGAGGCGGCGGCCGAATGGCTCGAAAGCTTGGGTCGTCCGGTCACGGTCGAGGTCGGCAATCACGACCTGCCGCTCTACAATCTCTTCGCCCGCTTCGTCCGGCCGTACAAACGCTACAAGCGACTGGAACGGATGATCGAACGCCCGCTGGAGATCGACGGCGTCGCGATCGTGCCGCTCAAGACGACCGCCCGCTTCCAGTTCCGTTGGGACTGGTCGAAAGGCTATGTCGGGCCGAAGGCGCTGGCGCGCACCCTGCGGCTGATCGAACGGGTGCCGGAAGGGCGGCTGATCTTCATCGCCGCGCACCACCCGCTGGTCGATGTCGGCACCAAATCCAGTGGCGAGACCGATGGCGGTGCCGCCGCGCTCGACGCCGTCATCGCGGCCGGGGCGCATGCGGTGCTGTCGGGCCATGTCCACGACCCGTTCGATCTTCCCTATCGCACGTCCAAGGGTCGGTTGCGCATGATCGGTGCCGGCACGCTGTCGACCCGAACCCGCCGCGATCCTCCGTCGTTCAACGAGATCCGGATCGACGGCAATGCGTTCGAGACGATCGCGCGCAAAATGGGCGCGGCGGACGAACCGGTGACGATGCGCGAGTAGGGGCAACCCTGCTAGATTGGTCGATAGATTCGCCGAAAAACACTGCGCAGGCGCGGTTACCCCAAACGTTCCGAAAGGAGCCAACTCGCTGCTTTACCCCCGGCCTTCGCCGGGGTGCGGACAGAGGGTTTTCGCTGAAGTCTCGCGTCGGCGGGACCTATGCAAACGTACCGATTGCCGATCGCGTGGCGTACCCCCGCGTAGGCGGGAGTGTTCACGTCGGACTCTGTAGGCGTTTTCTGGCGAGGAAGATGTCGAGGGTGATCTCGAGCATCTGTTGGGTCTTGGARGCGCGTTTGGTTCGGCGGTTGAAGCGGGCCAGCATGTCGCGGAACGAGGCGTTGGACGATTCGATCAGATGCGTCTGCGCCTTGGTCTGCTGGTGGGGT
>NZ_LMJZ01000025.1:0-23814 GCF_001421155.1 Sphingomonas sp. Leaf5 | reverse complement strand
CTCGTGACGCCGCGATCGCCCACATGGTATGCGACGACGCGTCGATGCCGGCGGCTGTACGCCGTCCAGATCACCGCTCGCTGCCGTTTTTTTGGACGTAGGTGTAGATCTCGTCCATCTCGATGACGTCAGCCTCCCCGGTGTCGACAGGAGCGGCTTGCGCCAATTTCTGCTGCAGAGCCGCATGCTCCTTGCGGATCCACTTGAGGACCCCCGCCGGCGATGCACCCAGCACCCGGCCGATCGCCCGGATGCCCATGCCATTCATGTACATCTCGATCGCCAGGGCTTTCGTCTCGGCACTGAACCTRGGCTGGCTGTCGGTGCAGTATCGACCGCAGGCCCGGCACACATAGCGCTGATGGCCCGACTTGCGGCCCCGCTTGATCAGGTCGGTCCCCTCGCAAGCTGGACAACGCATCCTGTCCTCCCCATCCCACATCAAAGGAACACAGAAGAATCCAAAACGCGCCTTGTGTAAACAGTCCCCGCGTAGGCGGGGGTCCAGGGTACCAGGGACAAGCCGTAGTTTCGCGTGGCTCGGGACCCCCGCCTGCGCGGAGGTACGCCACGTGGGCAGTGGAGCGCAGGACGTTCGCGAAGGTCCGGCAAAGGCGGAGCCAACGGCGAGCCGCGATCTACCTCCGCCCGGCCGCCGCCTCGAAACCAGCCCTACGACAACCGCCGCCCGATCAACGTACCCTTGGTCCCGCGATTGACCAGTTCGAACCGGAAGTTCGGCCACCGCCGCCGCCACCGCTGCGCGACCACGCGCTCGCCCGGCCGTGCGCCGTCGTCAAGCATCACCACGCCGCCGACCGGCAAGCGATCGAACAGCGTCTCGGCCGCGCCGCGGACATAGGGATGGATCGTCCATGGCGGCCCGTCGATCAGCAGCAGGTCGACCTGATCGGGCAGCGTATCGATATCGTACCAGACGCCCGGCCAGTCCCCCGGCGATTCGACCAGCGGTGCTGCGCGCAGATCGGCGGCGATGCCGTGTTCGGCCAGCCATTCGCGCGTCGCGTCGACGAAGCCGGCATGCTGGTCGAAGCTGATCAGCTGCCCCCCGCCATGTTTGGCCAGCGCCGCGCCGGTCACCAGACTCGACGCGCCGGTGCCAAGCTCGACGACGGTGCGCGGCCGGCTGTCGGCGATCTGCTCGACGATCAGCGACAGATACCCGGTATCGGCCTTCCAACTGCCCAGATTGGGCAGCGCATCGGGGGCAAGGCCCAGTTCGGCCATCAACCGCGCCTTGTCGGCACGCTTGCCGCCCGACAGGCTGCGCAACAGCCACGGCCACTGGATCGCGCCGAACGCGATGGTGAACAGCTTGTCGGACAGGCTGCGGCGCAGTTCCTCGGGCCACAGGTCCGAATCGGCGAGCGGCAGCAACGAAGTCTTGGCACGCGAGGTCATGGCGTCTCTTGTTTTCGGCTCCGCCAGCGTGCGGACGGCCACTCGCTATACGGTTATGGCCCAAACGAAAAGGGCGGCCCGATACCGGACCGCCCCATCGGGATCGCAACTGGCCGCAAACCGGAACCTTTCGGTCCCGCGCGCGTGCGATGTCGTCCGAACGCAACTCCGGCCCACCTTTCCTGTCGACCACCCTAACACGATACGCCATGGGTGACAGGACGGGAAAACGGGCCGGCATCGCGAAGCGCACCCGGCCGGGCGCGCTTCCAGACGACGTTTAACGCTTCGAGAACTGGAAGCTGCGGCGGGCCTTCGCCTTGCCGTACTTCTTACGCTCGACCGCGCGGCTGTCGCGGGTCAGGAACCCGGCGGCCTTGACGGGCGCGCGCAGGATCGGCTCGTACCGGGTCAGTGCCTGGCTGATGCCATGCTTGACCGCGCCGGCCTGACCCGACAGGCCACCGCCCTTGACGGTGCAGATCACGTCATACTGACCATTGCGGTCGGCGACGCCGAACGGCTGGTTGATGACGAGGCGCAGCGTCGGACGGGCAAAATACACTTCCTGATCGCGACCGTTGATCGTGATCTTGCCCGAACCCGGCTTGATCCAGACGCGGGCAACGGCATCCTTACGACGGCCGGTCGCATAGGCGCGGCCATAGGCGTCGATTTCCTGCGCGCGCAGCGGCATCGTCGGACGGGGCGGCTCGACCGGAGCGACGGGTGCTTCCGCGCCATCGACCTGCGGGGCCGAAGCCTGCGGTGCGGCGGTCGGAGCCGGAGCCTGCTGGCCGGTCAGGTTGGCAAGGTCGGAAAGGGACTGGCGGTTGTCGGACATTATGCGCCCACCTTGTTCTTACGGTTCATGCCCGCGATGTCGAGAACCTCGGGGTTCTGCGCACCGTGCGGATGCTCGGTACCCTTGAAGATACGCAGGTTGCGCATCTGCTCGCGGCCCAGCGGTCCGCGCGGGATCATCCGCTCGACGGCCTTTTCGAGGACGCGCTCGGGGAAACGACCTTCGAGGACCTTCTCGGCGGTGACCGCCTTGATGCCGCCGGCATAGCCGGTGTGCTTGTAATAGGTCTTCGTCTTCGCCTTGTTCGAGGTGAAGCGGATCTTGTCGGCATTGATGACGACAACGTTGTCACCGCAATCGACGTGCGGGGTGAACGACGTCTTGTGCTTGCCGCGCAGCACGTTGGCGATGATCGACGCAGCGCGACCGACCACCAGGCCGTCGGCATCGACGATATGCCATTTCTTCTCCACCTCGTGCGGCTTGGCCGACTTGGTGGTCTTCATGAGCGCCTTCATGGGCGTTGGACCTTTCGGAAGATTAACGCGTCCGTTCCGAACCGGAGCGGTGCGAACGCTGGCCGAATGCCGAAAGGGGCCTCGGAAGTCAAGCAAACAGCGGCTTTGCTGACGGGTACCTAAATACCCGGTATCCGCCGGCCGGTCGCGTGCGCTGCCCAGGTGGTGGCGACGACCAGCATCGCACCGACCAACTGGTGCAGCGCCGCCACCTCGATCCGGACCCCGGTCATCACGGTCGAGATGCCCAGCAGGATCTGGACGCCGAACGCGATATGTACAACCTTCGCCACCTTCGGGTGCCCGGCCCGCTTGGCGGCCCGCGCCAGCACGATCAGCACCGCGACCGTCACCCACGCCCACCAGCGGTGGATGAAGTGAACGACATAGGGATCGTTGACGATCGCATCGAGCGGCGCGCGCGCCGCCCATTCGTCCGCCGGAAAGAACCGCCCGTTCATCAGCGGCCACTGGTCAGTGACCAGCCCGGCGTTCAGCCCGGCAACCCATGCCCCGAACAGCAGCTGGACGAACAGCACCAGCCCGGCAACCGCCCCGATCGTCGTCATCCGCGCCGGCTGCGCATGGCGATCGGCCGCCAGTTCGCGCAGGTCGAGCGCGGTCCACACCGTTCCGGCAAGGATCAACAGCGCGTTGAGCAGATGTACCGACAGCCGGATATGCGACACGTCGGTCCGCACCGACAGCCCCGACGCGACCATCCACCAGCCGATCGCACCCTGCAAACCGCCCAGCGCCAGCAGCGCTACCAACCGGCCCTTATACCCCGCCGGGATCGCCCGCCGGACCCAGAACCATGCCAGCGGCAGCGCAAATGCCAGCCCGATCACGCGACCGAGCAGCCGGTGGACATATTCCCAGAAGAAAATGCCCTTGAACTGCGCCAGCGTCATGCCCTGATTGAGCAGCTGATATTCGGGAATGCGCCGGTAATTGGCGAACTCCGCTTCCCATTGCGCGGCGTTCAGCGGCGGCAGGGTGCCCGACAACGGCTTCCATTCGGTAATCGACAGCCCGGATTCGGTCAGCCGGGTAATGCCACCGACCACGACCATCGCGACGATCAGTGCGGCCACCCACCACAGCCAGCGGGCGACTGCACCCGGCCGGGCGCGCGAGGGGAGGGGAGGAGCAAGCATCGTCGGCATTTAGCGTTCGCGTGGGTCGTTCGAAAGGGGCGTGTTTCGCTTTACCCGCCCCGGCTTGCCGCTACGGTGCGGCGATGCCGAAAGCCCGCCCATGACGATCGAAGCGCTGGTCGCGCGCTACGGCCTTGCCGCGCTGCTGCTCGGCGCGGGCATGGAGGGGGAGACGGTCGTCGTCCTCGGCGGGATCATGGTCGAGCGCGGCAGCCTGCCCTATGTCGGCGCGATCCTCGCGGCGGCGATCGGGTCGTTCATCGCCGACCAGCTCTTCTTCGCCGCCGGCCGCCGGTTTCGCGATCATCCGCGCGTGGTGCGATGGCGCGGCAAGCCGGCCTTCGCCCGGGCGCTGACCACGTTCGAGCGGCATCCGACTCTATTCGTTTTCGCCTTCCGCTTCCTCTACGGATTGCGCACCGTCAGCCCCGTCGCGATCGGCACCACCCGCCTGCCGCTGGCCCGCTTCGCGATCCTCAACGGATCGGCGGCGCTGCTATGGGCGACGATCTTCGTGTCGATTGGCTATTGGTTCGGCCATGGGCTCAGCGAACTGATCGGCCGCTGGCTGCCCTCATGGCAGGTGTTGGCGGGCGGCGGCATCGCGCTGGTGATATTAGGCGGTCTGACATGGTGGTGGAAACGGCGCATCTAAGCTCCTCCCCGCCCCGCGGGGAGGGGGACCAGCCATAGGCTGGTGGAGGGGCCTCGCCGCTGGCGCTCCGTTCGGGCATGCCCCCCCTCCACCATGCTGCGCATAGTCCCCCTCCCCATGAATGGGGAGGACCTAGTCCCCCTTGCGCCCCAGTTTCTCGACCCGCGCGATCACCTCTTCGCAAACTGCCGGGGACACGAACCTTACGATCGATCCGCCATACATCGCGATCTCCTTGACCAGCCGCGACGCGATCGGTTGCAGCGAGACGTCGGCCATCAGGAAGACCGTTTCGATCCGGTCGTTCAGCTGCTGGTTCATGCCCGCCATCTGATATTCATATTCGAAATCGGCGACGGCGCGTAAGCCCCGCACGATCACGCTCGCCCCCTGCCGCTCGGCAAAGGTCATCAGCAGCGCATCGAACGCCACGACGCGAATGTCGCCGCCAACGCCGGCAACCTCGCGCTCGACCATCGCCAGCCGTTCGTCGAGCGAGAACATCGGCGATTTCGACGGATTGGTCGTAACGCCGATGACCAGCCGGTCGACCAGCTTCGCGCCCCGCCGGATGATATCCATATGCCCGCGCGTGATCGGATCGAAGGTGCCGGGATAAACGCCGATGCGGGTCATATCTTTGTCAGTTCCACGGTTGCGCGGTCCGCCGCGATGAAAGTGATCGTACCGTATTCTTCGCTGTACCGGCCGGTCTCGTCGTAACGACTGCAACTAAACGGTTTGCCATTGCAGACGTAATCCGCTGAACGCAACAGTGCACCTCGCCAACGCGAGATACATTCTGACGGCGCGGTCACTGCAAGCGTGTTGCTGTAATCCTGCCAATTCGATTCCTGCGCGACATGTGCGACCACCGCGCCCGCACAGCTTGGCATTGCAGCCTGCGAACGCAGTTCTTCGTTCCAATCCACTTGCTCGCACCCGCCCAGCATCGCCGCAATGGCGATACCGGACGAAATGACGGCTCTCACCGATCGCGCTCCAGCACATAGCGGGCGATGGTACGCAGCAGATCGGCTTCGTGGCCGAAGTCGCGCAGATGCTCGATCGACTGCTCCACCAACATCCGTGCCTGTTCGCGCGCGCGATCGAGGCCGAGCAGCGACAGGAACGTTTCCTTGCCCGCCTCGCCGTCCTTGCGCAGCGCCTTGCCGACCGCCGCCTCGTCGCCCTCGACATCGAGAATGTCGTCGGCGATCTGGAAGGCGAGGCCGATGTCGCGCGCGAACCCGCGCAGCGACGTGCGCTGATCGGCGGGCAGCCGGCCGAGGATCGCGCCCGCTTCGACCGAACAGGCGATCAGCGCGCCGGTCTTCATCGCCTGCAACCGGGTGACGGTGTTCAGGTCGAAGCTCGTTTCCTCGGCCTCGAGGTCCATCGCCTGGCCGCCCGCCATGCCCGACGGGCCGGACGCATGGGCAAGGTCGGCGATCAGTTCGATGCGGACATGGCTGTCGGGATGCGTCGCCTCATGCGCCAGAATCTCGAACGCCAGCGCGTGCAGGCAATCGCCGGCAAGGATCGCGGTTGCTTCGTCATACGCCTTGTGCACCGTCGGCTTACCGCGACGCATGTCGTCGTCGTCCATCGCCGGCAGATCGTCGTGGACCAGGCTGTAGACATGAATACACTCGATCGCGAGCGCGGCGCGCGCGGCTCGGTTCCGCTCGACATTGAACAGACGTGCGGTCGCGAACACCAGGAGTGGTCGCAGCCGTTTGCCGCCGCCGATCGCGGCATGGCGCATCGCGCGGTACAGGTTCGCGCGCGGGTCGCCGGGGACCGGCAACAATGCGTCGAACTGGCGATCCATCTCTGCCGAGACTTCGCGAAGGGCGGCGTTCAGCGACACCGGCGGCGCGATCGTCGCCATTATTGTGCGTCGAACGGTTGGGTCGAGGCGCGCCCTTCGGCATCGACCCGGATCGCCTCGATCCGCGCCTGCGCCGCATCGAGCCGCGCGGCACATTGCGCGCGCAACAGGTCGCCCCGCGCATAGAGGTCGATTGCGGTCTGGAGGTCTTCCTGACCTGTCTCCAACCGGCTTACGATCCCTTCGAGTTCGCGGAGCGCATCTTCGAAGGACAGGGCGGAAACATCACGTTCGTCGGACATAAGCGACGCTATGGGGCAGGGGGCGGGGCGATTGCAACCGGGGCGTGCCGATCCCGTTGGATTATGGGTTTGAATGGTCTCAAGGATGGCGGCGATCGCGAAATTGCGCTCAACCTTGTGGGCTTCCCAATTGCGACGTCTCAGCGGTAGTAGCAGCGGAACCGCAGGTTGTCGGGAAGGTGTTTTGTGAGCGTCGATTTCTACGTTGCAGTACCTGCTACCAACTGGCCGACCGCCGCTGCCGTACAGAAGTGCATGACGGACCGAGGGTTTCCCGTCGTAATAAAACGCTTCCCGGTCCTCGACGGCTTCGGCGTGGTGGGTGACGGAGTACTTGCGGTGATCGACGGCAAAGATGTCTATCTCGAAGGGGAGCTTGCCCCGGCTTCTGTCATGTCCGAGGAGGTTAAGGACGTGAACGACCGCCTGAAGAGCATGGCAGTGTCCGAACGCATCGATGCGAGGGATGCGGTCATGAGCATTCATATTACCACGCCGAATGAAATGCGCGTCACGAGCTATGTAATTTCGGCGTTGATCGTCTGTTTCGAAGGGTTTGGTTTTGAACCGCAGGGCAACACCTATGGTCGCAAAGACTTTGCTGACGATCTCATTCGCGGCTTGGCGGTGCTCAAGGGTTTGTAGTCGAAAAACTTCCTAAACAGAACGACCCTTCTTGGTTCACGGGACGCGATCTATCAGGGGTATCGGAGGTGCGTCCCAATCGCATCCCAAGCCGGCTGCTTCGCCGCTACGCCGACGGTATGCAGCGGGCTGCTCGACGGCAACGCCAGCGTCTCGACGCCGGCAACAATGCCGCGTCCGGCCTTCCACGCCGTCCCGCCATTGAACGCCACCAGCCGCAACGCGGGCAGGGTCGCGATCAGCGCCGCCACGTCGTTCGCGGTCGCATCGCGGATCGCGGCGTCGCTGCTGCCCGGCCGGGTCGCGCTCGCCACCACGTCCCATAGCCCAATCCCCGCCGTCCGGAGCGCTGAAAGCCGGGCCTCATACGCAAGCGCAGGGAGGTCGACCCCGACCACCGGCGACAGCAATCGCCAGAACTGGTTCTGCGGATGCGCGTAATAGCGTCCCGCTGCAAGCGACGCGTCGCCCGGCAGACTGCCGAGGATCAGCACGCGCGTCCCCGTATCGACGACCGGCGGGAACGACGCCTTGCGCGTCACACCGCCTGTCCCACCGCCCACCCGCTCGACCATGCCCATTGGAAATTATAGCCGCCGAGCCAGCCGGTCACGTCGACCGCCTCGCCGATCACATACAGGCCGGGCAGGTGCTTTGCCGCCATCGTCTTCTGGTTCAGGCCATCGGTCGCGACCCCGCCGACGGTCACCTCGGCCTTGGCGAAGCCTTCGGTGCCGTCGGGATGGAATTGCCAGCCCGACAGCCGCCGTTCGATATCGCCCAGCACGGCATCGCGCGCATTGCCGAGTTCGCCCGTCACCGCAAACTTCGCCGCCAGTGCCTCGGCGAGCCGGTCGGGCAGGGCCGCGCCCAATGCCGAACGCAGCCCGGCACGCGGGCGCGCCCGCTTGGTGGCGAGCAGCCAGCCCGGCGGCTGGTCGGGCACGAAATCGATCGTGACCGCCTCGCGATGCCGCCAATAGGACGATGCCTGCAGGATCGCCGGTCCCGACAGCCCACGATGGGTGAACAGCGCCGCCTCGCGAAACGTCGCCTTGCCCGCGCCCGCGACGACCTCGGTCGCGACCCCCGACAATTCGCGGAACAGCGCGTCCCCGGGCGGCAGCGTCAACGGCACCAGCGCCGGCCGCGGCTCGACCAGCTTCAGGCCGAAACGCTTGGCAAGATCATAGGCAAAGCCGGTCGCGCCGAGCTTGGGGATCGAAGGCCCGCCGGTCGCGATGACCAGCGCCGGGGCCGTCGCGTCGTGATCGCCATGGCGCACGGTGAAGACGCCATCGGCATGGGTCACGTCGCGGATCGGCTGGCCCAACCGGATATCCGCCCCCGCCGCCTCGTCCAGCAGCATCGCCACGATCTGCCGGGCCGATCCGTCGCAAAAGAGTTGCCCGAGCGTCTTGTCGTGCCACGCGATGCCGTACCGGTCGACCAGCGCGATGAAGTCCTGCGCAGTATAGCGGCCCAGCGCCGACCGCGCGAATTGCGGGTTGGCCGAGATATAACGGTCCCAACTGGTCCCGACATTGGTGAAGTTACAACGCCCGCCACCCGAAATGACGATCTTGCGTCCCGGCTCCGGCGCATGGTCGACGACCAGCACCCGCCGCCCGCGTTGTGCGGCGATGCCGGCACAGAACAGGCCCGCGCCGCCCGCGCCGAGGATGATGACGTCGTGACTGGTCATCCCCGGCCCTTCGCACGGGCGGCAGGTGAGGTGAAGGGGTCAGCCCCGCACCACGACCTTCATCAATTGTCCCGGCACCAGCCGCGCGCCGTCTTCCAAGCCGTTCAGCGTCAGGAAGCGGTCGCGCTGGAAATCGGGATAGGCCATTTGCCGGCTGAGCGAGTCGACCGTGTCGTTCGCTTTCACCGTGACGATGCGGATGCGCTTGCCGACGATCGCATTCGCCTCGGCCTGGCTTAGTGTGCCGAAGCTGTCGAGCAGCGATTCGAACGGGCCGATGCCGCGTCCGGCGGGCGTGACGATCTGGAAATAATAGGTCGCCGATGGATAGCGATAGGCGACGACGGTGACGTCGACCGCCTGATTGTTCGCGTTCGCGCGCACCGTGCCGATCGCCGCTTCGGTGCCGTTGATCCGCGTCCGCTCCGGCTCGCCGACATTCTGCGCGCCCAGCGCCGTCAGCCGCTGGCGCACGATGCTCGCCGGATCGCCCGCTGGCCCCATTCGGAACTCGGCCTGTCCGCCTTGCCCGGCGATGGTCACCGCATCGGTGCCGTTCTGCAACGCATAGCCGGCAGGCGCGGTGAAGCGGACGCGCAGCGCGGGGTGTTTGAAGGTCGTGCCGTCGATCACGCCCTGCGCGGGATCATCGTCATAGCGCAGCCCGTCCAGCATCCGCAGATAGGTCACGTCCTGCGCCGGCTGCGTCGTTGCGCGGCCCGCCTGCTGCGCCAGTGCCTGTGCGCGCCGGACGCGATCGGCGCCATTGGGGTGGGTGCTCATCCACGTCGGTACGGCATTGCCGCCCCGTCCGCTGGTCTGCGCCGCCAGCGCCTGCGCTTCGTTCAGCTGGACCAGTGCGTCGGCCATGCCCGACGGCGCATAGCCCGCCGCCGTCGCATAGCGGACGCCGAACTGATCGGCCTGATATTCCTGATTGCGGCTGTACGACAGGGTGTAGAGCTGCGACCCGACCCCGGCGATCCGCCCGACCAGATCGCTGCCCGTCACCGCCCCCAGTAGCGTCGCGCCCAGCGTGCCGAGCGTCGACCGCGTGCTGCGCGAATTGCTATGGCGGGCGGCGACATGGCCGACCTCATGTCCCATCACCGCCGCCAGTTCCGCTTCGCTGTTCATCAGCGCCAGCAACTGCCGCGTGATGTAGACATAGCCGCCGGGGATCGCGAAGGCGTTCTCGACCGGCGAATTGAGCAGCGTCACCGTGAAGTCGCCGCTGGCGTTCGACAGGCCCGACTGCACCGCCACCCGCTTGCCGACGCGCTCGACATAGGCGGACTGCGGCCCCGAATAGCGGCCGCCATATTGCGCCAGCAACTGCGGATTGGCCTGCGCGCCCTGCGCCCGGTCGTTCTGCGAGATCGATCGCGTCTGCGCCGCCACCGGCGTCGTGATCGTCGCGGCGCACAGCATGGCCGCGGTCCAGATCCGTGTCGTCATCGTGCCTATTCCCCGTTCAGTCTTGCCCGAAAATACGTTGCGATACGACAACGGTTCCGTCGCTCAGCTGAACAACTCGCCCGGCGCACCCGCTGGCGGGCGGAACAGGTCGCAGCGCAGCGGTGCATGGCCGCCGGTCAATCCATTGCGGCGACAGGCGATGGCGGAGCGCGTCGCCAGCAACTGCCCCCACACGCCTTGCCCGCGCATCCGCGAATGGAATGCCGGATCATTGTCGCGCCCGCCGCGCAGCGACCGGACGATCGCCATCACCTTTCCCGCGCGATCGGGAAAGTGGGTGTCCAGCCATGCACGGAACAGCGGTGCGACCTCGTGCGGCAGGCGTACCGGCAGGAAATATGCGCCTTTCGCGCCCGCTTCGGCCGCCCGCGCGATCAAATGTTCGACCTCGTGATCGGTGATCGCGGGAATGACCGGCGAGATCGAGACATAGGTCCGGATCCCCGCCGCGCTCAGCTTCGCGACCGCGTCCAGCCGCTTGGCCGGATGCGGCGCACGCGGCTCCAGCGTCCGCGCGATCACCGGATCGAGCGACGTCACCGACAGCGTGACGCTGACCAGCCCCCTGGCCGCCATTGGGGCCAGCAGGTCGATGTCGCGCACCACACGGTCGGATTTGGTCGTGATCGTCAGCGGATGATTCGTCTCCGCCAGCACCGCGATACAGTCGCGCGTGATCCGCCATTCGCGCTCGATCGGCTGATAGGGATCGGTATTCGTCCCCATCGCGATCGGCCGCGCGACGTAGCCGGGCCGGGCGAGTTCGCGACTCAGCAACGCCGCCGCATCGGGTTTGGCGAACAGCTTCGTCTCGAAATCCAGCCCCGGCGACAGGTTGTGATAGGCGTGGGTCGGTCGCGCGAAGCAATAGATGCAGCCATGTTCCTACGCATATACGGTTGTGTTTTCTTGTTTTACAAAGCCTTAGTAAGCCTCTGCCGATTTTGCGTAGGGCATATCCGAAAAGGGTAGCGGTGCTCCGCTGTGTCCCCACACGAAGTGCTCGTCCTTTAGAAGCCAGTGATAGAGATTTCGGAACTTGTAGTCCGGATGTATTTTGACGCTAACCCCTCCTCGGCGGTCCTTGTCCAAAGAAAATAATGGAAGAACATGCGGGAAAAACTCCGCAGCGCCGGGGCGGCCGGCGAAGTGTGCCGCAGTAATCGATACTACCAAGTCAGCTATCTGAAGTGTGCGCGATAAGGCAAACGGCATACTAAGGATCGGACAAGCTAATCGGTTAAAAGCGGCATAGTCGCTGCCCGATGCGACCATGTCTGCGCATACCGTAAGATATTTCTCCTCACTGACAAAATTGCCGCCGGGCCTATCTATAATGACCAATCCAGTGTCGTCTGTTCGAAGTTGTTTTTGAAAGCGTTCCAACGTGAGCAGTAGCGCAGACATTTCGTGAGTCTCAGCGCCACCCAAAGGGGACGTTTTTTTGCCGCACATTGAGACTAATGCGAAAACGTCAAAATCCTTCGCGATCGCTAAAACTGAACGAACGAGCGCAGCACGCTGATCTGGTTCAAGGTTGCGTTTGATCCATCCGTTCTTCGGAGGATTCCACTTGAAAGGCTCATTCTCCGGCAGGCCAAACTGCTTCAGGCATTCCTCATTAATCCGCTTGTTCAGGTCCGATGCTTTATTAGCAGCAACAGCGACGCCTCCGATCGCGACAAGGTCGTCCATGCCATCCCGTGGAGCGTCATTTTGTTTCGAATCGTCAAGGAAGAGGAGGTGAGTTTGCCCGGTCATAGAGAGCCCATTGTCGTGGAGAGAGGCAAATTGCCGAATAGGTTGTAATGAACTCTTAACCCAATTCCCTTTGACCGGACGGGCAACGCTGCTCGTTAACCATAATCAACGGGGGCCATGCTCGCAGCCGCGATACGGGTTGATACTCCGATCGAACGGCATGTCCGGCGACGTGTTCCGGGCGATGATCGTGCGTGGCTGTTCGATCGTCACCGTCGTCCGCAGGACCGGTTCCGCGCCGTCCACCGTCTCCCGCCAATCGAGCCAGTCGCCGTCCGCATCGCGAGACGGCAGCGCGAAGCGGTTGCTTACCGCATTCTCGGTCGCTCCACGGGCAGGACGGTTGCGCATTGCGCGATCCTACGTCGTTGATTAGAACGTAGCAAGAACAAGAGCGAGGAAGCGATATGGCGCGATTGAACTATCTGGAGCTGCCGGTCGCCGCGACCGGACCGGCGGCGGATTTCTACGCGAAGGTGATGGGCTGGACCTTCACCGGCTACGGCCCGGATTATGCCGCGACGACGACCGGCGACACCGATGTCGGGCTCGATGCCGATACGGTGCTGAAGGTCATGCTGCCCGTTATTCAGGTCGACGACCTCGAAGCGACGCTGGCTGCGGTCGAAGCCGCCGGGGGCACGATCGTCGAGCCGATCTTTGCGTTTCCGGGCGGTCGCCGGTTCCACTTCCGCGATCCCGACGGGCATGTGCTCGCGGCGATGGTGCCCGAATAACCCTATCGTTCGAGCAGGCGCGGCATCAGTTCGACGAAATTGCACGGCCGGTGGCGGCTATCGAGCTGTTCGGCGAGGATGCCGTCCCAGCCATCCTTCACCGCGCCGGTCGATCCGGGCAGCGCGAACACATAGGTGCCGCGCGCGACACAGGCGATGGCGCGCGACTGGATCGTCGAGGTGCCGATCTTGGCATAGCTTTGCCAGCGGAACAGTTCGCCGAAGCCGGGGATCAGCTTGGTCGCGATCCGCTCGACCGCTTCGGGCGTCACGTCGCGGCCGGTGACCCCGGTGCCGCCGGTGGTGATGATGCAGTCGATCGCCGCGTTGTCGATCCACTGGTTCAGTTGCGCGACGATCGTGTCGATATCGTCGCGCACGATCGCGCGGGCGGCAAGGACATGGCCCGCCCCCTCGACGCGCGCGACCAGCGTGTCGCCCGACCGATCCTCGGCCAGCCCCCGCGTGTCCGATACGGTCAGAACCGCGATCCGCACGGGCACGAATGCCCGGCTTGCATCAATTGGCATCGGCGACGCGCGTCCGGCCGGTCTTGCTCACGCGGATCGCGGTGGCACCCGGCAGACCGGGGAATTTCGGCCACATCCCCTGCGCCAGCGCGGCGCGGCTGGCCGACGGCTTGCCCGCCTGCTTCTCATACATCCAGTAGTTGCGCAGCACGGTCATGACGTACCCGCGCGTCTCCCAATAAGGGATCGATTCGATATACATCAGCGGATCGCCACCGTCGCGCAACTGGACGTTCCATGCCTCGACCGGGGTCGGCCCGGCATTATAGGCGGCGATCACCTTGGGCAGCAGCCCGCCGGTGAACGGCCGGTCGCGCAACTGCTCCAGATAGCTTTGCCCCACCGCCATATTGACCTGCGGTTTCGACAGCGCCGATTTTTCCAGCTGCAATCCGTGCGCGCGGGCATAGTCGGTCAGCGCACCGGGCCGGATTTGCATCAATCCCGTCGCCCCCGCCGGGCTGACGACACCGGCATCGAACCGCGATTCCTGCAAGGTGTGCGCGAACACCAGCGCCTTGTCGACGCGCCAGCCGCCCTCGGGCGTCCAGTCGGGGGCGGGATAGCGCGCCTCGACCAGCGGCCGGGCACCCTGCGGTCCGTTGTGCGACAGCCACAATTGCGTCGCGGGCAGGTTCAGGCTGCCGCACAGCCGGGTCAGCGCCGGATAGTCGCCCGCGCCGCCGATCCGCGCCTGATATCGCAGCAACTTGTCGGCCAGCGCACCTTCGCCGATCTCGGTCAGCGCCGCGGCGACCTTGACGTTCGACCGTCGCTCCAGCGCGCGCCAGTCGTCGGTCGCCGGCGCGCGCGCCGCGGCATCGGCCCCGTCGATCAGCCCCAGCGCCTGTCGCGCCAGCAACCCGTAATAGGTTTCGCCATATTGCGCCGCCGTCTGCAACCGCCCCTGCACCAGGTCGGGCCGCCCGCACGCAATATCGGCGCGTGTCGCCCAGTACAGCCCGGCCGAGCGCAATTCGGTATCGCCCGCGCGCTGCGCGACGCTGGCAAAGGCGGTCTGGGCCGCCGCGCAATCCTGTTGCCGCCACGCCGCCAGCCCCTGCGTCCAGTCGGCCTGTGCCGCCCAGTCGCCCGAGCCGCGCTGCGCCACCGCCGCCAGCCGGCGGGCATTGGCATCGTCGCCCGCCACGAAATAGATCCACGCGACCCGCCCGCGCATCTCGGTCAGCGCTTCGGGCGTCAGGTCCGATTCGCGCGTGGCGATCAGCGCTTCGGCGGCGGCACCGTCATCGACCTTCACGAACGGCTTCATCGCGTCGAGCAGTTGCGCGGCGGCCGCGTCGCTGCGGGCCGCCTTGGCGCGCAGCCGCACCGGCGCGGCATCGAACCATACCAGCTTCTGCTGCGTCGGCAGTTCGGGCACGGCATCGGCCCCGCGCAGCTTGGCGAGGCGGGCAAGATCGGGGGCGTGCGGCAGGTCCGGGGCCTCGGTCAGCAGCGCCAGCAATTGCGGCAGCTCGACCTTCGGCGACCCCTTGGCCGTATAGAGTTCGGCACGGGCGACGGCATGCAGCGGCCCCGGCTTCATCGCGTCGAGCCGCAATTGCGCATCGGCCCAGCGCCCGGCGCGGATCGCCGCGAACACCTGCGTATAGGCATCGCGATCTTCGGGCGACAATTGCGGCGGCACCCGCGCGTCGACCGGGGTCCGCGCGACGCTCGCCAGCGTCGGTGCTTCGCCGGCATAGGCGGGTAGGGCGGGCAGCATCAGCGCCGCGAACACGATGGGGGTCAGCTTCACGTGGTCGTTTCCCTGGTAAGCAACTGCAAATGCCGCCAGCTTTCCGCCTTGGCCAAGGGCCGCTCCAACAGGAAGCGCGGATGGAAAGTGGCGATGGCGGGGCAGTCTATGCCATCATGGTGAAGGGTCCGTAAACCTCCGCGTTGCCCGTCCGGCCCCAGCAGGGCTCGGCACGGTTCCGCGCCGAACAGCAACAGCCTGCGCGGGGCGACCAGCGTCACCAGCCGCCGTGCCAGATCGTCGAGCGTCGCCTGCGCCTCGTCCGGCACCCGTCCGGCCAGCGGCCGCGCCTGTGCGACCCCGGCGATCGTCACCGCACCCCGGTCCAGCCCGATCGCCGCGAGCATCCGGTCGAGCAGCATGCCGACCGGACCGGTCATCCAGCCCGTTTCCGCCGAATCATCGGCTTCGGGCAGGTCGGTCAGAATCATCAGCGCCGGATTTTTTGTCCGGGCGACGGTCAGGCGTTCGCCATTCCATCCCGCCTCGGGCGCGGCATCGCCCATGCGCCATGCCAGAAACGCATCGAGCGTGTCGGGCGGCAGGTCGGCGGCCGGCATCGACGCTACGGCAGCGGGCGCTCGGGTAGGGACAGGGGCCGCGAACCAGTCGCGCAGTTCGTCCTCGACCAGCGTGTCGACACCGGCATCCTGCCACCATTCCAGTGCGCTGGCTGCGGCTTCGTGCCACTGGATATGCTGGTCCGCCCCCATGTCGCCTTTAACGCTCTCCTTGACCTCCCCGTCAATCTGCCCAAATCGTGGGGAGGACAGGGCGTTGCAGCGACGCGACGATACGGGCAGCGCGCAGCGCCCGCGATGAGGATGAAAGATGAGCGAACGGGAATCGATGCCCTATGACGTCGTGATCGTCGGCGCGGGGCCTGCCGGCCTGTCCGCGGCGATCCGGCTGAAGCAGATGGCGGCGGACGCGGGCGAGGAACTGGCCGTGTGCGTGCTGGAAAAGGGATCGGAGGTCGGTGCCCATATCCTGTCGGGCGCGGTGTTCGATCCGCGCGCGATGGACGAACTGCTGCCCGAATGGCGGACGATGGGCTGCCCGATGGCCGAAGTGCCGGTGACCGAAAACCATCACTGGCTGTTGTCCGAAACCGACAGCAGCGAGGTGTCGCACCGCATCCTGCCGCCGTTCATGCAGAATACCGGCACCTATACCGGGTCGCTCGGCAATATGTGCCGCTGGCTGGCCGAACAGGCCGAGGGGATGGGCGTCGAGATCTTCCCCGGCTTCGCGGCGGCGGAAATCCTGTATCATGCGGATGGTTCGGTGAAGGGCGTCGCGACCGGCGACATGGGCGTAGCGCGTGACGGCACGCACAAGCCCGACTGGCAGCCCGGCCTCGAACTCCATGCCAAATATACGTTTTTCGCCGAAGGGGTGCGCGGGCATCTGTCCAAACAGATCATCCGCACCTTCGATCTGGCGCGCGACAGCCAGCCGCAGGTCTATGGGCTGGGGATCAAGGAACTCTGGGACATTCCGGCCGAGAACCATGTCCCCGGCCGCGTGATCCATACGCAGGGCTGGCCGCTCAGCGAAACGCGCGGGAGCAATGGCGGCGGCTTCCTGTATCATCAGGCGAATGGGCAGGTCGCGCTTGGCTTCGTAACGTGGCTGAATTACTCCAACCCCTATCTCTCTCCCTTCCATGAAATGCAGCGGTGGAAGACCCATCCGGCGATCGCTGCCATCCTGAAGGGCGGCAAGCGCGTGTCCTATGGCGCGCGCGCGATCAACGATGGCGGGTGGCAGTCGGTGCCGAAGCTGACCTTCCCCGGCGGCGTGCTGGTCGGCTGTTCGGCGGGCTTCCTGAACGTGCCGCGGATCAAGGGCATCCATACCGCGATGAAGTCGGGCATGATGGCCGCCGAAGCTGCCTTTACCGCGGTGCGCGACGGGCGGCAGGGCGACGAACTGACCGCCTATACCGCCGCCTATGAGGCGAGCTGGGTGTATCAGGAGCTGCGCACCGTCCGCAACGTCGTGCCGCTGGTGAAGAAATTCGGCGATTTCGTCGGGTCGGGCGTCGCCAACGCGACGATGTGGGCGGAGCATTGGGGGCTGCGGATGCCGTTCACCATGGGCCACCATCCCGATCACGAAAGCCTGTGGCGCAAGGATCAGGTGCAGCCGATCGCCTATCCCAAGCCCGATGGCGTGCTGAGCTTCGATCGCCTGTCCTCGGTGTTCCTGTCGAACACCAATCATGAGGAGGATCAGCCGGTCCATCTGACGCTGAAAGACCCCGACGTCCCGGTCAAATATGACCTGCCGCTCTATGATGAACCCGCGCAACGCTATTGCCCGGCGGGCGTATATGAGATCGTCGGGGCGGAGAGCGACGATCCCAAATTCGTCATCAACGCGCAGAACTGCGTCCACTGCAAGACGTGCGACATCAAGGACCCGACGCAGAACATCAACTGGGTGGTGCCGGAAGGCGGCGGAGGACCGAATTATCCGAACATGTAGTATCGGCCTGCTGGTGGCGGCGCTGGTCGCGTCGCCGGCCGCCGCCGACACCCCGCTCGCTGCCTATGCCCGTGCTCGCGCTGCCGATGCCGATGGCCGGGTGACGATCGCGGCGCAGGGCTATGCACAGGCGCTGGCGGCACAGCCGTCGGATCCGGTCATCGCCGTGCGGACACTGCGGGAGGCGCTGGCGAGCGGTGACCTGGCGCTGGTCCGCCGCGCCGGGGCGGTGCTGCGCGCCGCCGATGTCGCGCCGCCCGATCTCGACATCCTCGGCCTCGCCGATGCCGTCGTCCGGCGCGACGTGGCCGGACAGCGGATGGCGCTGACCCGACTGGCGGGATCGCCGCTGGGCTTCCTCGCGCCGCTGCTGGCCGAATGGGTCGATCAGCCCGCGCCGACGATCGCCGGCGACGGCGGCGCGATCCCCCGCCGCTATGCCGCCGAGAACCGCGCGCTGCGCCTGCTCGCGACCGGACAGACGGCGGAAGGCGTAGCTGCAGTCCGTGCCCTGCTGACCACCGGCGGCAACGACGCCGATCTTCGCCTGAACGCCGCGCAACTGCTGGCGCGGGCAGGCGATGGTACGACGGCGCGCGCACTGCTTGCCGGTGGCGACCCCGTCCTGTCGCGCAGCGCGGCCGTGCTTGGTCGGGGCAGCAAAGGCGATGCCCGCTTCGGCATTTCCCGCCTGTTCGCGCGCATGGCCGGCGACCTGTCGGCCGAGGGGACCGAACCGCTGGCGATCATGCTCAGCCGCTCGGCGCTCCAACTTGACCCGAATTTTTCCCGCGCCCGGCTCGCGCTGGCTGACGCGCTCGCCCGCAGCGAAGCGACGGCGGAAGCGCAGGCGACGCTGGCGGCGATCCCCGCCGACGATCCGTTCGCGACCAGCGCCGCCGCGCTCGCCATCGTCATCCAGCAGCGCGCCGGCAAACCCGATGCGGCATTGGCGCTGGCCGCCAGACAGGCCGATCGCCTCGACGCGACCACCGCCGGCCTGCGCCGCTATGCCGATCTGCTGCTCGAAA
Source organism: Sphingomonas sp. Leaf5 (assembly GCF_001421155.1). Lineage (NCBI taxonomy): Bacteria > Pseudomonadati > Pseudomonadota > Alphaproteobacteria > Sphingomonadales > Sphingomonadaceae > Sphingomonas > Sphingomonas sp. Leaf5. The sequence goes on along the minus strand of NZ_LMJZ01000025.1, from coordinate 4,975 downwards.
CCGGTCGGGCGGGGGAAGCCGCCGCCGTCTATGCCCGCGCCATGGCCCGGCCGGGCGCGGCGAACGACTGGTCGCTCTATCTGCAACGCGGCGCGGCGCTCGACCGTGCCGGCGACTGGGCGGGGGCGCTGCCGATGCTGCGCCGCGCGGTCGAACTGGCCCCGCAGGAACCCGCCGCGCTCAACTATCTCGGCTATGCGCAGGTCGATCGCGGCGAGAATGTCGTCGAAGCGACGCGCATGCTCGAACAGGCCCATGCGCTTGCGCCCAAGGACCCGGCGATCGCCGATTCGCTCGGCTGGGCAAGGTTCCGGGCCGGCAACCTGACCGCCGCGCTGCCGCTGATCGAAGGGGCCGCGCGCGAAGCGCCCGACGATGTCGAGATCAACGAACATCTCGGCGACGTCTATTGGAACGCCGGTCGCCGGGTCGAGGCGCGCTACGCATGGCGGGCGGCGTCGGTCGAGGCGGAGGGCGCGGATGCGGCCCGATTGGCGAGCAAGCTTGCGAACGGACCCGCTTCGTCGCAACGCTGATCCGATGATCGTCGAACCCGCTCCCGCCAAGCTCAACCTCGCGCTCCATGTCCGCGCCCGGCGCGCCGATGGCTATCACGACCTCGAAACGCTGTTCGCGTTCGTCGCCGATGGCGACACGGTGACGCTAACCCCCGCCGCGCACGACGGCTTCACCATCACCGGCCCGTTCGCCGCCGGTTTGAGCGGGGAGGGCGACAATCTTGTCACCCGCGCGCGCGACGCGTTTCGGACGACCTTCGGCTCCGGCGACCGGTTCGCGATCCTGCTCGACAAGCATCTGCCGGTCGCATCGGGCATCGGCGGTGGATCGGCGGATGCCGCCGCGACGCTGCGCGGGATGGCGCGGCTGTACGGCGCGGCGCTCGACGATCCGGCGCTGATGGCGATCGCCGACCGACTCGGTTCGGATGTTCCCGCCTGTCTGGTCGGGCGCACGATGATCGGGCGCGGACGCGGCGAGCGACTGACCCCGATCGATGCGCCAACGCTGCCGGTGTTGCTGGTCAATCCCGGCGTCGCCGTGTCGACCGCGCAGGTCTTTGCCGGATGGGACCGCATCGATCGCGGTCCGATCGCGGAGGGCGATGCGCTGACGATCGCGTTGGCCGGTCGCAACGATCTCGAACCGCCCGCCCGCGCACTGGCACCCGCGATCGACACCGTGCTCGCCCTGCTGAATGCCGCGCCGGGCGTCAGCCTCGCGCGCATGTCCGGATCGGGCGCAACCTGCTTCGCGCTATTCGACTCCGCCGCCGCCCGCACCGACGCCGCCGCCACCATCCGGACCGCACAGCCCGGCTGGTGGTGCCTCGAAACGAACCTCGCGTGACGGCGGTTCGTATCGAAACGGGGCAGGGTGAGCCATTCCCTCCCGGCGATCGACCTGGCACGAAGATTGTATGGCAAGGGGCGCGGATCAAACGCTACGAGCGGATCGTCCGTGGGCGGTCTCTCCGGACGCCGCCCACTTTTCCCCGATGATCGGGGTTACGCAGGGCGAGCAGGTCGCCACGATCTGGCTGGCACGGGGGAGCGCAAGGAACGCGCTGTCGATCGCGCACTGGCACGATCTCGCCGCCGCGGTTGCCGATCTTGCCGCCGGCGACGCCCGCGCCGTCCTGATCGCCTCGCGTGAACCGGGCATCTTCTCGGCCGGTGCCGACATCGCCGAGTTCGCCGAACTGCAATGCCAGCCCGACCGCGCCACCGCCTTCCGCAAAGCACTGTCCGCCGCGATCGAGGGTGTCGCCGCGCTGCCGATGCCGGTCATCGCCGCAGTCGATGGCGGCTGTTTCGGCGCAGCGGTCGCGCTGATCCTCGCTTGCGACATCGTCGTTGCCGGCGACGACGCGCGCTTCGCGGTTCCGCCCGCGCGGCTCGGCATCCACTATCCGCCCGCCGACGTCGCCCGCCTGACCGCCGCTGTCGGGCGGGGGCATGCCGCCCGGCTGCTCTTCACCGGCGACGCCATCGCCGCCGATGAAGCACTGGCGATCGGCCTGATCCACCACCGCGCCCCCGCGGCACTCCCGCTCGCCATGCAGTTGGCCACCCGAATTGCCGCAAACGCCCCGCAAGCCGTGCGCGGCCTCAAGCGTTCGCTCGACGCCGAACCCGGTGGCGAGGCCCGGTTCGACGCCGCCTTTGCCGGCCCCGAACTGCGCGAAGGGCTCGCCGCCTTCCAGTCCCGCCGCCCGCCGGAGTTTCCATGACCGATCATCTCCCCGGCCGCGACACGTCGCTGCTGCTGCTCTGCGATCACGCCTCGGCATTCGTCCCGCCCGATATCGCCATCGCGCCCGAATTGCTGTCGTTGCATATCGGCGTCGATATCGGGGCAGGACCGCTGACCCACGCACTCTCGGCCAGTCTCGATGCGCCCGCGATCCTCGGCACCGTCTCACGGCTGGTCATCGACCTTCACCGCCAGACCGACCATCCCGGCCTGATCCCCATCGTTTCCGACGGCCATGCCATCCCGGCCAATATTGATGCCGACCGTGCCGATCGCATCGCCCGCTTCCACGCCCCCTATCACCGCGCCATCCGCGCGCAGGTTCGCCGCGACCGCCCGCGCCTGATCGTCGCGATCCACAGCTTCACCCGCCAGCTCGAAACCGGCGACGGCCCACGCCCGTGGGAAGCCGGCATCCTCTATGGCCGCGACGACCGCGCCGCCCGCATCGCGATCGATTTCCTCCGCGCGCAGGGCATTCCGACCGGCGATCAGCAGCCCTATTCCGGCCGTCTGCTCAACGCGACGCTCGACCGTCATGCCAATGGAGAGGGTATTGCGTCGCTATCGGTCGAGATCCGCAACGACCTGATCGCCGATGCCGCCGGCGTCGCCCGATGGTGCGCCATCCTGACCGAGATGATCGCCGTCGTGCGCAACGGACTTGCGCTGAACGCTCCGGCTGCGCAATAGGCTGTCGCCATGACCCAGCAATTCGACAAGTCGCGGCTGCCGAGCCGCCATGTTTCCGTCGGCCCCGAACGCGCGCCGCATCGCAGCTATTATTACGCGATGGGCATTGCCGAAGAGGACATCGCCAAGCCCTTCGTCGCGCTGGCCTCCGCCGGCAACGACAGCGCGCCGTGCAACACGACGCTCGATTTCCAGGCCGATGCCGCCCGCGAAGGTGTCATAGCCGGCGGCGGGATGCCGCGCCGCTTCAACACCATCACCGTCACCGACGGCATCGCCATGGGTCATCAGGGGATGAAATCCTCGCTGGTCAGCCGCGAAGTCATCGCCGATTCGGTCGAATTGTCGGTCCGCGGCCATTGCTACGACGCGCTGGTCGGCTTTGCCGGCTGCGACAAATCGCTGCCCGGCATGATGATGGCGATGCTCCGGCTGAACGTGCCGTCGATCTTCGTCTATGGCGGATCGATCCTGCCCGGCCGGTTCGAGGACCGTGACGTCACCGTCGTCGACGTGTTCGAAGCGGTCGGCCGTTATGCCGCCGGCACCTGTCCGCTGCACGATCTGACCGCGCTCGAAAAGGTAGCTTGTCCCGGCCACGGCGCTTGCGGGGGTCAGTTCACCGCCAACACCATGGCATGCGTCGGCGAAGCGATCGGCCTGTCGCTGCCCAACTCCAACATGGTGCCCGCCCCTTATCGCAGCCGGGAAGAGATCGCGATTGCCGCGGGCAAGCAGGTCATGGAACTGGTCCGCCTGAACCTACGCCCGCGTGACATCGCCACCCGCGCTGCCTTCATCAACGCCGCACGCGTCGTCGCCGCGACCGGCGGCTCGACCAACGCCGCGTTGCACCTGCCGGCGATGGCGTCCGAAGCCGGCATCGACTTCGACCTGTTCGATGTGGCGGAAGCTTTTAAATCAACGCCTTACGTCGCCGACCTCAAGCCCGGCGGTAAATATGTCGCCAAGGATATGTATGAGGCCGGTGGCGTCTACATGCTCATGAAGACGATGCTGACCAACGACCTGCTCGACGGCAACTGCATGACCGTCACCGGCAAGACACTGGGCGAGAATATCGACGAAGTAACGTGGAACCCCGATCAGAAGGTGATCTACGACGTGAAGACGCCGTTGTCGCCGACCGGCGGCGTCGTCGGCCTGCGCGGAACGCTCGCCCCCAATGGCGCGATCGTGAAGGTCGCCGGCATGAAGCGGCTGCAATTCACGGGACCCGCACAGGTTTTCGATTGCGAGGAGGACGCCTTCGCCGCCGTCGAGGCGCGCAGCATCAAGGAAGGATCGGTCGTCGTGATCCGCTATGAAGGGCCGAAGGGCGGTCCCGGCATGCGCGAGATGCTGTCGACCACCGCCGCGCTCTACGGCCTCGGCATGGGCGAAAGCGTCGCGCTGATCACCGATGGCCGCTTTTCGGGGGCGACGCGCGGCTTCTGCATCGGCCATGTCGGTCCCGAAGCGGCAGAGGGTGGTCCGATCGCGCTGGTCGAGGAAGGCGATATCATCACCATCGATGCCGAAGCCGGTACCATCGACCTCGACGTCGCCCCCGACGTGCTCGCCGACCGCCGCGCGAAATGGCAACCACGCGTCAACGACTATCAGGCAGGGGCACTGTGGCGCTATTCGACGACGGTCGGCCCGGCCTATCAGGGCGCGGTGACCCATCCGGGTGCCAAGGCCGAGCGCCACGTATACGCCGACATCTGACGGGATCGCCTTGTCGATGTCGTGACGCGGCGAAGGTAGGGTAACTGCGAAAGTACTTATCCCCCGCCTTGTCCCGTACTCCCATTTAGGTGCGGGCAGGGGGATACCCTTGGCCGTCATGATCCGCGACATTGCGTACCCCCGCGCAGGCGGGAGTGTTCACGTCGGACTCTGTAGACGTTTTCTGGCGAGGAAGATGTCGAGGGTGATCTCGAGCATCTGTTGGGTCTTGGAGGCGCGTTTGGTTCGGCGGTTGAAGCGGGCCAGCATGTCGCGG
>NZ_LMJZ01000024.1:0-211032 GCF_001421155.1 Sphingomonas sp. Leaf5 | reverse complement strand
TCGATCCGCTCGTCAAGGCTGAACTGCCTGTAATCTCGTCCCATCGCGCTGCCACCTTATCGATGGTGCACTTCTTTCGTGAACTCAGCGAATCCATAGACGCCGACGGTTCGGCTCGATCCGCGACGCTGGCGTATATAGACTCCCGTCTGCGCGGAAGTGACGAAAGGAGATGGAGCGTCATTCGTGCGCCCAGCGAACTGAATGTCGATTGGCCCTAGCGACGGAGCAAGGTTCGAAGCAGTTCCGGCCGGCAAAACGCACAACCGCGCATTTTCAGACAATTACGCGAGGTCGTTCAGCGCCTTCTCGACCGCGTCCATCGTGAACGGCTTCGACAGCACCGGACGGTCGCGGTGCGCGGCCTCGATCATGTCGCCCGACCCGCCGGTTGCCAGCACGAAGGGAATACCCGCCGCCGCCAGCCGGTCCGCGACCGGCCAGCTCTTCTCCCCGGCGCGCAGATGCACGTCGAGGATCACCGCATCGATGCCGCCGCGATCGACGGCCGCCAGTGCCGCGCCGACATTGTCGGCAGTACCGGTGACGGTTCGACCGAGCAGATCGAGGAAATCCTCAAGCATCATGGCGATCAGGGGTTCATCCTCAACGACGAGGATCCGGGCGGGCGAAGTCATATGCGCGGTCCTTAGCGGTCAAAGCGGGAACACCGCAACAGGATTCCACGTACCATCAGGTGTTCGACAGCGCGTCGCGCGCCGCCGTGGCGAGTTGCTGGACCGAAAACGGCTTGGGCAGGAACGAAACTTGATCCAGATCAATCGATCGACGCAGCTGCTCTTCGGCGTAGCCCGACATGAACAGGATCGGCAAGGTCGGATAGACTTTGCGTACGTGGCCGACCATCGTCGGACCATCCATCGTCGGCATGACCACGTCGGAAATGAGCAGGTCGATATGCGGCCGGTCGGCGAGCAGTTCGAGCGCGACCTCGCCATTTTCGGCGGTCATCACGGTATAGCCCTGTCGGGTGAGCGCACGTTCGGCGATGGCGCGGACCATGTCCTCGTCCTCGACCAGCAGGATCGTGCCCGACCCCCATGCCGGCGCGGTCGGTTCGGTCTTGAGCTTCGGGTTGGTGCCAAGGCGCGGCGGTTCGGCGGCGGCGGCATGGACCGGCAGGTGGATGACGAAGGTCGCGCCGCGCCCGGCACGCGATTCGGCAAAGATATAGCCGCCCGACTGTTTGATGATGCCATAGACGGTCGACAGGCCGAGGCCGGTCCCCTTGCCCACTTCCTTGGTGGTGAAGAAGGGTTCGAAGATCTTCGGCAGGATTTCGGGTGGGATGCCGGTGCCGGTGTCGGACACCTTCATCGTCACATAATCGCCGATCGGCAGGACGTCGTCGTCCATAGCGCGGACTTCCTGCGCGCTGGTCGCCAGTGTTTCGATGGTCAGCACGTTGCGGTTGCCGCCCTGCGACAGCATCGCGTCGCGGGCATTGACCGCGAGGTTGACGACGACCTGTTCGAGCTGCCCCGGATCGGCGCGCACCGACCCCAGACCGCGCCCGTGATTGACGACCAGTTGCACCGTCTCCCCCAGCAGCCGCTTGAGCAGGTTCGAGACTTCGGAAATGACGTCGGGCAGCTGCAAGACCTGCGGGCGCAGCGTCTGCTGGCGCGAGAAGGCGAGCAGCTGGCGGGTCAGGCTGGCGGCGCGGTTCGAATTGGCGCGGATCTGCTGGATATCGTCATAATCGCTGTCGCCGGGCGAATGGCGCATCAGCATCAGGTCGCAATGGCCGATGATCGCGGTCAGGATGTTGTTGAAATCATGCGCGACACCGCCGGCGAGCTGGCCGACCGCCTGCATCTTGGTCGCCTGTGCCACCTGCCGCTTGAGCTTGCCCTCCTCGCCCGTATCGCGCAGCGACAGGACGACGGCGGCCTCGCCCAGCCCGCGCGCACCGGCAATGGTCAGCGCGATCGGTTCGTCGGAACGATCGGCCAGCCGGACCGCCATGTCGGCATTGTGCTGCGCGCCACCAGCGAACCGGCGGACGGCATCGGCCAGCGCGGCCTTGTCCTCACGCACCACCAGATCGCCCGGATAGAGTGGCGGCGCGACCGGATTGACGCCGGTCGCGCGGATGAAAGCGTCGTTCATGTGCAGGAAGCGCCCGTCGCGATCGACCAGCGCCATGCCGACCGGCAACAGCGACACGAGCGCGCGCACCTGCCCCGCCGATCCCGGCGCGGCGATCGGCATCAGCCCGACCGGCGCCTCCTCCTCGTCGAGCAACGCCACCAGCATCGGCCCGGCAGGATCGTCGGTAATCGGGACCTGTACGATGCGCAGCGGATCGCCGCCCAGCCCCTCGCGTTCGAAGCGCACCCGACCGCGATGGTCGGTGACGAGGAACCGCGCGAAATCGCGGCCCTCGATCGCGGCGTCCTCATTGCCGACGGCACGGGCGCGGAACACGCGGTTGGCAGCGCGGATCCGGCCATCGGGGCTGAGCAGCGCGAGCATCACGCCGGCGACGCCCAGCCGGTCGCCGGCGGTGCCCGCAATCATGTTGCGCATCGTCATCGCCTCGGCAATGACCTGCCCGCCTTCGAACTGCCAGACGAGCATGTTGTCGCCGGCGCGGCTGAGCGTCACGTTGAGCGGGGCATCGCCCTGCCGCACCGTCGCCCGCGCCTCGCCGTCGCGCCATGCCGACCGGGCGGCCCCGGCCAGCGTGTTGGCATCGACCCCGTCGCCCAGCACGCCCGGCGGCGTCGGATATCCTCCGAACATCGTCGCGAACCGGTCATTGGCGCTGACCAGCCGCCCGGCGCGGTCGGTCACCCCCAGCGCGAGCGGACAGGTGGCGGCGATCGCCTGCACCAGCGACCAGTCGACGCTGGGCTCGACAGGTTCGCGGGTGTCGGTCCAGTGCAGCACCGCCTGCGCCACGCCGGCCAGCACCACCGCCGCCGCGGCGAAGCCGGTCGCTACGGCCACGCTGCCGATCAGCCACAGGACGATGGCACCCGCAACGACCCCGGCGGCAAGCGCGGTGATCAGCGGCAGGACCGGCGACGGGCCAGCGGAAAATTTCGGCAGCATGGTTAGGCTGTTGGGGTGGTTGGCCCCCGCACGTCAAGCGTTGTGGCCGCGATCCGTCGCAGGGCCACGGGTGCTATTGGCTACGTGGCGGGGGCAGGAATGATCCGGGGATCTTTCCAGACTGGGCCGAACCCCGCGAGAGTATGGCATTCTGTGGGGATCGGCATTCGGCAAACCGGCATTTACCGTCACCCCGGGTCAAGCCCGGGGTGACGCGTAACGTGGCCAGCGCCACGAAGCAGGATGGGTAGATGAAGCGCACGACGCCCCGCCAGCGGATGCCGGCGGGGCATCGCATCACCAGATGCGGACGCGCTGTTCGGGGGGGAGGAACAGATATTCGCCCGCCGCCGGCTTGTAGCCCGAATACCACGGGTCGAGATTGCGGACGACCCATGCGCGCTGTTCGGACGGGCTGTGCGGATCAGTCAGCAGCCGCTGGCGCAGATTCGCCTCGCGATAGCTGCGCCGCCACACCTGTGCCCAGCCGAGATAGAAACGCTGTTCGGGCGTGAATCCGTCGATCGCCTTCTGCTCGCCCGGATAGGCATGGGAATAGGCATCCCATGCCGCGGTCAGCCCGGCCAGATCGGCGATATTTTCGCCCAGCGTCAACTCGCCCTTCACATGCATGCCGGGCAACGGTTCATAGGCGTCATACTGTTTGACCAGTGCGGCGGTGCGTTCGTCGAACCGCTTCACGTCCTCGGCGGTCCACCAGTCGGTCAGGCTGCCGTTGACGTCGTATTTGCGACCCTGATCGTCGAAATGGTGGCTAATTTCGTGCCCGATCACCGCGCCGATCGCGCCGTAATTGATCGCCGGATCGGCGTTGGGATCGAAGAAGGGCGGCTGCAGGATCGCGGCGGGGAACACGATCTCGTTCATGACCGGATTCGCATAGGCGTTCACCGTCATCGGCGTCATGAACCATTCCCATTTCTGGATCGGCTTGCCGAGATGCTGGACGTTGTAACGCTGCTGCCACTGGTTCGCGCGGACCATGTTGCCCAACGCGTCGCCGGGCGTAATCGTCAGGTCGCTCATGTCGCGCCACTGGTCGGGATAACCGATCTTGGGCGTGAACGCGGCCAGCTTGGCGCGCGCCTTCGCCTTGGTCTCGGGTGCCATCCAGTCGAGGTTATCGATCCGGCGGCCCATCGCCTCGGTCACGTTGCGGACCAGTTCGTCCGCCGCCGCCTTGGTCGCGGGCGGGAAGAATTTCGCGACATAGGCCTTGCTGACATCGTCGGCGACCGCCTCCGACGTGAAGTCGACCGCACGCTTCCACCGTTCCTCCTGCTGCGGCGTGCCCGACAGGACGGTGCCGTAGAAGGCGAAATTCTCGGCATCGAACGCCTTGGGCAGCACGCTCGCAAAATTGTCGAGCGAGCGGAGCAGCAACTGGTCCTTCAGCACGCCGATCGGGGCCGCGCCGATCACCCTGGCCATGCCGGTGAACGCGGTCGGCTGGGCGACGATCACATCGGGGGTGCTGGCACCGAGGGTGCGGAAATAGGTCGCGAAGTCGAACCCCGGCGCTTTGCGCTGGAGCTCGGCGACGGTCATCTTGTTATAGGTCTTGTTCGCGTCGCGGCTTTCGATCCGGGTCCAGTGCGCGCGGGCAATCTTCGTTTCGAAGTCGACGACCGCCTTGGCCCGCGCCGCTGCATTCGATTCACCCGCCAGCGTCAGCACCTTGGCGAGATGCGCTTCATACGCTTTGCGCGTTTCGACCAGCTTGGCGTCGGTCGACAGATAGTAATCGCGGTCGGGCAGGCCGATGCCGCCTTGTGCGCTCTGCAACGCATAGACCTGCGGCTGCTTGTCGTCGGGACCGACATAGGCACCGAACGGCCCGCCGACGCCGATCTGCGATGCCTTCGCCGCCAGCGCGGCATAGCCGGCCTTGGACGACAGGCCCTTGATCTCGGTCAGCCAGGGCTGGATCGGGGCCAGTCCCTTCGCCTCGATCGCGTCGCTGTCGAGGAAGGTCGCATAGGCGACACCGATCTTGGAGTTGGGATCGCCCTTCGCCGCATCGAGCAGCTCGCGGGTCCGCATCTTCGACAAGTCGTCGAGCGCGGTGAACATGCCGTAGCTCGACTTGTCGGCGGGGATCGGCGTGATCTTTTCCCACGTGCCGTTGGCATATTTGTAGAAATTGTCGCCCGGCTTCACCGCGCGGTCCATGCCGGCGACGTCGAAGCCGAAGTCGCCGATTTCGGGCCTGGGTGCCGGCGCAGGCTCGGCCATGGCGGTCGCGGGGGCCGGGGTCGCCGTCTCGACGGGCGTCCGCGTAATCGAGCAGGCCGACAGGGCGGAAGCCGCGAGCAAGGTGGTCAGGACGAAACTACGCCGCATCATATGCCTCTTCGTATCGGGTGATACGGTCATGCTGCACCCCGGCATATCGATCGTCAATATCTGGTTTGACCCAAAAGGCCCTCTGCGTCCTTTCCCTCTCCGTTTGCTTCGAGCGCAGGTTCGAGCTTGTCGAGAACCGTAGTCGAGAAGGGGTTGCCCCAAACACAGGGTTCTCGACGGACGCTTCTCGACAAGCTCGAAGCTGCTCGAACCGAACGGAGAGGCTATAGGGAAGCCCGCGCCCCATGCCCCCGCCGCTTCCACTTGGTGGCGATCCACCACCGCCAACCGAGCGCCGCGACCGCATAGCCCAGCACCGCGCCGACCACCGAGCACACGACCATGCCGAGCGCGGTCGCCGGGCCGACCTCCGCCACCAGCCATTCGAGCCAGCCCGGCGGCGTGGAAACGGCGTCGCCGATCGGCCGGCCCGGCACCACCCGGTCGAGGTGGAGCAGCCATGCCCCGACCTTGTAATAGAGAATGAACAGCAGCGGCGTGGTGATCGGGTTGGTGAAGAAAGTGGTCAGCGCCGCCGCCGGCACATTGGCGCGAAGCGGCAGCGCGAGGACCGCCGACGCCGGAATCTGACCAAGTGGGATCAGGATGCCGGTGAACATACCGAGCGCCACGCCGCGCGGGACCGAGCGGCGGGTGAATCGCCATAATTCGGGCGCGAGGACACGGTGCGCGACCGGCCGCAGGAAGCGGTTGGCCTCCATCGATTCGCGCGTCGGCAGGTTCGCGCGGACCCAGCGGAGCGCACGGCTGCCCAGCCCCCGGGCGTCGCCAGCGGGATCAGCCACGGTCGCGGAGCAACCTTCCCTGTTCACGCTTCCAGTCCCGTTCCTTGATGTGCTCGCGCTTGTCGTGGGTCTTGCGACCCTTGGCCAGTGCCAGTTCGACCTTCGCCCGCCCCTTGCCGTTGAAATACACCGATAGCGCGATCAGCGTCATGCCGTCGCGCGCCACCGCGCCGTGCATCTTGTTTATCTCACGTTCGTGAAGCAGCAGTTTACGCGGGCGACGCGGTTCGTGATTGAAGCGGTTGCCGTGGCTGAATTCGGGGACGTTGGAGTTGATGAGCCACACCTGTCCGTCGCGGACGTCGGCATAGCTTTCGGCAATCGACCCCTCGCCGAAACGCAACGCTTTCACTTCGGTGCCGGTCAGGGCGATCCCGGCCTCGTACACGGTGTCGATCTCGTAATCGAACCGCGCGCGGCGGTTTTCGGCGACGGTCTTTTTCTTGTCGAACAGCTGGGGACGCGGACGGCTCATGCGCGGGACATAGGAGGTCAGGGGGCGCAGGGGAAGCGCCGGCCGCAAAGTCCTCCCCGCCCCGCGGGGAGGGGGACCGCCGCGTAGCGGTGGTGGAGGGGGGTGGCGGCGCACCGCAGCGTTGCGTGTGCGGACCGCCCCCTCCACCAGCTTCGCTGGTCCCCCTCCCCGTGCCGGGGAGGACTTACGCGTCCAGCGCTTCCCGGACCTTCCTTGCCAGTTCGTCGACGTCGAACGGCTTGGGCAGCAACCGCGTCCCCGGATCGAGCACGCCGTTATGCACCACGGCGTTGCGGGTATAGCCGGTGGTGTAGAGCACGCGCAGTCCGGGGAACATGGTCAGCGCACGGTCGGCGAGCTCGCGCCCGGTCATGCGCGGCATCACCACGTCGGTGAACAGCAGGGTCACCTGCAACCCGTTTTCGAGCATCTCGACCGCCTCGAACCCGTCCGACGCATGGAAGACGGTGTAGCCGAGATCGCGCAGCACCTCGACCGAGAAGCTGCGGACGCGCATCTCGTCCTCGACCACCAGGATCGATTCATGCGCGCCGCCGCCACGCACCGGGCCGGTGGTCAGGCGGGGGGTCGGGGTCGGCGTCTCGCCATAGAAGCGCGGCAGATAGAGGCGAACCGTCGTGCCGACATCGGGCTCGCTATAGATGCGGACATGCCCGCGCGATTGACGGACGAAGCCGAACACCTGGCTGAGCCCCAGCCCGGTGCCACGCCCGACCGGTTTGGTGGTGAAAAACGGGTCGAATGCCTTGGCCAGCACGGCGGGTGCCATGCCGGTGCCGGTATCGCTGACCGCGATCAGCACATATTGGCCGGCCGCCATGTCCGCCTCGCGCGCATAATCGTCGCCGACATGGGCATTGGCAGTCTCGATCGTCAGCCGCCCGCCCTCGGGCATCGCGTCGCGGGCGTTGACGGCGAGATTGACGATCGCATTTTCGAGCTGCCCGCGATCGGCCTCGGCCCGCCACAGTCCCGCACCGAGCACCGTTTCGACCGCTATGCGTTCGCCCAGCGTCCGCGCGAGCAGGTCGGTCAGGTCGGCGATCAGGCGGTTGCCCTCGACCGGTTCGGGCGACAGCGGCGACTGGCGCGAAAAGGCGAGCAGCCGCTGGGTCAGCGCGGCGGCACGGGTCGCACCGTCCTTCGCCGCCTCGACGTAGCGGCCGACATCGTGGCGGCCGCTGGCCAGCCGCCGGTCGATCATGTTGAGGCCACCGATCACTACCGCCAGCATATTGTTGAAATCATGCGCGATGCCGCCGGTCAGCTGGCCGACGGCCTCCATCTTCTGCAACTGGCGCACCTGCGTTTCGGCGGCGGCGCGGGCGGAGGCGGCGTCGTGGAGTTCGGTCGCGACGCGTTCGAGCTGCGCGCCCTGTCGCCCGACCTTCGCCTCCAGCCGCAGCAGCGCATCGGCGCGCTGGATCGTGACCCAGCTGATCTCCGCCACTTCCTGCACCAGCGCGATTTCGCCCGGCAGCCAGTGGCGGGGTTCGGCATGACCGATGATGAGCAACCCTTCGAGCCGCCCGTCGCGCCGCAGCGGTACGGCAAGGCCCGACTTCGCGCTGTAGCTGGCGACGGTATCGGGTTCGAACCGGTCGTCCTGTACAAAGGCGTCGGACACCACCGTCCGGCCGGCGCGCAGCAGCGACGTGTTGCTCCGGCCCATCCGGTCGATCGAATGATCGCCGATCAGCGGCGGCAGCGCGCCGTCGTTCCACCCGGCGATGTAACGGACGCGATTCTCCCCGACCCGCGCGAAGCAGACGCGGTGGACGTCGAGCCGTTCGCCGAGCGCCCGGGCGGTGAACCGCATGATCGTTTCGGGATCGGTCGCCGCGCGCTGACGGGCGCTGAGTGACAGGACGAACTCGCGCTCGACCTTCGCCGCCAGCGCCGCCAGCTCGGCCTGTTTGCGGTCGTCAATGTCGTAGCTGACGCCAGGGAAATGGGCGGGGCGGCCTTCGTCGTCGAAGCTGCACCGGCCCTGCGCCGAGACCCAGCGGCTGGTCCCGTCGGCACGCACCACGCGATATTCGGCGATGAAGGTGCCGTCGCCCGCCGGGTCCATCGCCACCGCGATCTGCTCTTGCGCTCGTGGCAGATCGTCGGGGTGGATCGCGGCGAAGAAGGTGCCGATCGGCGCCCCCGCCTCCGCCACCGCCGGATCGACGCCGTAGAGCAAGGCGAAGCGCGAATCGGCGCGGACGACGTCGCCCTGCACGTCCCAGTCCCATGCGCCGATATGGCGGCCCGCCGACAATGCCTGTTGCAATCGTTCGTCGGCGGCGGCGCGCTCGCGCTCGGCCACGACGCGGGCGGTCGTCTCACCGGTGACGCACAGCAGGCCTGCGACCCGGCCTTCATCGTCGAAGGCGGGGGAATAGGTGAAGCTCCACCAGCTGTCCTCGGGCTCGCCGGTGCGGGCGAGGTCGAGCTTCATGTCGGTCGCGGTGACGCTGCCGCCGGCCATCGTCTGCTCGACCAGCGGCAGCAATTCGTCCCAGATGTTCGACCAGACGATGTCGAACCGCTCGCCCAGCGCGCCGTCGATCCGAATGCCCAGCAGCGGTCGATAGGCATCGTTATAGAAACAGCGCAGTTCCGGCCCCCATGCGAGGAACATCGGCGTGGGGCAGGACAGCATCATCGCCAGCAGCGAGCGGAGCGACACCGGCCATGATTCGATCGGGCCGAGCGACGTGCACGACCAGTCATGGGCAGCGATCTCGCGACCAGTAATGGTTTGCTGCGACAGGTGTCCGTTAGGCATATGGCCGACGTTTTACGAGCGGCGTGGTGCCGCCGCAAGAACGTGTGTCGACCCGCGACGGCAATTCAGCCGACCAGCCCGGCATGGTCGAGCGCGGCATCGACCGCCGCCCGCGATGCCGCCGACGGGGGCGTCATCGGCAGGCGCAGGTCGGTGGGGAAGCCCGGCCGGACCCGGCCCAGCGCGTATTTGACCGGCCCCGGCGACGCATCGCTGAACAGCGCGGCGTGCAGCGGATACAGCCGGTCCTGAATCGTCAGTGCCCGGCCATAATCGCCCGTCGCGCAGGCGTCCTGAAACTCGGCGCACATCGCCGGTGCGACATTCGCGGTGACCGAGATCGCACCGACCCCGCCCATCGCGTTGAAGGCGAGCGCCATGTCGTCATTGCCCGACAGTTGCGCGAAACCGGTGCCGCAGCGGGCGCGATGTTCGGACACGCGCGCCATCTGTCCGGTCGCGTCCTTGATCCCGACCACGACGTCCGGGAACGCCTTCACGATGCGCTCGACCGTCTCGATATTGATGTCGGTGATGGTGCGGCCGGGGACGTTGTAAAGGACGATCGGCAGGCCGCCAGCCTGCGCCAGCACCTCGAAATGGCAGAACACCCCCTCCTGATTGGGGCGATTGTAGTAGGGGGGAACGAGCAGCGCGGCGGCGGCACCCGCTGCCTTGGCGGCATGGATATGGTGCAGCGCGACCGCGGTGTCGTTCGATCCGCAACCGGCGATCACCGGCACGCGCCCGGCGGCCTGATCGACGCAGACGCGCACGACATGGTCATGCTCCTCGATCGTCATCGTCGCCGCCTCGCCGGTGGTGCCGCACGGGACCAGCGCGCTCGATCCGCTTTCCACCTGCCAGTCGACCAGCGCGCGGAACGAGGCTTCGTCGAACGTGCCATCCGCAAACGGCGTGACGAGCGCCGGGATCGAGCCGGAAAACATGGTGGTTGCGCTCCGTGGACAGGGATTCGGGCCGAAAAGGTGGCGACAGATAGGGCGCGCTTCCATATCATGTCCAGTATGCTGACCACCGTGTTCAAGAGCGCGTTCCTGCTCACCGGCGTCGCGAGCGCCGCCATGGCCACCGGGCTGTTCCAGACCGCGCCGCAGATGCCACCGCCCGCCAACCCCCTGCCCCGCGCGCAACCGGCCATGCCGGTCGCCCAGCCGATGGTGCAGCCGCTGCCCGCATCGGTCCCCTATGATCCGATTCAGCCGGTACTGTCCGAATGGAAACGCCTGCAGCAATCGGACAATTATCCCTTTGCCGACTATGCCCGGTTCCTGCTGGCGCATCCGGGCTTTCCGGGCGAGACCAGCCGTCGCGCGGCGGCCGAAACGGTGCTGCCCGATGGTGGACAGGATGCGGCGACGGTGTTGCGCTTCTTCACCCGCTTCCCGCCGCGCACCGCCGCCGGGCAGTTGCGCTATGCCGAGGCGTTGGCGGCAAGCGGTCGCCTGCCCGAGGCGCAGATGGCGGCACGGGCGGCGTGGCGGCGCGGCGTATTGCGCCCCGCCGACGAGGCACAGTTGCTCGGCCGGTTCGCCGGCGCGCTGGCGCCTGCCGATCACGATGCGCGGATGGACAGGCTGTTGTGGCAGGGGGCGACGACCGCCGGCCTGCGGCAGGTCGGCTATGTCTCGGCAGCGATGCGCCCGACGTTCGACGCGCGCATGGCGTTCCGCACCAATGCCGCCGACGCCAGCGTCCGCGCCGAACAACCGGGCGTCGACCGCGCCGATCCGGGCTATATCGCCGATCGCGCCAGTTGGCTGCGCGGATCGGGCCAGTCGGGGGCGGCACGCGCCTATCTGGCGCAGCCGCGCCGGTTGTCGCGAAGCCCCGGCGATGTCGAGGAATGGCTCGAAGTCCTGCTGACCAACGCGCGCGCGGCGCAGGCGGACGGGCAGTATGATCTTGCCTATCGCATCGCGTCGCAGATCGACGATGCGTTTCCGGCGGGCACGGTCGTCGCCGATGCCGGCTATGGCGAGCGCGACGACTATACCAGCCTTGCGTGGCTGGCCGGCACCGTCGCGCTCCAGCAGCTGAACCGGCCGAGCGATGCGACCGGCATGTTCGCGCGCTATTCCAGCGGATCGCGCACGCCGACCGTGCGGACCAAGGGCTATTACTGGGCGGGCCGCGCGGCAGAGGCGGCGGGCGACCGGCCGACCGCCGATCGCTGGTATGCGCAGGCCGCCGATCTGGGCGACCTGTTCTATGGCCAGTTGGCGAGCGAACGGATCGGCCGTCCGCTCCGCGCGCCGCCAGCGACCGCCGTTGCGGCGGCGGTACCGGCCGATCTTCGCGCCGCCTACATGAATGGCGAAATCGCGCGGGCCGTCCGCTATCTGGGCCGCACCGGTCAATATGCCGACCAGAGCCTGTTCATCCGTAAGATCGCCGAGGATGCGCGCAGCGACACCGACCATGCACTGGCGGTCGAACTGGCCAAGACGATCGACCGCCCCGATCTGGCGGTGATGGTCGGGCGCAGCGCGCTGCTGAACGGGCACAGCGACTATACGCTGGCGGGCTATCCGTCGGTGCCGGTCGGCGGGCCGCAACAGGACCAGTTCACGCTGATCCACGCCATCGCCCGACAGGAAAGCCAGTTCGACCGCACCGCCGTCAGCCGCGCCGGTGCGCGCGGGTTGATGCAGTTGATGCCGGGCACCGCGCGCGAGACCGCGACCAAGCTGGGCCTGACCTATAGCCCGACCGCGCTCAACGACCCGGCGTTCAACATGGCGTTGGGGTCGAGCTATATTCAGCGGATGCTCGATTATTATGGCGGCAGCTATCCGCTGGCGATCGCCGCGTACAATGCCGGACCGGGCAATGTGAACAAGTTCCTGCGCGCCAATGGCGACCCGCGCACGCCGGGCGTCGACATGGTCGAATGGATCGAGAAGATTCCGCTGTCCGAAACGCGCGGCTATGTGCAGCGGGTGCTCGAAAACGCCGTCGTCTATGACCTGATCCATACCGACAAGGCGCGGTCGCGCGGGCCGAACAATCTGAGCTGGTATCTGGGGAAGAATAGACCGGGATGAACGAACCGCGTCCGAACTATATCACCGCGGCGGGCTATGCCGTGTTGAAGGCCGAATACGACCAGTTGCTGGGCAGCGAGCGACCGAAGCTGGTCGACGTCATCGCATGGGCCGCCGGCAATGGCGACCGGTCGGAAAATGGCGACTATATCTATGGTCGCAAACGGCTGCGCGAGATCGACCGGCGGCTGGGGTTCCTCGCCAAGCGGATGAAGGCGGCACGGGTCGTCGACCCCGCCGCCCAGACCGAACGCGGGCGGGCCTGGTTCGGCGCGACGGTCACGATCGCCGACGAGGACGACAACCACCGCACGTTGGAACTGGTCGGCGACGACGAAGCCGATGCCGGCCGTGGGCGGATTGGCTGGAATTCACCGATGGCCCGCGCCCTGCGCGGAAGCGCCGTCGGCGACGTACGAACGGTGGTGCTGCCGGTCGGGGCCAAGGAGTATGAGGTGATGGCGATCGTCTATCCGTGAGGGTGGACTCCTGCCCCTTCGTCACCCCGGACTTGATCGGGACCTCTGCGGAAGTCGCGACCCGTCCCCCTGCCGTACCCCCGCGCAGGCGGGGGCCCAGGGTTCCAAGCGCAAACCGCTGTTCTGCTTGGCTCTGGACCCCCGCCTGCGCGGGGGTACGGTCAGTTTGCGGCTAAGATTACTATTTTCGCAGAGGTCTCGACTTGCTCCGGAGTGACAGGCGAGCGTTCGGCAGGCATGGCGGCGGGCGGGCAGCTGGGCTAGACCGTCGGCCATGATCCACCTCCCCCACCCCACCGGCAACGTCGCGTTGCTGATCGATGCCGACAATGCCGGTGCCGCCTATCTCGATTCGGTGCTGACGGTGCTGGCCGAGTTCGGCACGGTCAATGTCCGCCGCGCCTATGGCAATTGGGAAAAGCCGGGGCTGAAGAGCTGGAAGGCGCTGTTGATGCGCCACGGGATCGAGCCGTTCCAACAGTTCGACAT
This sequence comes from Sphingomonas sp. Leaf5, assembly GCF_001421155.1. Taxonomy (NCBI): domain Bacteria; kingdom Pseudomonadati; phylum Pseudomonadota; class Alphaproteobacteria; order Sphingomonadales; family Sphingomonadaceae; genus Sphingomonas; species Sphingomonas sp. Leaf5. The sequence continues at coordinate 197,470 of NZ_LMJZ01000024.1, read as the reverse complement.
TACCAAGGGCAAGAACGCGACCGACATGCGGATGACCATCGATGCGATGGACCTGTTGTTGCGCGGGCGGATCACCGGGTTCGGGATCATGTCGTCGGACAGCGATTTTATGCCGCTGGCGCAGCGCATCCGGCAGGAAGGGGTGCCGGTCTATGGCTTCGGCACCGACCGCACGCCCGAGGGCTTCCGCGAAAGCTGCACCCGGTTCATCGATGTCGGGTCTCTCGATGTCGAGGACGTCGCGAACATGCCGCTGCCACCGGCGATCGGCGGCGTGGCCGCGCCCGCCGCGACCCCGGCGGCCAAGCCGGCCCCCGCCCCGGCCCGCAAGCAGCAGAAGATCGACGCCGCGCTCGTGAAGCTGTTGTCCGACGCCTATGACGCGTCGAAGGTCGACAAGCGCGGCTTTGCCAGCCTGTCGGAAGTGGGGCAGCGCGCCGCCAACCGGTCGAGCTTCGATACGCGCAATTACGGGTTCAAACGCCTGTCGGACCTGATCGAGAAGGTGAAGGCGTTCGAGGTCGAGCGGCGCGATACCGGGGTGTTCGTGAAGCTGGTTTGAGGTCAACGCCTCACGATATCCGCTTGCTTCGAGGAGGTTCGAGCCTGTCGGGAACCGGAGGTCGAGAAGGCGGTGCCGCTACCCACAACCCCGTTCGTGCGGAGTAGGGGCTGAGCGAAGTCGAAGATCCGTATCGAAGCACCCGTGGCGGTCCTTCGATACGCCATTTCGACACGCTCTATGGCTACGCAGGACGAACGGTGGGATGCGTTGAACGAGATTCTCGACGGTCGGTTCTCGACAAGCGCGAACCGGCTCGAAGCAAACGGGAGCGGTGAGGCGAACGGGCATGCCCCGGCCGGCCCCTGAACCCCTTCGGGCGACGGCATCGAAAGCACTATGCGGGCCCCGGCCGGGCGTCCTCGAACGCCAGCGTACCGCCCAGTTGCCGGGTCAGGCTGTTCACCATCCGCATGCCGAGGCTGGTCGGCCGCGACGCGGTCGGGTCCAGCCCCTTCGGGTAGCCCCGATCCGCGACCGTCATCGTCAGGGAGCCATCGGCGCACCGCGTTTCGATCCGCACCGGACTGGTGCCCTCGCCACAGGCATAGTTGACCGCGTTGGCTGCCCGCACGATGTCGTGGCTGCGCAGCGCAGTCCCGCCGAATTCGGCCGGAATCCGCTGCTGGTCGAGGCGGTAGCGGATCGCATCGGCGGGGTATTCCGACCCCGCCCCGTTTTCCTCGACCACCGGCAAGGGTTCAGCGCGTCAGCTTCTTGTATGCCAGACGGGTCGGACGATCGGCGGCATCGCCCATGCGGCGGCGCTTGTCGGCCTCATAGGCTTCGAAATTACCCTCGAACCATTCGACATGGCTGTCGCCTTCGAAGGCGAGGATGTGGGTGCACAGGCGATCGAGGAAGAAGCGGTCGTGGCTGATGACCACGGCACAGCCCGCGAACGATTCCAGCGCCTCTTCGAGCGCACGCAGCGTTTCGACGTCGAGGTCGTTGGTCGGTTCGTCGAGCAGCAGGACGTTGCCACCCTCCTTCAGCATCTTGGCGATGTGGACGCGGTTGCGCTCACCGCCCGACAGCTGGCCGACCTTCTTCTGCTGATCCTGCCCCTTGAAGTTGAACGCACCGACATAGGCGCGCGTGCCCAGTTCCTGCTTGCCGAAACGGAACACGTCGAGGCCGTCCGATACTTCTTCCCAGACATTCTTGTTGGGATCGAGGTCGTCGCGCGACTGGTCGACATAGCCGAGCTTCACCGTCTGCCCGACCTCGATCGTGCCACCATCGGGCTGTTCCTGCCCGGTGATGAGCTTGAACAGCGTCGACTTGCCGGCGCCGTTCGGACCGATCACGCCGACGATGCCACCCGGCGGCAGGTTGAAGTCGAGATTCTCGAACAACAGCTTGTCGCCATAGGCCTTGGTCAGTCCTTCGGCCTCGATCACCTTGCCGCCCAGGCGGTCGGGTATCTGGATCAGGATTTGCGCCTTGCCGACGACGCGATTTTCCTGGTTCTTGACCAGTTCGTCGAACGCGCGGATGCGGGCCTTGGACTTGGTCTGACGCGCCTTGGGCGTCTGCCGCATCCATGCCAGCTCGTCCTGGATCGCCTTGGCCTTGCCGGCTTCGTCGCGCTCTTCCTGTTCGAGCCGCTTGGCCTTCTTTTCCAGATAGCCCGAATAGTTCGATTCATAGGTGTAGTAGCGCCCGCGATCGAGTTCGAGCACCCAGTTCACGACATTGTCGAGGAAATAGCGGTCGTGCGTCACGAGGATGACGTTGCCGGTATATTCCTTCAGGTAATTTTCCAGCCAGCCGACGCTTTCGGCGTCGAGGTGGTTGGTCGGTTCGTCGAGCAGCAGGATCTGCGGCTTTTCCAGCAGCAGCTTGCACAGCGCGACGCGGCGCTTTTCACCGCCCGACAGGTTTTCGACCGATGCGTCGCCCGGTGGGCAGCGCAACGCCTCCATCGCGATTTCGAGCTGGTTGTCGAGGCTCCAGCCGTCGACCGCATCGATCTTCGCCTGCAGCTCGCCCATTTCCTCAAGCAGCTTGTCGAAATCGGTATCGTCCTGCGGATCGCCCATTTCGGCCGAGATGGCGTTGAAGCGGTCGACCAGATCGGCGACCGGACGAACCCCGTCCTTGACGTTCTCCATCACCGTCTTGGTGTTGTCGAGCTTGGGCTCCTGCGCCAGATAGCCGACCTTGATCCCCTCGGCGGCCCATGCCTCGCCGGTGAATTCGGTGTCCATCCCTGCCATGACCTTCATCAGCGTGGACTTGCCCGCGCCGTTCGGACCGATGATCGCGATCTTCGCGTCGGGCAGGAATTGCAGATGGATGTTGTTCAGCACCGGCTTGTTCGCGCCGGGGAAGGTCTTGGTCAGACCCTTCATCACATAGCTGTACTGTACGGCCATTGCCGAAGGCTCCGTTTCGAATGTCGGGATGGGGTATAGGCGTGTGCCGCGATGTAGCGACGGGCCGGTGACTTGGCAACGAGCGGCCAAAAGCTCCTCCCCGCCCGCGGGGAGGGTGGAGGGGGATCGCCGCGAACGCCACCATCGTGCAGGCGGGAAACCCCCTCCACCACCGCTGCGCGGCGGTCACCCTCCCCGCCCACGGGGAGGATTTGCGTTCTTCCAAGCTGACCGTATGGAACGGCACAGAACCAAAAAGGGGAACTCCATGCGCCGTCTGCTCTTAGCCGCCCTTGCCCTGCCCCTGCCCGCGTTCGCGCAGCCGATGGACGTCGCCACTCTGCGCGATGCAGCGCTGAACGACACCGTCGCATGGGACATTACCGAGGGGCTGACGACCGAGATCGGCCCGCGTCTTGCCGGCACCCCCGACGAGGCGCGCGCCCGCGACTGGGCGATGACGCGGCTGAAGGCATTGGGGTTCAGCAATGTCCACATCGAACCCTATCAGATGCCGGTTTGGGTCCGGGGCGAGGAACGGGCCGCGATCGTCAGCCCCTTCCCACAGCCCCTGGCGATCACCGCGCTCGGCAATTCGGGAGCGACGCCGGCGAAGGGACTGGAAGCGGAGATCGTCTATTTCCCGACGCTTGACGATCTGAAGGCGGCGCCGGCCGGTAGCCTGAATGGCAAGATCGCGTTCGTCAGCCACGCCATGGCCGCAACGCAGGACGGGTCGAGCTATGGCCCGTTCGGCGCGGTCCGTCGCGCCGGCCCGGCGATCGCTGCGCAGAAGGGGGCGGCGGCGATCGTCATCCGCTCGGTCGGCACCGATCATCATCGCAACCCGCATGCCGGCAGCACCAGCTTCCCCGCCGGTACGACGCCCATCCCGGCGGGCGCGCTGTCGGTGCCCGACGCCGAACAGCTCGAACGCGTGCTGAAGCGCGGACAGCCGGTCCGGTTGCGCCTGACGCTGACCCCGCGCCAGATCGGCATGCGCGAATCGGGCAATGTCATCGCGGAGGTTCCGGGCAGCGATCCGGCCGCCGGGATCGTCCTGATCGGCGGGCATCTCGACAGCTGGGATCTCGGCACCGGCGCGATCGACGATGCCGCAGGTCTGGGCATCACCACCGCCGCCGCCAAGCGGATCATGGACGCCGGCCGTCCGCGCCGCACGATCCGGGTCGTATGGTTCGGCGCGGAGGAAGTGGGCGGGGTCGGCGGCGCAGCCTATGCGAAGGCACATGCCGGCGACCGCCATGTTGTGGCCGCGGAGAGCGATTTCGGGGCCGACCGCATCTGGAAGTTCGACGTCGCCCTGCCCCCCGAATCGACCGCGATCGGAGACCGTCTGGCGACCGCGCTCGCTCCGCTCGGCATTACCCGCGGCACCGCCATCGCCGGGGACGGCACCGATATCGGGCCGACGCTGGCGCAAAATGTTGCGGCGGTCGATCTGGCCCAGTCGGGGCTGCGCTACTTCGATTTGCACCACACACCCGACGATACGCTGGACAAGGTCGACCCGGAACAATTGCGCCAAAACGTAGCGGCATGGACGGCGATGCTGGCCGTCGTTACCAACGCGCCGGAACCGATCGGACCGTTTCGTCGCAAGTGACCAACGGTTCACCATTGGTCGCAAAGCCGCATTCTTGCCACAATTGGCGATTGACGGCGGCGTGGAAGGCGCTATTGCGGCAACTTCGCGACGGCGGTGACGCCGGCCTCTCGCGAAATGGATTTCTCTGGGAGTTACCCTTATGAAGAAGATCATGCTCGTCGCCGCCGCAGCCGGCCTCCTCTCGGTCGCCGCTTGCAAGAACACCCCGACCGACAACGCCGCGGACGCAGCGTCGGACAACCTGGAAATGCTGGCCGACAACCTCGAAGCGCAGGCTGAGAACACGTCGAACGAAGCCGTTGCCGCCGACCTGATGAACGCTTCGGAAAACGCCGAAGACGCGTCGGACGCGATCGAGAATTCGGCCGAGCTGAACGGCATGTAATCCATGTTCCCGCGTCCTTCGGGGCACGGGAAACCGGATTTCGGAAAGGGCGCCCCCGGCAACGGTGGCGCCCTTTTTCGTGCGTGCAGAATCGTTACGCCGGCGATCCCACGATGGCACGAATAAGGCATTATTGCGGCCTGCCGGTCGCCGGCTTTCGGAAGGCCCGACCCGTCGCCGATGTCGCGGTACCGACCGGTACATCGCGATCTACTCCAAATAGATGACAGGCGGCGGCAGTGGATCGCGCTATGGTTTCCGCCATAGGCGGGAGGCGATCGGTGACCGGACATACGGGCAATTTTGGGAAATGGATCCTGCCGATGGCGGCGATCTTGCTGTTGGCGTCCCCCGCCCTCGCGCAACCGGCACCGGGGATCACCATGCCGCCCGAAATAGGTGCGGCCTATGGCCGGCTGGGCAATGCGATGATGGCACATGACGCCGCCGGGGTCAGGACCGTCTGGGCCGAGGATTTCGTGGTCAACGCGCCGAACAACGCCGTCCTGCGTCGCGAGGAGGTGATCGCGGCGATGGCACAGGACCTGATCGACTATCGCGATTTTCGCAAACATATCTCGCTGATCGACCGCAAGCCCGAGGTCACCGTAGTGATGGGGTATGATACCATGGTTCCGATCAAGGGACCGGGTGCCGGCAAGCAGGTGCTGCGCCCCTTCACCGATGTCTGGGCCAAGCGCAGTGGCGGATGGCAGCTTATCGCCCGGCAGGCGACGATCGCCGCAGCGCAGTAAGCCGGCACCGGCTCGGCGTCGCCACTTCGGGAGGTCTCATGCCCTATCGCCACGCGCACCGATGGTTGATCCTGTTGTTTCCGATGATCGCCCTCGCCTTCTGGCCCGGCTATTTCGGGCGATTGGGGACCGCGCCGTTCGCGCTGCATGCGCACGGCATCACCGCGACCGCATGGCTGGCGCTGCTGACCGCGCAAAGCTGGTCGATCGCCACCGGCCGCATCGCGTGGCACCGGGCAAGCGGCCTCGCCACGTTCGTCGTCCTGCCGCTGTTCGCTGCGGCAGGTCCGCTCGCGCTGCACAGCATGGCATCTTCGTGGCGGACCGATGCCGATCCATTCCACGCTGCCTATGGTGCCCGGTTGGCGATCGCCGACCTGATCGCCGGGGCGGCCGTGATCGCGATGGTCGCCTATGCGCTATGGCAGCGACGTCGGGTGGCGGTGCATGCGTCGGCGATGCTGGCAACGGCGCTGCTGGTGCTGCCGCCGATCCTCGGGCGGTTGCTGCCGGCGGTCCCCGGCTATCCGAGCGGCGGCGTGGCGGGGTTCGACGGATTTCACCTGTCGTTCGAACTCGCCAACCTCCTGACGCTGCTGATCGCGATCGTCCTTGCGATGCGCAGGGAGGCGCGCGGCGTCGGCTTTGCCTTTGCCGCGATCGCAACCGCCGCGCAGATGATCGCGTTCGAGACGATCGGCGATACCGACGCGTGGCACCGCTGCGCGATACTGCTGACCGATATGCCGCCGCTGCTGCTGGCAGTCGCCGCGATGCTGGCGAGCGGGGCGCTGCTATGGTGGGCATGGCATCTGGTCCCGCCCCGTACGACGATGCGGCGCGACGTTGCTCCTGCCGGTCTTTAGCGATCGATGATGCGCTCCCCTCACCGTCCGCCATCCTGCGCAACGGGGTGGTAAGGTCGGACGAAGCAAGCTCGGGCGGCGGTGACGCGTGACGAAGACGATCCCGCTGCATTCGCACAGCTTGACCGGGAGGCGTACGCGACCGACGTAGTCAAGATGACCGACGCACGCGCCACGACGCTGGACCTTCTCGCGCGGCGCGCGGCAGGCGCGACGATCTGCCCGAGCGAGGTGGCACGTGCGCTGTCACCGGAGGACTGGCGCAGTATGATGCCGTCGGTCCACGCGGCGGTTGACGGGCTGGTCCGCGACCGATCGGTGCGGCTGAGCTGGAAGGGGAAGCCGTTGGCGACGCGATCGGGACCGTACCGGATCGGCCGTTCGGGCGACGATTGAGGCCTGCCCTCTCCCGCACCGGTCGGCGATACGCTACCCTGCGGACATGGCGAAAAAGAAACGCTACCTGACCGCGACGATGGCCGACGGCTATGTGAAGACGATCGGCCCGACCGCCGCGCCGTTCACGCATTACTGGCGGATCGTCGCGCACCTGCACGACGGCAAGACCGAAGTTTTCTGGGGACACGCCACCTCCGTCCGGGAAGCGGCGAGCAAGGAGGCGCTGACCGAACAGGCCGCGCGGCGGCACGGCTGGAAGGGCTTCGATTTCGAGATTGCCGAGCTAACCGAACATTGATGCGGTGCGTTCGGCAGGTGGCCGTTCGCGATCGCCGGTCGCATCGCGCGGCGAGCGGCGCTACAGCGGAACGATCCCGGGCAGATTGCCTGCCGACGCGCCTTGAAGGATGTCGATCATCTTCCTCGTCTTCCTGATACCGGCGATCTACGTCGCGTCCCGCACCCTGTGGCCATTGGCGCTGCCGCTGTGGAGCAAGGTCGTCGTGGCGCTGCTCCTGCTCGTCATATCGCAATATCACCTGTGGAGCAGGCTGTCCTCGGGTTCGGTATTCGCCCCCGAATTCCCGCGCCCGGTTGTGATCCTTTTCAACTGGGCGTTCGGGGCGCTGGTGCTGCTGTGGCTGGTTCAGATCGTGCTCGATCTCGGTCTGCTGACGACGGCGGCCGTCCGGTGGCAAAGCGTGGGCTTGCCGGATGCCGCGCGATATGGCGCGATCGGTCTGGCGTCGGTGGCCAGCGCGATCGCGGTCGCCAATGCGGTCCGGGTCCCGCCGATCCGCGACGTCGCGGTGGAGGTCGCGGGCCTGCCGCCGCAGTTCGAGGGGTATCGTATCCTCCAACTGACCGATCTTCACATCAGCAAACTGTTTCCCGGAGCTTGGGCCAGCGCCGTCGTGGCCCGCGCCAACGCGGCGGGCAGCGACGTGATCGTCGTTACCGGCGATTTCATCGATGGCTCGGTCGACATGCGCCGCAAGGATGTGGAGCCGCTTCGCGCGCTTCGGGCTCCCGACGGCATCTGGGCGATCCCGGGCAATCACGAATATTTCTTCGACTATGCGGCATGGATGCGACACCTGACCGCGCTCGGCTTCCGGATGCTGCCCAATGCCCATATGGTCATCCGGCGCGGCAGTGCTGAACTGGTCGTCGCCGGCGTGACCGATCTATCCGCCCCGAGCGTGAGTGAGGCAGGCCCGGACCTCGGGCTGGCGCTGCGCGGCGCACCGACCGATGCGCCGATCGTCCTGCTCGATCATCAACCGCGGCAAGCGCCGGACGCCGCCGCGAGGGGCGTGTCGCTGCAACTGTCCGGCCACACCCATGGCGGCATGATGATGGGTCTGGATCGGCTCGTCGCCCGCGCCAACGGGGGTTTCGTCGCGGGACGCTATCGGGTCGGCGACATGACCCTGTACGTCAGCAACGGCACGGGGCTGTGGCCGGGGTTCGCGCTTCGCCTTGGCGTGCCATCGGAGATGACCCGCTTCACCTTGCGCGCAAAGCCGTAACGGATGGCTGCGGTCACCGGATTGGCGATAGCGCCCAACAGCGACCATCGTCCCCGCATGACCATCTCGCTGGCCGATGCGCGACGCATGGCGCTCACGGCCCAAGGGTTCGGCCGGCCACAGCCCGTACCGAGGACGGCGGCGCACCTTCGCAAGGTTGCCGATCGCATCGGCCTGTTCCAGATCGACAGCGTCAACGTCCTCGCCCGCGCGCAGTATTTGCCGGCTTTCTCACGGCTCGGCGGCTATGACCGATCGCTGCTCGAACAGGCCGCCTGGGGTCCGAAGCGGCAACGCCGGTTCTTCGAATATTGGGCGCATGAGGCGTCGTTGTTGCCGCTCGACCTGCATCCGCTCCTGCGGTGGCGGATGGCGCGCGCCGAGCGGGGCGAGATCGGCTATCGGGCACTTCGCCGCTTCGCGACCGAACGCCGTGGCGAGGCGGACGCGGTGCTGGCCCGCATCGCAGCAGAGGGGCCGCTGACCGCCGCCGACTTCGAGAACGGTTCGAGCCGCAGCGGCTGGTGGGAATGGAGCGACACGAAACATGCCCTCGAATGGCTGTTCTGGTCGGGCCGGATCACGACCACGACACGGCGGGGCAGCTTCGCGCGGGTGTACGACCTGCCCGAAAAGGTCCTGCCGCCCGCCATTCTCGCCATGCCGACGCCGACCGTCGCCGAGGCGCAGCGCGCGCTGATCGAGCGTAGCGCGCGGGCGCTCGGCATCGCGACCGCGGCCGACCTGCGCGACTATTACCGGCTGAAGCCCGGTGAGGCGGATCATGCCATCGCCGATCTGGCGGAGGACGGCGTGCTGGTCCCCGTCCGTGTCGAGGGCTGGAGCCAGAAGGCGTGGTGCCATCGCGACGCTTCGCCACCGCGGCGGGTGCGCGGGGCGGCGTTGCTGGCACCCTTCGATCCGCTGATCTGGGAGCGTAGCCGCACCGAACGCCTGTTCGGTTTCCGCTACCGCATCGAGATCTATATGCCGCAGGACCGGCGAACGCACGGCTATTACGTACTGCCCTTCCTGCTGGACGAGGCGCTGGTCGCGCGGGTCGACCTGAAGGCGGACCGGCAAGCAGGTGTGTTGCTAGCGCACCGCATCACGCTCGAACCGGGTGCGCCAGACGATACCTTGCCCCGCTTGCAAGTCGAACTGGAGCGGATGGCGATATGGCTCAGCCTGTCGACGGTGCGCGTCGGCGAGGTCGTCCGCTCCGGTTGAACCGCACAGTTTGCGGTTCGGCAATCCCACGCCATCGCCGCCGATATATATAACGGCTCCCGATCAACGGGTTGGCGACGCGAAATCAGCAGATTTGATAAAGTGGTCGGGGAGACAGGATTCGAACCTGCGACATCCTGCTCCCAAAGCAGGCGCGCTACCAGACTGCGCCACTCCCCGACGGAGGGTTGCGCCTAGGCCGGTATCGGCCGCGACGCAAGCAGGCATTTGGTGGGCCCGGCAGGACTCGAACCCGCAACCTAGCCGTTATGAGCGGCCAGCTCTAACCATTGAGCTACAGGCCCCACCTGCGGGCGCAGCGATAGCGTCGCCGCCCACGCCTGCGCAAGGGCGTTGATGCCCCTGCCCTTTATGCGGAGTCGCGTTCGACCAGAACCGGCTGCATCATGACCGACGGTGCATCCTCACCGGCGATGCGGCGGAACAGCGCCGACACCATCGCATCGGCACCGCGGGCGATGTCCTGTCGCACCGTCGTGATGCGCGGCATCGCGCTGAGCGCCAGTGGCAGGTCGTCATAGCCGACGACCGGCATGTCGTCGGGCACGCGGATGCCGCGATCGGCCAGCACCCGCAGCGTCGTCAGCGCGATCACGTCCGAAGCTGCCGCGATACCGTCGATCTCGCCACCGACGCGGTCGAGATGCGCGGTCACTTCCTGCACCATGATGTCGGAGGCGAGATGGGTGTCGAGCTGGATCGGCGGATGGTCGATCCCCGCCGCCGCCGTGGCGGATGCAACCCCTTCGTAACGCTGGCGGATTTCCGGGGCGCGCAGTTCGCCGAGAAAGGCGATGCGCCGCGCGCCGCGCGCGATCAGGCGCTCGCCGGCCAATCGGCCGCCGGCGATGTTGTCGGTCCCGACCGCACAATGCACCTGCCCCGGCAGACCGCTGCTGCCCCACGCGACGAGCGGGCGATAGCGGCGGGCGACGCGTTCGATCGTATCGACCTGATCCGACTGGCCGATCAGCAGGACGCCGTCCATCATCCCCGAATCGACGATCCGTTCCAGCCAGTCGGTCGCGTCGGGAATGATCCGCGACAGCATCAGGTCATAGCCGTCCTCGGTCAGCCGGTCGGCCAGAAAGCCCAGCATCGTCATAAAGAACGGATCTGACAAATGCTGTCGCCGTTCATGACCGAGCGGCACGACCACGCCGATCACCCCGGTACGCTGGGTCCGCAACCGGCTGGCCATTTGGTTGGGTCGAAAGCTGTGTTCGGTGGCGAGCGCCTGTATCCGGTCCCGTGTTTCCGCATTCACCAGCGACTTGCCGGCCAGCGCGCGCGACACGGTGCCCGGCGACACCCCGGCCAGTCGCGCCAGATCGGCAATGGTTCGCACCCGCGCCTTGTGTGAATCTTGCTCCATGCCGCTGCTTGTACGAACAAAAACTCGCGATCCGCCAGCAAAATATCTGCCCGTATTCCAATGTTGCAAACGATTGCGAAAGACGATAGCGGATTGGGTACGGCCAGTTTACTTGCGATATCGGGCATGGGTGCGGCACAACGCCGGCCGACTTGGGGGAGAAGATCGAATGCATTCCGACACGATCGTGGCCGGCGTGGAACTGGGCGGCACCAAATCGATCGCGGTGGTCGGGCGGGGGCGCGAGATCATCGACCGGTTCCGGGTGCCGACGACCACCCCCGACGAAACGCTGGGCGCGATCGCGGCGAAACTGGCGCAGTGGCGGCAGGAACATCGCCCCGCCGCGATCGGCATTGCCAGTTTCGGGCCGATATCGGTCGCCGATGGCATCATGCTGCCGACCCCGAAACCCCATTGGGCGGGTGCCGACATCGTCGTCCCGCTGGCGCAGGGGTTCGATAAGGTCGCGTTCCATACCGACGTTACCGGCGCGGCGCTCGGCGAAGGCGCGTTCGGGGCTGGGGTCGGCCTGTCCGACTTCCTGTACGTCACGGTCGGTACGGGCGTCGGCATGGGGATCATCGCCGGCGGCCGGCCGGTCACCGGCATGATGCATCCCGAAGCGGGACATATCCGCGTTCGCCGTCGCGCGGGCGATTCGTTTGCCGGTGCCTGCCCGTTCCATGGCGACTGCCTGGAAGGACTGGTCAGCGGGCCGGCGATCGCGGCGCGTACCGGGGGATCGGCGCATCTGCTGTCGGCCGACGATCCAGCATGGCGCGACATCGCCGATGCATTGGGCGAGGCGTTCGCGACGCTGTTCCTGACCCTCTCCCCTGCCCGGATCATCGTCGGCGGCGGGGTCGGGCTGGGCCAGCCGCAAGTGCTGCCGATGGTGCGCGAGCGGGTCGTTGCCGCGCTGGGCGGCTATCTGGGCTTCGTCGATGCCGGATCGATCGATGCGCGGATCGTCCCGGCGGCGCTGGGCGAAGAGGCCGGTCCGCTGGGTACGCTGGTCATGGCGCAAGACGCGCTGGCGTAACGTCGCGCGCTGATCCACAGTTCGGGCGATGAACGACAGCACCGAAGAACCGTCCGGCGCCTCGCGCGGCACGCAGACGCTGATGCGCGGCCTCGATCTGGTCGAGGCACTGCGCGACGAGCCGCTGCGCGTCGCCGAACTGGCACGCACGCTGGGTCTGAGCCGGACGACGACGCACCGGCTGGCGGCGGCGCTGGTCGAGCGCGGCTATGTCGCGCAGGCCGAGCGCGGCTTGCTGACGCTGGGGCCGACGCTGCTGCAACTGGGGTTCACCGCGCATCGGCGCATCGACCTGGTCCGCGTGGCGCGGTCGCGCATGGAGGCGCTGTCGGCCGACACCGGGCTATGCGTCTTTCTGGGGCGGCGCGATGGCGATCATTCGCTTCACCTCGACCGGGCGGCGGGACGACAGCGGCTGGAAGTATCGACCCGCCCCGGCGACCGGCGGCCGGTGGCAAAAACCGGGCTGGGCAAGGCATTGCTGTTCGACGAGCGCGACGACGGCCTTGCCCGGCTGTACCGCGCGACCGGTGCCGACGATGGAGCGAAGATCGACCAGTGGGTCGCCGACATGCGTGCCGATATCGCGCGCGGCCATGTGATCCACGACAGCGTCGGCAATGACGGCATCCGATCGATCGCCGCGCCGATCCGCGACGTGTCCGGGGAAATCGTCGCGGCGATCGGCATCGCCACCGCCGCGCAATATCTGACCCCGGACAAGGTCGCGGCGATCGGCCCGCAGGTCGCAGCGACCGCGCGGGCGATCAGCCGCGATCTGGGCTATGCCGACCCCGATCCTTCGGTACCGGCGGCTTTATTTTCCTTGCCGCCTTCCCTGCCGTGATAGTCCTTCAGGCTCTGTCCGCCATCGAACCGTCCGGCATTGCTGTCGTCATGCGGGTTGGGATAGGCACCGCCGCCTGACTGACCGCCGCCGGGTGGGGTGTTGACGCCGTCGGGCTTCGCGGTGTCGCTGCTGCTGCCCACCGCCTGATTGGGTTGTTTGTCGTCGGCCATCGCGTGCTTCTCCTTCTGCGGGAAGGGGTTAACGCGTCGGTGGGCGATGTGGGTGCGCTTTAAAAGCCCTCTCCCCGCTTGCGGGGGAGAGGGTTGGGAGAGGGGCAGTCATGAGCCCTGTCGCTGATTGCGCCCCCTCTCCCCGGCCCTCTCCCCTGGCAGGGCACCCACGAAAGTAATACTTTCGTGGGACCCGGATGGGGAGAGGGAGCAGGGTTATGCGACCACGAAACTTCCATTCACGCCTTCCGCCTCGGCGGACGGCGCTACCCAGAGGCGGAAGCTGCCCGGTTCGACGACCGGCTTGTTGTGAACGCCGATGAACCGCAGATCATTTGCCCGCAGGGTGAATTCGACGACCTTCGATTCCCCCGGTGCCAACGCCACGCGCTGAAACGCCTTCAGTTCGCGCACCGGCCGGGTGATGCTGGCGGCGACGTCGTGGATATAGAGCTGCACCACTTCGGTCGCCGCCCGGGTTCCGCTATTCGTGAGCCGCGCCCGAACCTTGAGCGCGCCGTCGCTGTTCAGCCGCCCATCGCCAAGGTCGAGATCGCTATACGCGATCCGGCCATAGGTCAGCCCGTGCCCGAACGGGAAGCGCGCCGCATTCGGCCCCTCCCGGTACCGCGCCTTGTAGTCGGCGAGTGGCCCCGGCGGATTGGGGCGACCGGTGGCCTTGTGGGCATAATAATAGGGCTGCTGCCCGGTCGCATAGGGGAAGCTGACCGGCAGGCGCGCCGACGGACCGACATCGCCGAACAGGATGTCGGCGGTCGCCGGGCCGCTTTCCGATCCGAGGAACCACGTCACCAAAATGGCTCGCGCGTCGAGGACCGGCTTGTCGAGCACCATCGCCCGGCCGTTGCGCAGCAGGAGGACGGTCGGCTTGCCGGTCGCCAGCACCGCCTCCGCCAGATTGAGTTGCGCCTTGGGGATGCCGATATCGACGCGCGACTGCGCCTCGCCCGACATGCGTTGCGATTCACCGATTGCGAGCAGGACGATATCGGCCTGTGACGCCGCGATCACCGCTGCCTCGATCCCGCCGGGGATCGGATCGGTGATGCCCGATCCGTCGACGGCAGTGACCAGTTTGGGATCGGTGACAGCGGCGCGGACGCCGGTCAGCAGGTCGACCGCCTCCGCATCCGAACCATAGACGTTCCACGTTCCGATCAACTCGCGCTGCCCCTGCACGAACGGTCCGATCAGCGCGATGCGTTTGCCCGATTTGGGCAGCGGTAGCAGGTCGCCGTCATTCTTGAGCATGACGATCGACCGCGCCCCCGCCTCGCGCGCCAGCTTCAGATGGGCGGCCGTGCGCACGCGCTGCTTTTCGCGGCGCGGATCGATACGGCGGAACGGATTGTCGAACAGGCCGAGCTGTACCTTCAGCGCGAGTACGCGGCGGACCGCCTGATCGAGCCGCTCCATCGGGACCTCCCCCTTCGCGACCAGATCGGGGAGATGTTTGAGATAGAAACCCGACTGCATCGACATGTCGACACCGGCGAGGAAGGCGAGCTTCGTCGCTTCGCGGGCATCGGCGGCGAAGCCGTGCGCGATCAGTTCCTCGTCGCCGGTATAGTCGGACACGACCAGCCCGCCGAACCCCCATTCCTTGCGCAGGATCGTGTCGAGTAGCCACGGATTGGCGGTCGCCGGCACCCCCGACAATTCGTTGAACGACGCCATCGTCGTCGGTGCCCCGGCGGCGAACGCCGTCTGGAACGGGGGAAAATAGGTTTCGCGCAGCGTCCGTTCGGACACGTCGACGCTGTTATAGTCGAGCCCCGCCTCGCCCGCGCCATACGCGGCGAAATGCTTGGCGCAGGCCGCGACCGCATCGTCGGCCATCAGGCCGCGCCGGCCCTGGAACCCGCGCACCCGCGCATCGGCCATGGTCTTGCCGAGCAACAGGTCCTCCCCTGCCCCCTCGATCCCCCGGCCCCAGCGCTGGTCGCGGGCGATGTCGACCATCGGCGCGAAGGTCCAGTCGATGCCGGCCGCCGACGCCTCAACGGCCGCCGCGCGCGCGGTCCGTTCGGCCAGATCGGCGTCGAACGTCCCCGCCTCAGCCAGCGGCATCGGAAAGACGGTGCGGAACCCGTGGATGATGTCGGCGGCGAACAGCAACGGCACCTTCAGCCGCTGTTCCTTCATCGCGACGGTCTGCATCCGGCGCGCCATGTCGGCACCGTTGCCGTTGAACACGCCGGTCAGCCGCCCGGCACGGACCTGCGCCAGTTGTTCGTCGAACGTCGCCGTCGCACCGATCGGATTGAGCGCGTTCGCCGCACCGCCCGCCCATGCCGCCGCCATCAGCGTCAGCTGTCCGGCTTTCTCCTCGACGGTCATCTGCCCGATGAGCGTTTCGACCGATGCCGGCAGCCGATCGCCCGCCTGTGCCAGCAAGGCGCGCGCCGGAGAGGCGCTCCATGCGGCGATCGCACCGGCACCCATCATGATGGCCCGTCGCGAAATGCGAATGTCTTCCATGCGATCCCCTCTGTGTCGTTGGCGCAACGAAACCAGCGCGCTTGTGTTTCGAATCTGTAGTTGAAGCGCGTTTTAAGATCATGTAACCGGTTACATCAAGAGCGATCGGCCGCAAGCCGACGGATTCGTCGCGACGGGCGCGACGATATGGGAGTGGAACGGAACCAGCATGGCGAACGCCACCATCCGCGATGTGGCTCGCGCGGCGGACGTGTCCGTCGCTTCGGTGTCGCGTGTGCTGAACGGCCATGACAATGTCCGCGCCGAACTGCGCGAACGGGTCGAGGTGGCGGCGGCCAGGCTCGGCTATGTGCCGCACGCCGGTGCGCGCTCGCTCAGCCTCGCCCGGTCGAATGCGATCGGCGTCGTCCTGCCCGACCTGCACGGCGAATTCTTTTCCGAACTGCTGCGCGGCATGGACCGCGAGGCGTCGGCGCGCGGCCTGCAACTGCTGCTGTCGAACATGCATGCCGAACCGGCGCGCGGCGTGGAGGCGCTGCGGACGATGCGCGGGCGGGTCGACGGCATGGTGGTGATGGCCCCGCACATCGACCCCGATCAACTGTTCGCGCATCTGCCCACCGGGGTGCCGGTGGTGCTGGTCAACTGTGCGCCGCATCACCAGCCGCGCCCCGAACTGCGCATCGACAATGCGCGCGGCGCGCGGGCGATGGTCGATCATCTGGTCGCGACCGGGCGACGCCGCATCCTCCATCTCGCCGGTCCGATCGGCAATATCGATGCGGAGGAACGGGTCGGCGGCTACCGCGACGGCATCGCCGCTGCCGGGCTGCAACCCATGATCGAACGCGGAACCTTTCTCGAAGAATCCGGCATTTCCTTTGCCGAAACGCTCGTTCGGGAGGGAAGCGACGTCGATGCGGTCTTCGCCGCGAACGACATGATGGCGATCGGCGTCCTGATGGGATTGCGACGCGCCGGGGTGGCGGTGCCCGACCGGGTCGCGGTCGCCGGGTTCGACGACGTACCGCTCGCCCGCCTGATCTCGCCATCGCTCACCACGCTGCGCATCGACATCGCCGACCTCGGCGCGCGCGCGATTGCCCGGCTGACCGACCGGATCGGTGGTTCCGACGACCGCAGCATCGAACTTCGTGCACCGACCCTGATCGTGCGCGAGACGACTTCACCAAGGGAAGACCCGGAAAACCGGGAAACAAGGGGAATTTACGCATGAGGAATACGATGTTACGCGCGGCACTTGCCGCTGCTACGACGCTGGCGACGGGTGCGGTTGTTGTGCCGATGGCACCCGCTTCGGCGCAAACCACGACGGCTTCGGTGCGCGGCACCGTCCGCGACGCCGCCGGTGCCGCCGTTGGCGGCGCGACCGTCGTCGCCACCTCGACCGGTACGAACCAGTCCTATCGTGCGACGACCGATACGACCGGTCGCTACACGCTCAACGGCATCCGTGCCGGTGGCTATTCGATCACGGTGACCGGTCCCGGTGGCGAAACCGCGACCAGCGAAGTCACTGTCGGCATCGCGCAGGCGGCAAGCCTCGACGTGACGCTGGGCGCGGCTGCCGCGCCGGGAACCCCCGACGAGACGGTCGCGGCCCCCGGCGACGATACGATCGTCGTGACCGGCCGCCGCCTGATCGAGAGCCGGACCAGCGAAATCGCGACCAACGTGACGCAGGAACAGCTCCGCACCCTGCCGCAGACCGATCGCAACTTCCTGTCGTTCGCCGCACTCGCTCCTGGCGTGCGCTACAATGACAGCGAAACCGACAAGGGCATTCAGGCAGGTGCGTCGACCGCGTCCCAGGTCAACGTGTTCATCGACGGCGTCAGTCTGAAGAACAAGCTGCGCGAAGGTGGCGTCGCCGGCCAGCAGAACAGCCGCGGCAACCCGTTCGGCCAGTTGGCGGTGCAGGAATTCCGCGTCCTGACCCAAAACTACAAGGCCGAGTATGAACAGGCCGGCTCGGCGATCATTACCGCTATCACCAAGTCGGGCACCAACGAATTTCATGGCGAGGCGTTCGGTCAGTATACCGACCGCAGCCTGACGGAGCGCAACTTCTTCGATCGTCAGGCCGGTCGCGAAAAGCCCGAGTTCGAGCGCAAGCAATATGGCGTCTCGCTCGGCGGCCCGATCATCAAGGACAAGCTGTTCTTCTTCGGCACCTATGAAGGCAACGACCAGAACCGTGCCTTCATCGTCGATGCGACGACCAACGCCAACCCAGCAAACCTTGCCGCTTTCGAACGCGCGACCGGTCGGAGCGTCAGCGAATTCGAAGGTAATTTCGTCAGTCCGTTCCGCGCCGATTTCTATTTTGGGAAACTGACTTTCACGCCGGACGACCGCCAGACGTTCGACCTGTCGTACAGCCGGCGCGAAGAAACCGACATTCAAGGTTTTGGCGGCACGACCGCGTATGAGTTCGCCGAAAACAAGATCAATACGGTTGATACGTACCTGCTGAAATGGACCTATCGAGGCGATAACTTCATCAACGAAGTCAATCTGAACTACCTGAATTACGTGTTCAACCCGACATCGTTGAACCCGGGCAGCCCGAGTTTCAATTACGAAAACACGATCCTGTTCGGTGGTCGTGATTCGACCCGGCGTGAAGTGCAGCAGGGCTACACGTTGCGTGACGATATTACCTATACCGGTCTCGACGACCACGCGATCAAGGTCGGCGCACGGGTCGAGATTACCGATATCGAGTTCTCGAACCTGGCGTTCCTGCAACCCGGTTTCGTCTTCCGGCTGGATACACAGAACAACACCGACTTCACGTTCCCCGCAGAGGCCCGACTGGGGTTGGGCAACGGGACCGTTCGCGGCTCAAATACACAGATCGGCCTGTACGCGCAGGACGATTGGGACGTTACCGATCGGCTGCAACTTAACGTCGGGGTGCGTTGGGACTATGAAACCAACGGTAGTAACAACGACTACGTAACGCCGGCCAACGCAGCCGCCGCTCTGCGCGCTTTGCCCACTACAAGCTACTTCAACCCGGAAAATTACATCAGCACCGGCAACAACCGCAAGCCGTTCGCAGGGGCAATCGCGCCGCGCTTCGGCTTCTCCTACGACATTTTCGACAACGCCAGCACGGTCATCTTCGGTGGGTTCGGCCGCTATTACGATCGTAACAATTTTAGCAACACAGTCGACGAACTGTCGCGGACGATCAACCCGGTCGGCGTGTTCCGTTTCTCGCGCGACGGCCAGCCGCGCAACGGACTGCCGACCGTGGCGTGGAACCCGTCCTACCTGACCCGAGAAGGCCTGCTCGCCCTCCGCGCGAACTCGACCAGCGGCCTGCCCGAACTGTTTGCGGTTCAGAACAATACGAAGCCGCCGGTGAACGACCAGGTCAGCCTCGGCATCCGCCAACAGGTCGGCCCGTGGCAGTTCTCTGCGACCGGTTCGTACCAGCGGGGCCGCAACGGCTACACCAACCTGTTCGCCACCCGTAACAACGGCGGGCTCGGCGGGTGCTGCAATACGGCACCGGTTGTCCCATTCGGTTATTCGAACGCCCTGATCGGGTTCGACGGCCTCGATACCCGGTACAAGGCGCTCTATTTCACGGCAGACAAACCATACACGGAAGTATCGGGCTGGGGCGTGAACGTTGCTTATACGCTGTCGAAGGGTGAGAAGAACGGCGGCGACCTATTCAGTCTCGATGAAGTGACGCCGGACGATTACGGTTGGCGTCCGCGCGATGGCGACGAACGGCATCGGGTCGTCGTATCGGGCATCGTTGATCTACCGCTCGGCTTCCAGTTCTCGACGCTCAGCACCTTCGGGTCGGGCCAGGCCTATCAGGTCGTCGACTTCACCAACGGTGCCGATCCGGGTCAGCGGCGCTTCCTCGCTGCATATCCCGAAAAGAACTGCATCAAGGGCGTCTTTGCCTTCTGCGAAGTCAACCTGACGCTGGCCAACAAGCTGAAAATCCTCGGCGGCCAGACCGAGATCGCGGTCGATCTGCTCAACGCCTTCAACAACAATAACTTCTCCAGCTTCGATGGTGCGTTCAACAATCAGATCGATCCGGAGACGGGTCAGCCACGGGATGCATTCATTCCCGGTCGGATCGGCAGCAACCTGCTGACCCTGCCGCGGCGCATCCAGTTCCGCGTCGGCTACCGCTTCTAACCCTCCCTCCCCTGCCGGGACAGGCGTTACGCCTGTCCCGGCATTTCCGTATTCCGCAAGGGGCTTGCCTGTGATCGATCGCCGCCATTTCCTTGCCGCCAGCACCGCCGCGCTCGTCGCCGGGTGCACTGCACGGACCGGGATCGGCTCCGGGACCGCGCCCGACCTGATCTCGGACGTGCAACAGCGCGCGTTCCGGTTTTTCTGGGAAACCACCGACGCGGAAACCGGCCTTGCGCCGGATCGCTGGCCTACCCCCAGCTTCGCGTCGATCGCGGCGATCGGGTTTGCGCTGACGGCCTATGGCGTCGGCGAAAAACATGGCTGGATCACCCGCGAACAACATCGCGCCCGCACGCTCGCCACGCTCGAATTCCTTGCCGCTGCGCCGCAGGGCGATGGCGAAACCGGGTTCAGCGGGTATAAGGGCTTTTTCTACCACTTCCTCGGCGTGACGAAGGGACTGCGGTTCGCCCGTTGCGAACTGTCGACGATCGACACGTCGCTGCTGCTGGGCGGCGTTCTGTTCGCGCAAAGCTGGTTCGATCGCGCCGACCCGCAGGAAGCGCGCATCCGCGATCTGGCCGAGCGGCTCTATCGCGCGGTCGAATGGGACTGGATCATGCCGCGTGCGCCCTTCGTCTCGATGGGCTGGCATCCCGAAAACGGCTTCATCCGGTCCGACTGGGATAGCTATAACGAAGGCATGATCCTGTACGTGCTGGCATTGGCCAGCCCGACGCATCCGCTGCCGCCCGCGACCTGGGGCGCACTGACGCAGAAATTCGAGAGAAGCTGGGGCAATCGCTGGGGCGAGCCGCATCTGCAGTTCGCGCCGATGTTCGGTCACCAGTACAGCCATGTCTGGGTCGATTTCCGCGGCATCCGCGACCGCTATATCGCGTCCAAGGGCATCGATTATTTCGAGAACAGCCGTCGCGCGACCCATGCACAGCGCGCCTATGCCAAGGAGAATCCGGGCGGCAAGGCCGGATATGGCGACGATTGCTGGGGGCTGACCGCTTGTGACGGTCCTGGCGACTTCACCGTGACCATCGACGGCCGCGAGCGCGAGTTCTTCAGCTATTCGGCACGTGGCCCGGGCGAACGCGACGACGGCACACTGGCCCCGACGGCGGCGCTGGGATCGATCGCCTTCGCCCCCGACATCGTCACGCCGATGATCGGCAAGATGCATGCACGCTATGGTGCCGGCATCTATGACAAATACGGCTTTCTCGACGCGTTCAATCCGACGCTGACCCGCACCGACGAACCGCTGAAACACGGCAAGATCGTACCCGGCATCGGCTGGGTCGATGGCGATTATCTGGGCATCGATCAGGGACCGATCGTGCTGATGATCGAAAATCAGCGCAGCGGCATGATCTGGGAGGTGATGCGGCGCAATCCGCATATCCGGCGCGGGCTGGAACGGGCCGGCTTCACCGGCGGCTGGCTGGCCTGAGCACCACGCTGCGGGCGGCAGTTTGGGTGCGCCCGGTGGCAGCGTCAATCCGGGCGAAGGGCGACCGGGTGTTGCCACGATCGATGGCAATCCGGCGTGGATCGCCGTGGCCGGTCCGCCCATCCCGGCGCGCACCGGACCGATCCGGATCGTGATGGAACGCAACCGCCAACATGTCGTTTCGTATCCGTGTCGGATATTGCGACGCGGGGCGAAGGGGGATTATGCGGGGCGTAAAGGCCAGTGGCGGGATAACCGCGCTGCTCGTTCTGGGGGGCTGTAATCGACATCAATCGGCGCTGACGGTCTTTGGCGAAGAGGCGGCGACCGTCCGTCACCTGACCATCGTGATGCTGATCGGCGCGATCGTGATCGCCTGCGGCGTCGCCGCGCTGATGATCGCCGCCGTCCGCGCGCCGGAGGGTCGACTGACCTTGTCGGGCGGCATGCGCCTGATCGGCTGGGTCGGTGGCGTGGTGCCGGTGGTCGTGCTGCTCGGACTGCTGCTCTACAGCCTGCCCGCGATGCGCCCGTTGCCGGTGGCGCAGAACGATCTGCGCATCGCCGTCAAGGGCGAGCAATTCTGGTGGCGCGTCCGGTATCAGCCGCCGGGTGCAGCGCCGGTCGTCACCGCCAACGAAATCCGGGTGCCGGTCGGCCGCACCGTACAGTTCGACCTGACCGCCGGCGACGTGATCCACAGCTTCTGGATCCCGGGCCTTGCGGGCAAGATGGACATGATCCCCGGTCGGACCAACCGGCTGATCGTCCGCGCGACGAAGCCCGGGACGTTCCGCGGCGTCTGCACCGAATTTTGCGGCCTCAGCCACGCGCTGATGGCGTTCGATGTCGTGGCGATGGAGCCGGCCGCGTTCGACGCATGGCTGGCGAACGAGCGTCGCCCTGCCACCCCCGCCGCCGGTACCGCCGCGGGCGCACGGGCCTTTGCCGCCAATGGCTGTGCCGGTTGCCATGCCATTGCCGGAACCGACGCCGCCGGCGAGATCGGGCCCGACCTGACCCATCTCGGCAGTCGCAGTTCGCTGGGTGCCGGGACGCAACCGATGAGCCGCGCCGCGCTGGTCCGCTTCATCACGGATGCGCCGGCGGTCAAACCCGGTGCGCGCATGCCCGCCTATCCGCAAATGCCGCGCCACGATGCGCCGGCGATCGCCGCCTATCTGGAAAGCCTGAAATGAGCCTGCACGCGCAAGACGATCCCGCGCTCCGCGCCGCGCAGGAGGAACGCCTTCGCAAGGTTTGGGCACCACCGCAGGGTATTTTCCTGCGCTGGACCGACTGCAACAACAACCGGGTCGGTGTGTGGTACACGCTGACCGCGTTCGCCTTCATGCTGTTCGCGGGTGTGCTGGCGCTCATCATGCGCACGCAGCTGGCGGTACCCGACAACGACCTCGTCTCGGCGAATACCTTCAACCAGCTGTTCACGTTGCACGGCTCGATGATGATGTTCCTGTTCGCCGTGCCGATGTTCGAAGCGGTATCGATCATCCTGTTGCCGCAGCTGCTGGGCGCACGCGACCTGCCGTTCCCGCGCCTGTCCGCCTTCGGCTATTGGTCGTTCCTGCTGGGCGGGGTGTTCGTCGGGGGATCGATCTTCTTCAACGCCGCGCCCGATGGCGGCTGGTTCATGTATCCGCCGCTCACCACCCGCACCGACCTGTCGGGGCTGGGTGCGGACATCTGGATGCTGGGGCTGTCCTTTATCGAGGTGTCGTCGGTGGCGGCGGCAGTCGAGCTGATCGTCGGCGTGCTGAAATGCCGGCCGCCGGGGATGCGGCTGAACCTGATGCCGCTTTATGCGTGGTACATCCTCGTCGTCGCGGTCATGATCCTGTTCGCGTTCCCGCCGCTGATCGCGGGCGACGTGCTGTTCGAAATGGAGCGGTTGCTCAACTGGCCGTTCTTCGACGCGGCGCGCGGTGGCGATCCGCTCTTGTGGCAGCACCTGTTCTGGATCTTCGGTCATCCGGAGGTCTACATCGTCTTCCTGCCGTCGATCGCGCTGTTCGCGATGATGATCCCGACCTTCGCGCAGCGGCATCTGTTGGGCTATCCGTGGATCGTACTGGCGGCGGTCGGTACCGCATTCCTGTCGTTCGGGCTGTGGGTCCACCACATGTTCGCGACCGGCCTGCCCAAGATCAGCCTCGCCTTCTTCTCGGCGGCGTCGGAGGCGGTGGCGATTCCGACCGGTATCCAGATCTTTGCGTTCATCGCGACGCTGTGGGCCGGCAAGGTGAAATGGTCGACGCCGCTGCTCTATGCGACCGGCAGCCTCGCCATCTTCGTCATCGGTGGCCTGACCGGGGTGATGGTCGCGGTCGCGCCGTTCGACTGGCAGGCGCACGACACCTATTTCGTGGTGGCGCACCTGCATTACGTGCTGATCGGCGGCACGTTGCTGCCGTTGTTCGGCGGTCTATATTATTACTGGCCGCTGATTACCGGCAAGAAACTGTCGGACCGGTTGGGGCGCACCGCCTTCTGGACACTATTCGTCGGTGCGAACCTGACCTTCTTCCCGATGCATTTCAGCGGCCTGTACGGCATGCCGCGCCGGGTCTTCACCTATCCGAGCGAACTCGGCATCGATTATCTCAACCTTGCCTCGACGATGGGGGCGTATCTGTTCGCGACCGGTACCGCGATCATCTGCTTCGATCTCGCCCGCTCGCCATGGCGGCAAAAGGCGCAGCGCAATCCGTGGAATGCCGGCACGCTCGAATGGCTGGCCCATCCGGATGACGAGGATTGGGGCATCCGTTCGGTGCCGCTGATCGAAAGCCGCTACCCGATCTGGGACCAGAAGGATTTCGTGAAGAAGGTCGACGAGGGCCGCTTCTTCCTGCCCGATGCCGAGGAGGGGCGGCGCGAGACGATCGTCACCACCGTGCTCGACGCGCGCCCGCTCTACGTCGTGCGCCTCGGCACGCCCAGCTGGGTGCCGATGCTGACCGCGATCGCGCTGGGCAGCGTGTTCATCCTGACCACCTATCACCTCTATTGGTGGTCGCTGGCCGGCGCGGTCGCGACGCTCGGCTTCGTGCTCTACTGGCTGTGGACCGGTACCGCCGAGATTCCGGAAAAGCCGTCCAAGCCGATCGGTCATGGCATCGAATTGCCGCTTTACGTCTCCGGCTCGGCCGCGCCGGGATGGTGGGCGATGTTCATCACGATGATGGCCGATGCGACCGCGTTTTCGGGGCTGGTCTTCGGCTATTATTTCTTCTGGACGGTGCATCCCGAATTCCCGCCATCGGGACCGGGCATGGATGGCCCCGGCACTTTCTGGCCGATGGTCGCGCTGGGCGTCGCGGCGATCAGCTGGATCGCGACCGTCGCCGCGCGCGGGACCAACCGGCGCGGCAGTGTCGGCACGGCGCGACTGTTGCTGGTCGTCGGCATCGCCGCCAGCCTTGCAGGTATCTGGGCGGGGTTGCAGGGGCCGCTGACCACCGGGCTCGATCCCGAACTGCACAGCTATCCCGCGATCGTGTGGGTGCTGGTGATCTGGACCACTGCCCATGCCGGGATCGGCGCGATCATGCAGGGCTATACGCTGGCGCGCAGCATCGCCGGGCGGATGACGCCCAGTCATGACGCGGATCTCAGGAACATCACCGTCTATCAGCATTTCATGGCACTGACCGCCATCGTCACCTACGCGACGATCGGCCTGTTCCCGGGGGTCGCATGAAACGTGGGCTGCACGGCATGGTCACCCGGCTGAAGGTGACGCTCTGGACGCTGATCGTGCCGCCGACCGTCTGGGCGGTGCATTTTCTGTTTTCGTACCTGTGGGCGGCGATCCACTGTGCGAAGGTCGGCGGATTTCCGCGGCTACCGATCCTCTATACGGTAGGAACCGTCATTGCCCTGCTGCTGATCGCCGCCGCCGGCATCGTCGCGCATATCCAGTCGCGCGTGCCCGGCGACACTCCGCCGCATGAGGAAAGCACCGACACCGACCGTGTCCGGTTCCTCGCCTTCTCGACGGTATTGCTCGCCGCGTTGAGCTTCGTCGGTGTCATCTTCACCGCCGCACCGGTCGTCTTCCTGACGGACTGCCGATGAAGCGCGTCAGCCTGATCGCCGGATTGGTCCTGTTGCCGCTCGGCTGGCTGGCGGCGGCACAGGCGGGCATGGTCGGGCATATGGCCGGACACATGATCGCGGTCGCGGTGGCCGCACCGCTGGTCGCGTTCGGGCTGACCGACAGCGCCTGTGACCCGGCCCGTCGCTGGCCGCGCGTCGTCACTCCGCTCGCCATGTCGCTGGTCGAGCTAGCAACGGTATGGGGCTGGCACCTGCCCGCGCTGCGGATGCTGGCCGACAGCAACATGGCGGCGATGATCGTCGAACAGGCGATGTTCCTTGCCGCCGGCTGGCTGCTCTGGGCCGCCGTGCTCGGCACCGGGCCCGATCGCCGCTCGGCGGGCGTCGGCGCGCTGCTGCTCACCTCGATGCACATGACCCTGCTCGGCGCGCTGATCGGCCTTGCCCCCCGCCCGCTTTATCCGGCGATGGCGCATGGAATGCACGACGCGCTTGCCGACCAGCAACTCGGCGGGGTCGTGATGCTGCTGGTCGGCGCGGCCAGCTATTTCCTCGGCGGCCTTGCGCTGCTCGCCACGTTATTGCGCCAACCGGAGCCGCAGCCATGACCATCCGCCTGACGTGGAAGCGCGTCATCGTCACGCTGCTCGGGCTGTTCGCGCTGGGCATGGCCTTTGCTTGGTCCGGGTTGTTCAACGTCGCCGCATCGTCGGGGCATTGGGCGATCAGCGACTGGTTCCTGCACTGGGTGATGCGCAATTCGGTGCAGACCCATGCCGCCTTTTCCACACCCAAAGATGCGAAGGACGATAGCGGCCTCGTCAGCGCGGCAGGCTATTATGCCGCGTCCTGCGCCTCGTGCCACGGCGCGCCGGGCGTGCGCCCACTGCCGTTGATGCAGAAGGCGACGCCGCCTGCCCCCGACCTGTCGAAAAACGCGACGGAGTGGACCGACCGCCAGCTGTTCTGGATCCTCGAACACGGCGTGAAGTTCAGCGGGATGCCCGCCTGGGCCGCCAAGGACCGGCCCGACGAAGTGAAGCGCATGGTCGCGTTCGTCCGCCTGCTGCCGACGATGACGCCGCAGCAATATCGTGTGCTGGCAGGCAGCAATGCGCAGGGCTTCGGTGCCGCCAATGGCCGGTTCGACAGCTGCGCCGGTTGCCATGGCAGCGACGGGCTCGGCCAAGGTCAGCGCGACATTCCGATCCTCGCCGGACAGGACCCGGCCTATCTTGCCGCCGCCCTCGAAGCCTACGCCACCGGCACCCGCCAGAGCGCGGTCATGGCCAATGCCGCCGCACAGCTGACCCCGGAAGAACGCGTCGCCCTCGCCCGGCGGTTCGCGGCGATGCCCGGCATCGTGCCGGGTCGCGCCGGCAATGGCGACGCGGCGGCGCGCCAGATCGTCGAGCGCGGCCTGCCCGACAAGCAGCTTCCCGCCTGTCGCAGCTGCCATGACGCCGCCGGAGCCAAGCGCTTCCCGGTGATCGATGGCCAGCGCGCCGTCTATATCGCCGGGAGGCTCCGCCATTGGCGCGGCGAAAAGGAGGTGGTCGATGCGCGCAAGGATCAGGCGACGATGCCGGTCATCGCCCGTCGCATCCCGGAGGACATGATCGAACCGGTCGCGCGCTACCTCGCCGGCGAATGATGGCGGGCGGCCATTGCCTGCGCCGCCGGCCGCGATAGGGTGCGGCCGATGGCGCCCCTGTTCGAGCTCGACCCGCAAACGCTGCTGCGCGCCTATGCCAGCGGCATCTTTCCGATGGCCGACGATCGCGATGCGCCCGGCATCTACTGGGTCGAACCCAAGCTGCGCGGCATATTGCCGCTGGACGGATTTCACCTGTCGCGCTCGCTGCGCAAGCTGATCGCGTCGGACCGCTACCGGGTCACCGCCGATCAGGCGTTCGAGGATATCATCCGACTGTGCGCCGAAAGCGCGTCCGACCGGCCGGAGACGTGGATCAACGGTACGATCGAACAGGCCTTCAACCGGTTGCACGAAATGGGACTGGCCCATTCGGTCGAGGTCTGGGACGGTTCGCGTCTGGTCGGCGGCCTATATGGCCTCGCGCTGGGGCAGGCGTTTTTCGGCGAATCGATGGTCAGCCGCGCGCCCAGCGCATCGAAGGTCGCGCTGGGGTGGCTGGTCGCACGACTGCGGGTCGGCGGCTTCCGGTTGCTCGACTGCCAGTTCCTGACCGATCACCTCGCGACAATGGGCGTGGTCGAGGTGCCCAAAAAGACCTATTCGGTGCTGTTGGCGGGTGCGCTGGGGCTGGGTTCGGCAGGCGCTTCCGGGCTGGCCTCGGCCGCGTTCGACGCACTCGATCGACGCACGGCTGGGCCCGGCGATGCGGCCCCCGCCCCGGCCGATACCGTGTCCGGCCCCCTGTCGGGGAAGGACATCGTGCAGCTCTTGGGCCACACGTCGTAGATCGGGTGGAGCACGACGTTCAGCGCCGGACGCTCCTTGAACAACCACCCCGAAAACGGTCGCCGCCATTTCGAATCCGCGCCCCGGACGTCCATCTGCACAAACGCGCCGGTATACTGCTCCTGCTCCCACGGCGCGGTGCGTTCGCAGGCGCGCAAGCGCACGATCACGTCACCGACCCGCGTCGCCTGACCGGGCTTGAGCGTCAGGTCGCGGGTTTCGCCGTTGCGCTTGTTGAGCAGGCCGACCACCGCGACCCGCTCGGCCATCGGCGTCGCCCCGGCCAGCAGGCTGCTGTCCAGCCCGGCATCGACGCTCACCACCTCGGGAGCGTTGGGATTGGGACGCACCGATTCGGGCACAGCGACCTCGGCGGTGGCCGGCGCGGTCGTTGCCGACTGCCGATGCAGCCGTTGCCAGCCGAACCAGCCTGCGACCGCCAACACTATCGCAATCGCCAGCCCGGCCAGCCAGCGGCGTGGGTTCACGCGTCGGGGCTCCACGCCTCGTAATCACCGGTCGCACGGACGCGCGCGCCACCCTTGTCGAGCACACCCGGCGGACGATAGGCGAGCGCGGTGCCGGTCTGGTTCTCGATCGGCGGCTTCTGCCACTGGCGCACCGGCGGCAGCGATTCGTCGGGCGTGCGATCGATCTGATGGTGCAGCCAGCTGAACCACTCGGGCGGCACCCGGCTTGCGTCGTTCGATCCCGAATAGATCACCCAGCGCCGCGGGTTACCCATCGTGTCGCGACCACCCTCATAATAGGCGTTGCCGAGATGGTCGGTCCCGACCTGCGTCTTGCCGCGCAAGCCGAGCCACGTGCCGAAGGTGGCACCGTTCCACCAGGTGAAGACATTCGCGAGGATACCCATAAGCGACCGCTTAGCGCCTGCCCACGCCCGCGACAATGGGGCGGATCATTTCCACGTCACCTTGTCGCCGGCCGCGATTCCCAGTTCGGCGGCACGTCCGCCGGCGATCTCCAGGACCGCCGCGATCGGCTCGCCCGATTCGACCTTCGTGCGCGACAGCGGCACGGCATTTTCGCCGATCGTCGCGATGGTGCCGTCGGCGCGAATGAAGACGATGTCGAGCGCGTTGGGCGTATTCTCCATCCAGAAGCTCGCCGCCCGGGGCGGGCCGCCATCGGGGGGATAGGGCGCGAACAACATGCCGGCATCGGGTGCCAGCCGCGCGCGATACATCAGCCCTTGCTGTTGCTGCGCCTCGTTCGCGGCGACTTCTGACTTGAATATATGGGCCTTGCCGTCGGCGGTGGTGACGGTCACCGGCTTGACGACCATGCCGTGTCCCGAAACCGGATCGTTGCCGGGGGCTTCCCCCTTGCAGCCGTTCAGTGCCGCCAGCAACGCCACAGCCGCCAGTGCCGAAAATCGCAATCCCGTCACGCTGTCACTCGCCCGCTTCGACCGCAACGGCCATCGGCCCCTTCTGCCCCTCGACGATGCGGGCGACAAGCCGCTGTTCGGGCTCGACCTCCTCGATACCGCCCCGACGCAGCGTTTCCATATGGACGAACACGTCGCCGGCCTTGCTGTCGCGGACCAGAAAACCATAGCCTTTCAGCCGATTGAACCATTTCACCGTCACCGGTTCGAACGGTCCCGCCTGTTCGGCCATCGCCGTCCGGTCGGGGCGGTCGACGGGGCGGCGCACCGGCTCGACGGCCAGCGACAAGTCGATGTCGAGGATCTCGACCGCCTGCATCCCCCGACTGCGCCGGGCGGCGGTGCAGGTGACGACCGCCCCTTCGGGCAGGGTGCGGCGGCCATGCGGCTCCAGCACCGAAAAATGAATCAGCACATCGCCGAGACTGGCGTCGTCGGCCACCGCGAAACCGAAGCCGCGGGTGACGTCGAACCATTTGACGACGCCGCGCACCGACACGACGGCATCTTCCCGACCGTTGGACATTGCCGCCGCCACGGCCGGCTGGACCGCGCAATCATCGACAATCGTTCGCGCTTCCAGACGCATGGTTGCTTACTCCCCCTGCCGCCCTTTGTAACACGATGTTTCATGAACGCGACGGTTTCTTTGCGCTTCGCCGATCGTCGACCGCGTCCTCTCCGTCGCCCGGGGCCATCGCGGCGATCCGCCTTGCCAGTGCAGGCGAATGGCCGGCGCGGACCATCGCGCCGATCTGCTTTTCCCGGCGGTCGCGCTCGACCGGTTCGGTGGCGAACGGACCGATCCGCTTGCGGCGGGCAAAGGCCATGGCCGACGCCTCCGCGCCGTCGTCCAGCGTGTCGACGACCGCCTCGCTATCGTCGGTCCCGACCCCGGCATGGCGCAGCGCGTCGCGCACCCGCCGCGCGCCCAGCCCGCGTCGGGTCATCGATGCCGCCCGCGCTTCGGCGAACGCGCGGTCGTCGACATAGCGAAGGTCCGCCATCCGGTCGGCCAGCGTCGCGATATCGATCGGCCCTTCCCCGCCCCGCTCGCGCAGTTTGCGTGTCAGATAGGTGGCAAGCTTTGCCCGGGTCGTGGCAAAGCGCTCAACATAGCGCAGCGCCATCCGCTCCAGCGCAGGCTGGTCGAGGGGCGGGAGAGGGCGACGGGGGTCACGCGGCATGCGCCATGTTTGTGCCACACTACGCCGCGATTTTGAAATCAACTGTGCCGTGCGGCACTTTGCCGCTATGGCGACACGCTTCGAACGCCGCGCATGCGTGCGAACGGTGCCGAGAGTTGGACAAGAATGACGACAAAACTTGAAGGAAGTGTTGCAATCGCGCTGAAAGCGACCCCGACCGGCGACGCATTGCCGCGCCGGCTCGCGGATTTCGCGACGCTGGGCGAGGCGATGGACTATGCCGCGCAGGGCACGCGCGGGCTGAACTTCTACGATGCGCGCGGCACGTTGAAACACCCCTACCCGTTCCGCGAGATGCGCGAGGACGCGCTCCAGCAGGCCTATCGCCTGATCGCGAAGGGTGTTCAGCCCAACGATCGGATCGCGCTGATCGCCGAAACCGGTGCCGAATTCGCCGCGTTGTTCTTCGGCGTCGTCTATGCCGGCGCATGGCCGGTGCCGCTGCCGCTGCCCACGTCGTTCGGTGGTCGCGAGGCCTATGTCGAACAGTTGCGCGTCCAGCTGGACAGCTGCGATCCCAAGACCCTGTTCTACCCCGCCGAACTCGAAGCGATGGCGGGAGAGGCCGCGCGCATCGCCGGCGTCGAAGGCATGGATTGGGAAAGCTTCTCGGCGATCGACGCTCCGATCGTCGATCTGCCTACGGCATCGACCGACGACATCTGCTATCTCCAATATTCCAGCGGCTCGACGCGCTTTCCGCACGGGACCGAAATCACCCATGCCGCGCTGCTCAACAACCTCGCCGCGCACAGCCATGGCATGCAGGTGGCCGCGGAGGATCGCTGCATCTCGTGGCTGCCCTGGTATCACGACATGGGGCTGGTCGGCTGTTTCCTGTCGGTCGTCGCCAACCAGGTCTCGACCGATTATCTGAAGACCGAGGATTTCGCACGTCGTCCGCTGGCGTGGCTCGACCTGATCAGCCGCAATCAGGGGAATTCGATCAGCTATTCGCCGACCTTCGGCTACGACATCTGCGCGCGGCGCATGTCGAGCCAGACCAAGGCGGCGGACCGGTTCGACCTGTCGCGCTGGCGGCTGGCGGGCAATGGCGCGGACATGATCCGTCCCGATGTGATGCAATCGTTCGTCGACGCCTTCGCCGATGCCGGATTCAAGGCGTCGGCCTTCCTGCCGTCCTACGGGCTTGCCGAAGCGACGCTGGCGGTGGCGATCATGCCGCCGGGCGAAGGAATCATCGTCGAACTGGTCGAAGAGACCGAGCTTTCGGGCCATGCCGGCCGCGCCGACCGGCCGCAGCGTTACCGCGCGATCGTGAATTGCGGAAAACCGGTCCGCGACATGGCGATCGAGATTCGCGAAGAGGACGGATCGCCGCTTCCCGAACGCGCGATCGGCAAGGTCTGGTGTAAGGGGCCGTCGCTGATGAGCGGCTATTTCCGCGATCCCGAAGCGACCGCCGCATGCATGGTCGACGGCTGGCTCGACACCGGTGACATGGGCTATCTGTCTGACGGCTATATCTACATCGTCGGCCGGGCGAAGGACATGATCATCGTCAACGGCAAGAACCACTGGCCGCAGGACATCGAATGGGCCGTCGAGCAGTTGCCCGGTTTCAAAGCTGGCGACATTGCGGCTTTTGCGATCACGACTCCCGGCGGTGAGGAAACGCCTGCCGTCCTCGTCCAGTGTCGTGCATCGGACGAAGGCGAGCGCCAGCGGCTGCGCGAGGAAATTCGCGAGCGTGTCCGTTCGGTTACCGGCATGAACTGCGTCATCGAACTGGTCCCGCCGCGCACCCTGCCCCGCACGTCGTCGGGCAAGCTGAGCCGAGCCAAGGCGCGCAAGCTGTATCTGGAAGGCGAGATCAAGCCCTACGCGATCGCCGCCTGATCGCGCGGAGCGGCATTTTTCGCTTTCCTACCGGCCGCCGCTCCCCTAACCACAAATCGGCCTTGCCCTTCCGGTTCGACCGGGATAGAGGCCGCGTCCGCACACGAGTGTAGCTCAGCTGGTAGAGCATCGGTCTCCAAAACCGAGGGCCGGGGGTTCGAATCCCTCCACTCGTGCCAGCGCACCCCGCGCCGACCCTATATGGATGCCGACGATGTTCCGTGCGCTGTACGACTGGACGCTTCGCCTTGCCAACCATCGGCACGCGGTGCGTAGCCTGGCGGTCGTAAGCTTTTGTGAAAGCTCGTTTTTTCCAATTCCGCCCGATGTCGTGCTGGTGCCGGTCATCCTGCAGCACCGCAGCCGTGCCTATCAGATCGCGGCGATTTGCACGATCGCGTCGGTGCTGGGCGGCATGGTCGGCTATTCGATCGGCTATTTCCTGTGGGATACGGTCGGGGCGTGGGTCATCAACCTGTATGGGTTGCAGGACAAGGCGGCGAAGTTCCAGGCGGGGTTTGCGCAGTATGGCGCGGCGATCATCCTGCTGAAGGGGCTGACGCCGATCCCGTTCAAGCTGGTGACGATCGCGTCGGGGCTGGCCAAGTTCAACTTCGGCCTGTTCGTGCTGACGGCCGCGATCACCCGCGCCTTCCGCTTTTTCCTGATCGCGTTCTTGCTGAAGAAATATGGCCAACCGGTGCAGACGTTCATCGAAAAGCGGCTGACGCTGATCGGCACGTTGCTGGTCGTGGCGCTGGTCGGCGGGTTCGCGGCGGTCAGTCTGCTCTGAACCGGACCAACGTACCGGCGACTTCGTACCGATTATACGATACCGGCCCTGCCGTTCGACGCGACAACCGCGCGGACTAAAGGGGTTTCCATGAAGTTTCAGGCAGCGGCCATCATGGCCGCAACCATCGCGTTCGCACAACCCGCAGCCGCGCAGGACGCGCTGCCATCCTATCCCGAAATGAAGGAGCGGGTCGCGCACGATCCGCTACAGGGACTGCGCGTCGAAGCGCTGGTCGGGTACGACCGGCTGGAAGGCAATTATTACGAAGACGATACGAAATATTACGATGGCTATGACGGCATCGGGTTCGGCGGCGAGATCGGCTATGACGTCGCGGTCAGCGCGAAGGTGCTGCTCGGTGCCTATGCCGGCATCGGCAAGTCGACGCAGAAGCAGTGCGACGAAATCTTTGGCAATGACGAACTGTGCCAGGAAGCCGGCGTCGCCCAATATGCCGGTGTACGCGTCGGATTCCCGATCGGGGCGCGGTCGGTCGCCTATCTGCGGGGCGGCTATTCCCACGCCAAGCTGAAGCTCGATTACGATGCCGTGGGCACCTCGGCCGACTTTTCGACCGACGAGCGCTATAGCGGCTATCACATCGGCGCGGGTGCGGAATATGGCATTGGCGGGCGCGCCTATCTGAAGGGCGATGTGGCCGTCACCCAATATTCGACCAACAAGACGCTGTATGACGGCGTCAATTTCGAACGCGTGCAGGCAACGGCCGGTATCGGCTTCCGCTTCTGAAAAGCGGTTTGGAACCGCGCGGCGGCGTTTTGCGGTGTCGGGCGGAGCAGCGGGCCGGCACCGCGTCGAAAAATCGTCCCTCGCGCGGTTCCAGACCAACCCCCGATCCGCACGGGGCGGCGGGTGCGCCGCCCCGTTGCCCCGCGCGCTTGCTTCCTTCGCGCTGGATCGCTAGATACCATCCCCAATCCGACAGCGTGGATGGGCAGCGCCGGTTTCCTGACAGGAACCGGACGGGGCCTTGTGTCCCGCCGTCGGTCAAACCGATAACGAAGGTCAGGCACGTGGCGAAGGTTACCCCAGTCGAATTCATGCGGCAGGTCCGGGCCGAAACCGCCAAGGTGACGTGGCCGACGCGCCGCGAAACCGTGATGACGGCGGTGATGGTCGTCATCATGACGACGTTGCTGGCGATATTCTTCCTCGGCGTGGATTCGGCGTTCGACGCGATCGTCAAGGGCCTGCTGAAGCTCGCACAGTAACCGATCGGTCTCCCGCACCCCTTCGAAAAGTTCAAAGGATACGCATGTCGCGCTGGTACATCATTCACGCCTATTCGGGTTTCGAGGGCAAGGTCCGCGATTCGATCCTGAGCGAGGCGACGCGCCTCGGCCTAGATCACGCGGTCGAAGCGATCGAGGTTCCGACCGAGAATGTGACCGAAGTCCGTCGCGGCAAGAAGGTGCAGTCCGAACGCAAGTTCATGCCCGGATACGTGCTGGCGAAGCTGGACCTGAGCGATCAGGTCTATCACCTCGTCAAGAACACGCCGAAGGTCACCGGCTTTCTGGGATCGTCGGGCAAGCCACAGGCGATCAGCGAGGCGGAAGCCACGCGGATGCTGAACAGCAAGGAAGAGGCCGCCGCCTCGCCCACCAAGCAGAAGATCAAGGTCGATTTCGAGATCGGCGATTCGGTCAAGGTGCTGGACGGCCCGTTCGCAAGCTTCAACGGCCTCGTCGAGGAACTGGACTTCGACAAGTCGAAGGTGAAGGTGTCGGTGTCGATCTTCGGGCGCGCGACCCCGGTCGAACTGGATTTCGAGCAAGTCGAGAGAAGCAAGTAGGGCTTTGCCTTACTTGCTGGCCGCACGAAATTAGCGTCAGCTAATTTCGAGACGGCGACCGACCGGTCGGCGGGTGCAAGCCCGACCGACGTTAGCGGCGTAGGGCGAAGGCCCTGCGCCGTTTTTCATGCGATTTCGCCCATTGCGAAGCATTCTCCGCTGGAACATTTCATGAACTTTCGCCATGGTTGCGCGAAGGTCCAATTCGACGCACAAGGCTCCGACGATGCGCCAGCCCCACTCCTTCTATGAGTTCTTTGCCGGCGGCGGCATGGCGCGCTCGGGTCTCGGAAGCGGTTGGCATTGCACGTTCGCCAATGACGTCAGCCAGATGAAGGCGGAGACCTATCGCACCAACTGGGGCGACGCGCATCTGGTCGTCGGCGACGTAGCCGCGCTCGACGTCGACAACTTGCCGGGCCGGGCCGACATGGCGTGGGCTTCGTTCCCATGCCAGGACCTTTCGCTGGCCGGCAATCATCGCGGGCTGGGCAACTCGTCGAGTGCGGTCATGACGCGATCGGGTACCTTCTGGCCCTTCTGGAAGCTCGTCCGCGAACTTGGCGAGGAACGGCGGGCACCCAAACTGGTCGTGCTGGAGAATGTGCCCGGCTTGCTGACGTCGAACGAGGGTGCCGACTTCGCCGCCATATGCAATGCGTTGGCCGATGCCGGCTATCGTCACGGTGCGGTCGTCGTCGATGCCGATCACTTCGTCCCGCAAAGCCGTGTTCGCGTCTTTTTCGTGGCGGTCGCGCCGGATGTCGAATTTCCCCGGACCCTGATCGCAGCAGGGCCGCAATCGACCTGGCATCCGCCATCTCTGGTCGCGGCGCATGGCAGATTGTCCGGTCCGGCGGGCGATCTGTGGTGCTGGTGGAATCCGGTAGCGCCGGCGAAACGCAATATTGGCTTCGCGGATATCATTGAGGAACATCCCACCGGATGCCGTTGGCACTCCGCGGCGGAAACCGCGCGGCTGCTGGCGATGATGACGCCGTTGCATCGGCAGAAAATCGAAATCGCGCAGCGCAGCGACGTTCGGCAGGTCGGTGGCGTCTACAAGCGTACGCGGGTCGAAGAAGGGGCGAAGCGACAACGGGCCGAAGTGCGGTTCGACGACAAGGCGGGTTGCTTGCGCACGCCCGCAGGCGGATCGAGCCGGCAGACGATCCTGGTCGTCGAAGGCGGGAACATACGGTCGCGCCTGTTGTCGTCGCGCGAGGCCGCCCGACTGATGGGGTTGCCCGACGACTATATCCTGCCGTCGCGTTATAACGACGCATATCATGTCGCGGGGGATGGCGTGTGCGTTCCGGTCGTCCGTTATCTGGCGGCGCAGCTGATCGAGCCGATACTGGATGCGCAATTCGGCCAGTCGGGTGAATTGGCGGCGTAACGCAGGTGGCGATCGATCTGGATTTCCGGCGGCGCGCCGTCCGCACATTGACCAACCAGATCGGCTGCTATGCGCTTTGCGATCTGGATGACGTGCCGATCTATGTCGGACAGTCGCGTGACGGCATTCGTTCGCGCGTCAACCGGCACCTGACATCCGCACGTTCCGATATCATCGCCAACCGGCAGATCGACGTCTGGGAGATCGCGTTCGTTCGGGCATTTCCGGTCGAATCACCGACACAGATCGATACGATCGAGAATGCGCTGTTCCACCGATATCATCCGGTTTCCGCGTTGATGAACGGCAAGGTTCCGCCGTTGCCGGTAGCGGACGTCGAACCGGTCGAACCGGCGCAGATCGTTCAGGTCATGTCCGCCGAAGAGATCGCAGCGAAGCGCGATCCGGCACTCCGGTTACCGCGTCAGGCGGAACATTATTCGCAGATCGTCGGCCATTTTCTGGCCGTCAAAAATTCGCGCGAAATCGCAGGCGCGATTGCTGCACATTTCCAACGCCTCGAACGCTATCATCGCGAGTTGCTTCGTCTCGGGCAGGCGATCGAAGGTGACGGGCTGGAGGATTGAACCCGGTCCCGGTTCATGATGACCCGGGGGGCCGGGTGGCCAGGGCATGCAGATACCGCGCCCGCTGTTCCGTTCCCCATTTCAACTTGCGCAACTGCCGCTCCTGCCCGCGATCCAGCACGATCTCGCGATAGCCGCGACCGATCAGGCACGTCTCCACCATGCCGACCATCGTCTGCTGCACTTCCGTGATATTGCCGCGGATGCGTCGTTTGTAGATCAGCGCGTAGTCGGCGATCGCGTCGTTCGCATGGAACGAGCGCGTGTTGTCGAGCGCCAGTTCCTGTTGCTTGACACCCTGAACGACCTCCTTGGTCGGCTTCCACGCGCGAATATCCGCCTTGCCCCCCTGCAACGCGCATTCGCGGGCGTCGCGGCGATAGGCGTCGAACGACACGCCGGGCTTGCCCCAGGTGGTGATCGGCAGGCGCTCGGCGAAGGCCGGACCGGTGGTGGCGATCAGGGTCAGGATCAGGAACGCGCTTCGCATCGTGTTGCCGCCTTTCGTATATCCTCTTCGGTCAGGAGCGTGCGCCGGTCGCGGCGGATCGGCAAGAGGACGATAGGTGCGTTTCGGCGGTTTCGGGGCGGGTGGTGCGCGCGATCGGCGCGGGACCCCGGCCTCCGCCGGAGTGACGATCATGGGGGACGGTCTAGCCTGTGTCGGCGCGACCGTCATGGGCCAGCCGCCCTTCCCTTCATCCGCAACGCCTGTTCGAGCAGCAGGTCCCAGCCGCCCGGCTCCCATTGCGCGCGGCGGCCGCCCTTGCGCCATTCTTCCTGTGCATATTCGACCATGCGTGCTTCCTCTTCGCCGAGCATCCGGCACACCCCGATCGCCTGTACGCGGCGTTCGATCCAGGCGGCGTTGTTCTCGCCGCGTTTGGGCAACGCATCAGGATTGGTCAGCGCGCGTTCGCGGCGGACATTCCGATTGAGCATCTGCATCGCCTGTGCGACGGTCATCGGCGGGATGGCGGGCGGATCGTTGTGGCGCCAATGGTCGTGGGTGCCGGACTCGGGCAGGCCGCTTTCGAGCAGCGCCGCTTCCAGCCGTTCGGCACCGATGGCGATGGCAACCCGCATTTCCCGCGCGAAGCCGGGATGGGTGCGGGCGCGGGCGTAGAAGCTCGAATGGGTGAAGCCGACGGCGCGTGCCGAGAGGCGGACATTGGCGGTGGCACTCAACGCGGCGAGGAAACGCTGTTCGGCGTCGCGGTCGATGGTGCGGGTTCGCGAGATGCGCAGTTGCAGACGGCCTTTCGATCGCACGACGCGCGCGGGGCCTTGGACCTGGTCGGGCCTGGCGAGGCGGGCGGCGGCGAGGGTCAGCGCCGCCTCCCATCGCTGCGCGAAATCGGGGTCGGCGTTCCGCCGCTGGCTCATCATCGCGCGGTTGAGACCGGTCACGCGCGCGGCGTCGCGGGCGTTGCCGGTGCGCTCGAGCTGGGCGAGAAACGCGGCGTTCTGCAGCGCCTGTTTGCGGGTATAGGGGCGTGGGGCGGGTGCGGTCATGGTGCCTACCGGATCAGGCGAAATCCTACATTGCAAGTGCGCAGTGTTTCGGCTAGGCGCGCCGCTTCCCAAACGACAGTTTTGGAAACCATGGCGGGAGGCCGGTCCGGCAGGATCGCGCCGCACGTACCGCTAAACTTGAAAGAGAGTGAGACTCATGGCCAAAAAGATTACCGGCTATATCAAGCTGCAGGTGCCGGCAGGCGAAGCCAAGCCGTCGCCGCCGATCGGGCCGGCGCTGGGTCAGCGCGGCGTGAACATCATGGAATTCTGCAAGACGTTCAACGCGCAGACCTCCAGCGGCGACATCGCCAAGGGCACACCGCTGCCGACGATCATCACCGTCTATGCCGACCGTTCGTTCAGCTTCGAGACGAAGACGCCGCCGGCGACCTATCTCATCAAGCAGGCGATCAACCTGAAGTCGGGTTCGAAGGAACCGGGCAAGTCGGTTGCCGGCAAGATCAAGCGTTCGCAGCTGAGCGAGATCGCGACGATCAAGATGAAGGATCTGAACGCCAACGACATCGACGCGGCGACGAAGATCATCGAAGGTTCGGCCCGCGCGATGGGCCTCGAAGTGGTGGAGGGTTAAGACTGTGGCCAAGCTGACCAAGAAGGCGAAGACCCTCGCCACCGCCGTCGACGCGCTCAAGCTGCACGGCATCGACGAAGCGATCGCGCTGGCGAAGACCCATGCGACCGCCAAGTTCGACGAGACGATCGAAGTCGCGCTGAACCTCGGCGTCGATCCGCGTCACGCCGACCAGATGGTCCGCGGCGTCGTGACCCTGCCCAAGGGCACCGGCAAGACCGTGCGCGTCGGCGTGTTCGCGCGCGGCGCGAA
Source organism: Sphingomonas sp. Leaf5 (assembly GCF_001421155.1). Classification (NCBI taxonomy): domain Bacteria; kingdom Pseudomonadati; phylum Pseudomonadota; class Alphaproteobacteria; order Sphingomonadales; family Sphingomonadaceae; genus Sphingomonas; species Sphingomonas sp. Leaf5. The sequence continues at coordinate 158,176 of NZ_LMJZ01000024.1, read as the reverse complement.
GGCGGACGAAGCCACCGCGGCGGGTGCCGATGTCGTCGGTGCCGAAGACCTGATGGACGCGATCCAGGGCGGCAAGATCGATTTCGATCGCTGCATCGCGACCCCGGACATGATGGGTCTGGTCGGTCGTCTCGGCAAGATCCTGGGTCCGAAGGGCCTGATGCCGAACCCGAAGCTGGGCACCGTCACCATGAACGTCGCGGCTGCGGTCGAGGCGGCCAAGGGCGGCCAGGTCGAATATCGCGTCGAAAAGGCCGGCATCATCCATTCGGGCATCGGCAAGGCGTCGTTCTCGGCCGAAGACCTGCGCGAGAATTTCGACGCGCTGGTCGATGCTGTGGTCAAGGCCAAGCCAACGGGCGCCAAGGGCAAGTATGTCCGCAAGGTCGCGGTTTCGTCGTCGATGGGCCCGGGGATCAAGGTCGACACTACGGAAGTAGCCGGAGCGTAAGCTCCGGGCCGCACCGCTTTAGCGCAAGCTAAAACGGAGACGGCTGGCGACCGGCCGGCCGGGCGTAGCGCCCGACCGACGACGCGGGATTAACTCCCGCGTCGGCCGACACACAGAATTGGGGTCGGAGGCTTATCGCTTCCGGCCCTTTTCTTGGATGGCGTTTCTGTCGCGAGCACCCGACACAATGGATCCCGGCCTTCGCCGGGATGACGGTGGTGGACCGGGAGTGGCGTTACCGCTCAAATATTCCCCTGCTCCTCCTCCGGCACGTCGTCGTCCGGGCCGTAATAGAGCTTCGCGCATTCCGCACGCAGGCACCCGCCCTCGATCACGATGTCGTCGCGATAGGCGTCGCTGATAAAGGCCAGCGTATCGATGTGCCGATCCTCGAAATACATGGCGTGCACATCGTCGCGGCCGGCGCCGTAGACGACGCGGCCGACCTTCGACCAGATCGAGGCCATGGTGCACATGCCGCAGGGTTGCAGCGTCGAATAGAGCGTCGCGCCGCGCAGCTCCATGTCGCCCTCGCTTTCGCAGGCGCGGCGGATCGCCATCATTTCGGCATGGGCGGTTGCGTCGGGGAGTTCCTGCGTCTGGTTCGGCTGCGCCGACAGTACGCGGTCGCCCCGGACGATGATCGAGCCGAGGGGGGAGCAGGACGGGTCGTCACCCTTGGTCCGGGCGATGGCGATCGCCTCGCGCATCCAGTGTTCGTCTTGCGCGGTGAGCATCGGCAATTCCTTTCGCGCGGCCCAACGCACGGGGAAGGCGAAAGAATCAGGTGGCGGCGGCGAGGATGTCGTCGCTGGACGCGGGATGGACGTGCAAGGTGGCGAGCAGCGCCAGCACGGCATCCCACCAGTGCCAGAAGGCGGCCAGATCGGCGGCATCGCGGACATAGGGGGTGTGGCCGGGCACGAGGCTGGGCGAATGATAGGCGAAGTTGAGGACACGCACCCCCTCGCCCACCGCCACCCGGATCGCCTCCAGCGCGTCGGCCAGCGGCATGTCCTCGGGCGTCAGCGCGACGCGGTGGAGCAGGCCGAGCCGGGCGAGCAGACCCCGGCCGCGGGGAAACCGGCCTGCACTTTCGTACAGCCGCGCATCGCCGCGCCGCAGCCGCCCGGTGAAGACGGTCGTCAGCGGCAGTTCGACGATGCGCTCGTCGGGGCCGGTGTGGAACGCATCGTTGCCGATGCCGCGATAATCCGGCCCGCCCTGTGCCCGATAGTCATAGCGGGCGCGCATCGAGCTATCGAGTGCATAGCCACGCGCCGCCAGCAGCCCCAGCGTCGCCGGCCCCAGTCCATAGCGCCCGGCCCGATAGACGATCGGGCGGGTCCCGAAACCCCTGGTCAGGGCGTCGGTCAGGCGGTCGAGCTTGGCGGCCTCCAGCGCGCGCGGCAGGTTGCCGGCAAAGCTGCTATGCGCCGACAGGGTTTCGTCGAACGGCGGATTGACCCACGGGTGCAGCTGCGCACCGATCGTGGCGCGGCCATGCGCGACGACCGCGCGCAGCGCGTCGAGGGCGGCAGGATCGGTCGCGACCGGATAGTCGACCAGATAGCAGGTCTCGACGCCGTTGCCCGCGAAACGGCGGTGCGCGTCGGGCAGCGCGGCGACGGCACCGACACCCCAGCCATCGTGGCGGAACGGCGCGCGCCAGTCGAACTCTTCCTCGGTATCGACGAAGACGGTGAAGCGTGTGCCGAACCCTTCGCGCCAGACGACCGGTCGGCCATCGGCGGGCCGGAACGGCTGCATCAGCGCCGCTGCGCCCGTTCGATCTCCACCGCATGGGCGGCCGGCAGGCGCAGGGTCAGGGTCGCCGAGCCGAACGCCAGCGTCCCGTCGAGTTCGCGCGCGAGATTGCGGGCGAGGCGCAACGCGAAGCCGGTCCCGAGCAGCGACATATCCTCTTCGCCGTCATCGACGTCGAACACACTGTTACCGGGCCATGCGTCGAGCGCCTGCGGCCGGTCGAGCACGATCGACACAAAGCCATCGCCTTCGAGGCCGACCCGGACATGGATCGATTCGTCCTGCCCCCCCGCCGAAACGAGGGTCGCGAGCAGCCGGGCGAGAAGCCGTTCGACGGCGCGGCGATCCCCGGCGACGGCGATGTCGGTCGGATCGACCTCCAGCAGCGTGCCGCGCAATTCGCACAGCGACACGAGATCGGCAGCGATCACGTCGAACAACGGCCCGAGCGCGACGCGATCGTCGCGCAGGTCGAGCGCGTCGCCGTCGATCCGCGCGGCAAGGTCGAGATCGTCGATCACCGCGACCAGATCGCGCGAATGGTTGAGGATCGCACCGGCACGGTCGCGATAGACGGGCAGCACCGGCCCCAACAATTCCTGCTGGATCATCTCGGCAAAGCCCGCGATTGCGCCCGCCGGGGTGCGCAGTTCGTGGACGAGCTGGCGCAGCTGGGCGATGCCGGCATCGCGGTTGAGATACGGTTCGGCGCGTTCGCCGTGATAGGGCCGCCGCGCGGTCCCGCGATAGCCGATGAACCGGCCGGTGGCATGGTCGAACGCGGGCACGCCCGACACGAACCATTCGCCGGTCGCATCGCTGTCGCCGCCGATGGTCAGACGGGCATCGCGGAACGGCGCGCGCTTGCGCAGCGCGCCGGCGGCGATCGCATCGAACCGGGCATGGCCGGGCGTCGCGCAGAAATCCAGCGACATGCCGATCAGCGGCGCACGGCTTACCCCGTCGACCCAACGGATCTGACCGGCGGCGTCGGCTTCGAAGCGGAAGCTGTCCTGCGGCGCGATTTGCGGCGGGGGCGGCGGCGCGCCGTCATGGATGCGTTCGAACGCCTCGATCCGCGCCATGACGTCGGCGATGCGGAACGGACCGGCGGGATCGGGCTCGGTCGCGGGATCGAGGAACAGCGGTTCCGGATCGATCGCCGGCGCAGTCACCGGAACGGCAGCGAGCGGCGGGACGACGGCGAGAACCGGCGCGGCGACCGGCTGCGGCGCGATCGGTTCGACCGGGCGTTCGTCGGACAGCACCAGATCGACCGATCCGAAGCTGTCGAGCGCGCGGTGGACGGCGGGGTCGATGTCGCGGCGATTGCGCACCACGCCGCGCGCGGGTGGCGACAGGCTGGGCAACAGCGCCTGCCACTGATCGACCGACAGGGTAGCGCCGCGCAGTACCGGCAAGGCCGCTTCGATCACATCGGTCGCCAGCAATCCGACCAGTTCGACCGGCGGACGGGCATATTCGAGGTCGCGGGCACTGGCCACGCGAACCGTTCGCGGGACATGGTCGCGCAGATCATGGAGCAAGGCGATGGCGCGGGGGTCGGCGGACACCCGTCCCCGGCCCACCAGATCGACGAGTTGCCGCCACACCGACGCGCGCGCGCCCTCGCCCGACAAATCGGCAGCGAGAACCGTTTCGAGAGTGTCGTCGAAGTGCACCAGCCACCCATGAAAGCGCCACGCGAAGCCGCCGCGCTAAGGAACCCTTAACGAGGAGAAGCGCATTCCGGAACCGCTCAATTTCGGTACGTCGCAATGTGGGACAATTACGCTTCCGCGCAATTTTGTGATGCTGTAGGTTGCGCTTTCATTCGAACAAACCCATGGACCGCACTATATGGCTTTCGATCGTATCGACCGGCAGATCCTGTCGCTGTTGCAGGAGGACGGGCGAATGACGAACGTCGAACTGGCCGAGCGCGTCGGGCTGACCGCACCCCCCTGTCTGCGCCGTGTGCGGGCGCTGGAGGAGGCCGGCGCGATCAAAGGATATCACGCCGCGCTCGACCCGCGACTGCTGGGTTTCACGATCACCGTGTTCGCGCTGGTCAGCCTGAAAAGCCAGGCGGGCAGCGATCTGGCGGCGTTCGAGGCGCACATCGCGACGATCCCCGAAGTCCGGGAATGCCATATGCTCAACGGCGAGATCGATTTCATCCTGAAGATCGTCGCTGCCGATCTGGAAAGCTTCCAGTCGATGCTGACGACGCAGCTGATCACCGCGCCGAACGTCGCGAGCGTGAAGACGTCGCCGACCGTCCGGACGTCGAAGGCGTTGCCGGGGATACCGGTGGTTACGGAATAGGCGCTTTCGCTAAGCGGGAGCGAAATTCAGTTTGATGGGCGCAGGAATGGCGTTCTACCCCCTTTTCGTCACTCCCGCGCAGGCGGGAGCCCATATACGCGGCGTCGCGGATCGAGCCGAACCGTCAGCGTTTATGGATTCCCGCCTGCGCGGGAATGACGAAGTTACATGGGTATCGCTGAATGTCGATCGGTCCCAAGGTTTCGCCGGAACCGGAAGCCGGTTGGGAAGGCTTTCCGACAGATCGCCGATGTTTCCAACCTGGCCCCCGGCCTCCGCCGGGGTACGGAAGAAGGCCCCCGCGCGGGACGTTCGTCGCAGCCCCGCCGACCGGACAGGATCGGGAGCGCTCGACAATCCCCGCCCCGCCCGGCATAGCCCGGCCATGGGTCTGACCTCGCTCGATATCGCCGTTCTGCTCACCGTTGGCGGTGCGGCAGTGCTCGGCTTCCTGCGCGGGTTCGTGACCGAGATTTTGTCACTCGGCGCATGGGTGCTGGTCGTGCTGGCGCTCAAGCTGTTCCATACGCCGGTTGCCGCTGCGCTGGTCGGGCCGACCGGCACCGCCGGGGGGGCCGCGACGCTGGCCTTCGCACTGATCGCGGGGATCGGCTATTTTGCCGGGCGGCTGGTCGCCAATGCGATCGGCGCGCGGACGCGGGCGTCGGTGCTGGGCCCGGTCGACCGGGCTTTGGGGTTCGGCTTTGGTGCATTGAAGGGCCTGATCCTGACCAGTCTCGCCTTTCTATTGCTGTTGCTGGCGGCGGACTTCATCGGCGGCGGGCCGACGCGGCGACCGGTGTGGATCAAGGACGCGCGGACCTATCCGCTGCTCAACGCCACCAGCACCAGCGTGGTCGATTTCATCGATCGACGCCGCCGGGGCGAGCCGGTGTTCGGCGAATAATCGCGCGACCGACTCGCCAGCGTCACGATCGCGCCCTACATCCGGTCGCGTGACCGCCAATCTGTACAACACCGAAATCCTCCGCCTCGCCGCCGAGACCGCGCAGGCCGTCCGCCTGCCCAACCCCCATGCCAGCGTCGAGAAACGATCACCGATCTGCGGCAGCCGGGTGACGGTGGATGTCGCGCTGGACGAGGACGGTCGCGTCGCGGCGGTCGGAATGCTGGTGCGTGCGTGCGCACTGGGGCAGGCGTCGTCGGCGTTGCTGGCGCGCGAGATCGTCGGGCGGAATGCGGCGGAACTGGCCGCCGCTCGCGACGCGCTGGCCACGTGGCTGGCAAGGGAAGGCGATGCGCCCGAATGGCCGGGGTTGACGCTGTTCGAACCGGCGCGGCCGCACAGCGCGCGCCATGCCTCGATCCGGCTCGCGTTCGAGGCGGCGGCGGAGGCGGCGGCGATTGCCGGCCGGCGGGCTGCGGCCTGATGGAGCACGGCACCGCATCGCTGTTACGGGATTTCGCGCCGCTGCTGGGCGCGGCGCTGATCTTCGTCCTGATCTTCCGGAAACTGGGACTGGGTGCGACGCTCGGCTATCTGGTCGCCGGATCGGTGGTCGGGCCGCAGGTGCTGGGGCTGGTCGGCAACGCCGAATCCAAGCTGGCCATCGCCGAACTCGGCATCACCCTGCTGCTGTTCCTCGTCGGGCTGGAACTCAGCCCGTCGCGGCTTTGGCAGATGAAGCGCGATATCTTCGGGCTGGGGCTGATGCAGGTCGTGCTGTGCGGCGTGGCGATCACCGGCGTCGTGTGGCTGGCAACGCATTTCAGCTGGGCGGCGGCACTGGCGCTCGGCCTGCCGCTGGCGCTGTCGTCGACGGCGCAGGTGCTGCCGATGCTGCAATCGGCGGGGCGGATGAAGACGCCGTTCGGCGAGCGGGCGTTCGCGATCCTGTTGTTCCAGGACCTGTCGATCGTGCCGCTGATCACCATCGTCGCCGCGCTGTCGCGTAACCCGGCCGATGCCGCTGGGCCGCCGGGGTGGCAATTGGCGCTGTGGACGATCGGCGCGGTCGCAGGGCTGATTCTTGCCGGGCGGTTCCTGCTCAGGCCGATGTTCCGGCTGATCGGCAATATGGGCGAGCGCGAGATGTTCGTGTTCGCCGGACTGTTCACCGTGATTGCCAGCGCGGCAGTGATGCAGGCGCTGGGGCTGTCGACCGCGCTCGGCGCGTTCATCGCCGGCGTGATGCTGGCCGACAGCCCGTATCGCCACGAGCTGGAGGCCGATGTCGAGCCGTTCCGTTCGATCCTGCTCGGTCTGTTCTTCCTGGCGGTGGGCATGATGCTCGATCTGGGTGCGATCGTCGAGCGGCCGGTGTTCGTGGTCGGCATGGCGATCGCGCTGATCGCGACCAAGGGGCTGGTGATCTTCGGCATCGGGCGATTGTTCGGGATGCCATGGCGCGGGGCGCTGGCGCTCGGCCTATTGCTGAGCCAGGGCGGCGAATTCGGTTTCGTGCTGTTCGCGCAGGCGCAGAACGCGCTGCTGATCGCGCCGGAAGCGGCGAGCGTCTTCGGCGCGATCGTCACCCTGTCGATGGCGACCACGCCGTTCCTGATGATGGCGACGCGCCGGTTCCGCGCCGACCCGGAAAAGCGTGAGGGCGGTACGCCCGAAGGGCCGCGCCATGACGGGGCGAGCGCGGTCGTGGTCGGTTATGGCCGGTTCGGGCAGACCGTCGCGCAGATGCTGTTGGCGCAGGGAATCAGCGTCACCGTGATCGACCGCGACGTCGAGATGATCGAGATCGCCGGCAGTTTCGGCATGAAGGTCTATTATGGCGACGGCACCCGCATCGACCTGTTGCGGCTGGCGGGGGCACAGGATGCCGAACTGCTGCTGTTCTGCGTCGATGGCGATCCGCTGGACGGTGAATCGGTCGCGGCGATCCATCAGGCGTTTCCGACGCCCGGCATCTTCGTGCGGGCGTTCGACCGGCGCGCGGTCATGAAGCTGGCGGGTGCGCCGATCGAGGGTGTGTTCCGCGAGGTGCTCGATTCGGCGGTGACGATGGCGCGCGCGGCGATGGTCTCGGTCGGCGTCGACGATGGCGAGATCGACCGGACTGAGGATCTGTACCGCAAGACCGATGCGAAACGGTTGCTGCAGCAGTCCGAAACCGGCGACATTCGCCAGGGCCGCGAGATGATCTTCACCCATGCGCGGGTCAGCGCCGCGGCAGGTACCGTCGCCGACGACGCGGGATGAAGGGGCGGCCGCTCCGCGAACGGCTGGGCTTCGCGGTTGCGGGACTACGGACGGCGCTGCGTCGCGAGGCAAGCTTTCGCAGCCATCTGGGTTTCGCCGCCGGAGCGTTGGTTGCGCTGATCGTTCTGCGACCGTCCCCGGTCTGGTGGGCGCTGGTCGGCGTGACGATCGCGATCGTGCTGGCACTGGAACTGGTCAATTCGGCACTGGAAGGCGTGATCGACCTGTTGCATCCCGCGCGGCACCCCGAGATCGGCGCGATCAAGGATATGCTGGCGGGTGCCGTATTGGTCGCCGCCATCGCCGCGCTGGGTGTGGCGGCGGCGATGGTCGTCGATACGATCCGGGCCGCGGGCTGACCACTGCGCCGTTCCCGCCGACCTCACCACGTCATGCTGCTGGCCCCCGCTTCCCATCGCGCTTAACGTCGCGTCAACCCGCCCGTGCGATACCGGCGGTCGACGCGAAGGGGCCGGCTAATGATCGACAATTTCTCGCTGGGCCTTACCCATTTCCTGATGCTGCTCGCGGTATGGCACCTGCTGCGGCGCGATGATCTGGATCGCGAGGGCGAGCCGGCCAGGGTGCGCGTGAAGCGGGGCAAACGCCCGGGTGCGTGATCTCGTCTTCGTCGCGTTCCTGTGCGCGTTGTTCGCTGCCGGGTTGCGGCGGCCGTTCGTGTTCGTGCTCACCTATGTCTATATCGACATCGTCGCGCCGCAGCGGCTGACCTATATCCTGCTCAACTCGGTGCCGATTTCGCTGATCGCCGCCGGCATGTCGGTGGTCGCGTGGATCGCGGTCGACGACAAGCGCGATACGCGTATCGCGCCGCGACAATTGCTGATGCTGGCGCTGCTCTTTTATTGCCTGTGGACCACGAAGACCGCCGATTTTCCGGTCGACGCGCAGTATAAATGGGAATGGGTGTGGAAGGCGCTGGCGTTCGCGATCTTCCTGCCGCTGACGCTGCGGACGAAATTGCGAATCGAATCGCTGCTACTGTTCATGGTGCTGTCGGCGGCGTCGATCATCATCGTCGGCGGGATCAAGACGCTGGGATCGGGCGGCGGCTATGGCGAGCTGAACCTGATGGTGTCGAACAATGCCGGCCTGTACGAAGGGTCGACGATCTCGACCGTCGCGATCGCGATCATCCCGCTAATCCTGTGGTTCACCCGGTTCGGCACGGTGTTCGCGCCCGACTGGCGGGTGCGGACCTTCTGCTATGCGCTGGCCTTTTCCTGCCTGCTGATTCCGGTCGGCACGTCGACGCGGACCGGGTTGCTGTGCATCGTGCTGCTGGGCGTGCTGAGCCTGCGCGACGTGAAGCGGCGGCTGACCTATCTGGCGGTGGCGGGTGCGGCGGGACTGCTGGCGCTGCCGTTCCTCCCGTCCGCCTTTACCCAGCGGATGGAGACGATTGGCACCTATCAGGCCGACGCATCGGCATCGACGCGGCTGGCGGTGTGGGCCTGGACGCTGGACTATGTGAAGCAGAACCCGTTCGGCGGCGGGTTTAACGCGTTCCTGCAGAACCGTATCCGCTATGAAAAGGTCGCGGTGGTCGGCGACACCGGCAACCGCACGGTCGAGCGCAGTCTGGAGGTCGACAAGGCGCGCGCCTATCACTCCGCCTATTTCGAGATGCTGGGCGAACAGGGCTGGCCGGGGCTGATGCTGTGGCTGGCGATCAATCTGGGCGGGCTGTTCCGCATGGAAGTGCTGCGGCGACGCTATGCGAAGGCCGGCGAGGACGAGGCGTGGGTGGTGCCGCTCGCCGCCGCGCTGCAGAACGGGCACATCGTCTACCTGTTCGGGGCGAACTTCATCGCCATCGCTTTTCAACCCTTCGTCTTCATGCTGATCGGCGCGCAGATCGGCCTCGACACCTATCTGGCGCGCAAACGGACCGAGGCGGCCTGGCGGCCGCTCCAGCGGCGCAAGGCGGGGACGATGGCGGCATGAACGAGTTGAAGGCACTGACCGGCGCGCGCGGTATCGCTGCATGGTGGGTGGTGTTGTTCCACTTGCGCGGGTCGATGGGCGCGCTGCACCCGGCGATCGAGTCCGCGATCGCCAAGGGGTATCTGGCGGTCGACTTCTTCTTCCTGCTGTCGGGCTTCGTGATCTGGCTGTCCTGGGGATCGCGGTTTCGCGAACGCGGGGTCGGCGAGGCGGGACGGTTCCTGTGGAAGCGGATGGCGCGCATCTGGCCGCTGCATCTGTTCGTGCTCGGCTGCGCGGTCGCCCTTGCGATCGTACTGGCGGCGAGTGGGCGCAATATCGACCGCTTCCCCTTTGCCGAATTGCCGCTGCATGTGGTGCTGCTGCAAAGCTGGGGGTTCGTCGAGCCGCTGGCATGGAACGATCCGGCGTGGTCGATTTCAGCGGAATCGGCGGCGTATCTGCTGTTCCCGGTGCTGGCGGTGACGATCGACTGGCGGCGGGTACCGAGTTGGGCGCTGGTGGCGGTGGTCGCGGTGCTGCTGTTCGGGCTGCTGCCCTATGCAGGGCAGGATGGGCTGGGTGCCGATCTGCGACGCTTCGCGGTGGCGCGGTGCGTGATCCAGTTCGCGGTGGGGACGGCGATCGGCGCGCTGTGGGTCCGGTGGCAGCGGCGCGACGGGGTCGCGGGGATTGCGGTGCTGCTGGCGGGGCTGCTGGTGGTTGGATGGGGGCTGAAGCTGTTGCCCGAGCCCTATGCGTTTCCGCCGGCGCTGGCGTGTCTGTTGCTGGCGTTGGCGATCACGTCGAACCGGCGAGGTAATCCGCTCGAATGGTGGCCGATCCATCGGTTGGGGGAGATCAGCTATGCGACCTATCTCGGCCATTTCCTGCTGTGGTTCGTGTTCAAGCTGGTGTTCGTCGCCGATGCGGCGGTGGCACCTGTCTGGGTGCTGGCGCTGTATGGGGTCGCGGTGATCGGGTCGTCGGAACTGCTGTATCGCTATGTCGAGCGACCGGCGCAGGGGTGGGTGAACCGGTTGTGGGATCGGCGGAGGGTCGCGGTCGAGGTTTGAAGGGCGGACGGCAGGCTCTTACCATTTCAGGTTACGCCTCGTTGTCCCCGACAAGGCGGGGACCCACAGCCGCAATGGCTGCGATCCGACCGCAAACCCTAACGCATATGGATCCCTGCTTTCGGAGACCTCCGCGAAGGTCGTAAGCTTGTCGAAAACTCGCCGTACCCCCGCGCAGGCGGGGATCCAGAGCCAAGCAAAACAACGGGATGCGCTTGGAACCCTGGACCCCCGCCTGCGCGGGGGTACGGCAGGGCTGGAACCAGTACTTTCGCAGCACCCTCCCTTGGCGGGAATGACGAACGCCGGTTACCGCGAACACGGGGCGGAGGTTGCTCCGCCCCGCCCCGTTCACGCCTCGGCCAGTTCGCTTTCGATCGCCTCGATCATCGCCTTTGAGAAGGCGGGAATGTCGTCGGGCATGCGGCTGGTGATGAGGTTGCCGTCGATCACCACTTCCTGATCGACCACTTCCGCGCCGGCATTTTCGAGGTCGGTGCGCACCGACGGCCAGCTGGTGACGCGGCGGCCATCGACCACATCGGCTTCGACCAGCAGCCATGGCGCGTGGCAGATGGCGGCGACGATCTTGTCGTCGTCCATGAATTCGCTGACGATTTCGACCGCGCGTTCCTCCATGCGCATCTTGTCGGGATTGCCGACGCCACCGGGCAGCAGCAGCGCATCGAACTGTTCGGTATCGACATCGTCGAGCGTCAGGTCGGGGGTGATCGTGCGCGCCTTTTCGCTGTCGTTGACGACGCCCTGGATCGGATCGGTCTTGATCGAGGCGAGGGTCACCTGCGCCCCGGCGTCGAGCAGCGCCTGACGCGGATCGAACAGTTCGGATTCCTCGAACCCGTCGGCGGCGAGGATCAGCACGCGGGCATTGGCGAGGTCGGCCATGGGTAATCTCCTGTTACGGTCCGCCCCTAACCGGTCGGCACCGGCCGGGTTCCGGAACGAAGCGACGAGCCGAACATTGATCGGATCACCTGCAGGGAAAGCCCGATGGAACCAGCCGAAGACGACCTCCCCTGCCCCGCCGGCTGTACCTTTTCGGACTGCGCGGCGACCGGCATCACCCGCAAGAAGCTGACGCGCGGCTGGGGATATTATGACGCGGACGGCGAACGCATCACCGACCGCGACGAGATCGACCGGCTGAACGCTGTCGGCCTGCCGCCCGCCTATCGCGACGCATGGTTCTGCCCCGACCCTTCCGGCCATATCCAGGCGATCGGTTGGGACGACAAGGGTCGCAAACAATATCGCTATCACCCCGATTTCCGCGAAGCGCAGGAGACGGCGAAATATGATCGTTGCGCCGCATTCGGCCATGCCCTGCCCCGGTTGCGCGCGCAGGTCGAACGCGATCTTGCCAAGCGGGCGCTGTCGCGCGAGCGGGCGGTGGCGGCGGTGGTGCGGCTGCTCGATCTCGGCCGGGTCCGGGTCGGCAACGAAGGCTATGCGCGGGTCAACAAGAGTTTCGGCGCGACGACGCTGCGCAAGCGCCACGCCAAGCTGTCGGGCACCTCGCTGAAGCTGCAATATAAGGCGAAGTCGGGCAAGCTGCGCATCCTGACGATCACCGACCGGTCGCTGGCGAGCTTCGTCCGGAAATGTCAGGACCTGCCGGGACAGCATCTGTTCCGCTGGGTCGATGCCGAGGGTGAGACGCATCCGGTCACGTCGGGCGATGTCAACGCCTATATCCGCGAGGCGATGGGTGGGGACTTCACCGCCAAGCATTTCCGGACGTGGGGGGCGAGCGTGCTGGCCTTCACCTCGCTGGCCGAGGCGGAACAGGACATCAGCCTGAAGACGATGCTGGGGCCGGTGGTCGATGCGCTGGGCAATACTCCGGCGATCGCCCGCAAATCCTATGTCCATCCGCTGCTGATCGATCTGGTCAAGGACGGGCAGACCGAATTTCGCGAGACGCTGCGCCTGCCGCGCAGTGCCAAGCATCTCAACCGGCACGAACGCGGGCTGATCGCGCTGCTCGAAGCGCAGGCGAAAGTTGCCCAAGCCGCGTGAAAGGATTGCATGACTGCCCAAAACAATTCGGCCGCCGCGACGGTCGAAAAGAGTTTCAGCACCGATCAGGCGCAAGCACAGGCGCAGTTGTTGTTGCAGGACAGCGCGCGGTGGATCGCCGACAACTGGTTGCAGGTGCTGGTCGCGCTGGGCGTCGGGGCGGCGATCGTCGTCGCGCTGCTGGTCGTGCGGCGCTGGGGCATGCGGCTGTGTCGCAACGATTGCGCCGGATGGGGCACGGTAGCCGGGCGCGTGGTGGCGCGAACCGGCCTGTTCTTCATGGTGACGCTCGCCGCCAAACTGGTCGACGGCTATGCCAGCGCGCCGCCGATGGTGACCGCGACGATCGAGTTCCTGTTCACCGTCGCCGCGGTGTTCCAGGCGGCGATCTGGGCACGCGAAGTGATCCTGGGCGTGGTCGAGCGACGGACGGCGAGCGACCATAATCACGGCGAGGCGCTGGCATCGGCAATGGGGCTGATCCGGTTGCTCGTTACTTTCGCACTGTTCGCCATCGCGCTGATCGTCGTGCTCGACAATCTGGGGGTGAACGTCACCGGGCTGGTCGCGGGATTAGGCGTCGGCGGCATCGCCATCGGTCTGGCCGCACAGGGAATTTTCGCCGATCTGTTCGCCGCGCTGTCGATCATCTTCGACAAGCCGTTCCGGCGCGGCGAAAACGTCAGTTACGATCAGACCAATGGCGCCATCGCCGAAATCGGGCTGAAATCAACGCGGATCCGGTCGATCACCGGCGAAGAACGCATCATTTCGAACAAGAACCTGCTCGACAAGGAGATCACGAACAACAGCCGGCGCGAGCATCGCCGCGCGTCGTTCGTGATCGGCGTGACCTATCAGACCGATGCCGACACCTGTGCGCGTATCCCGGCGATGCTGCGCGAGATCGTCGAGGCCGAACAACGCGTGTTCGTTCGCTGCGGCTTTGTCGGCTTCGGCGCGTCGAGCCTCGATTTCGAGGTCATCTTCGATTCGCCCGGCGTCGACTATGCGGCCTTTTACGACGGGCGGACCGCGGTCGGCATCGCGATCCTGCGGCGGTTCAATGCCGAGGGGATCGAGATCGCCTATCCGACGCAGGTCAACATGACGGCCCGGGCCGATGGCTCGATCATCGACCCCGCCCCTGCGGCAAGCTGATCTTTTCGAAGATAGGGTTTGGATTGCAGCTAGTTTGATGGGGCCGCTTTGCGGTTTCCGGTGTGTTTTCGCTTGCGACTGCCGGTCGTGCGGCTATGCTTCGGCCGGACAAGGAGAGGTCGGTGACGGCGATCACGGCGGAAGCAATGGCGGAACGGATCGGCGGCGAATGGCTGTCCGACTGGATGACGCTGGACCAGTCGCGGATCACCGCCTTTGCCGATGCGACCGACGACCATCAGTTCATCCATGTCGACCCGGTGGCGGCCGCCGCGACGCCGTTCGGCGGCACGATCGCGCATGGTTTCCTGCTGCTGTCGCTGATGCCGAAGCTGGCCGCGAGCAGCGGGATGCCGGCGATCGTCGGCACGCGGATGGGCGTGAATTACGGTGGCAACCGCGTGCGTTTCGTCCGGCCGGTCCGGTCGGGGTCGCGCCTTCGCGGGCGCTTCACGCTGGTGGCGTTCGAACAGAAGCACCCCGGTCAGTGGCAGCAGACCATCAGCTATGCCGTCGAGGTCGACGGTACCGATCAACCCGCGCTGATCGCCGAATGGATCAGCCAAATCTTCACCTGAACAAGGACCCGCCATGCGCTCAGCCGTCATCGTTTCGACCGCCCGTACCCCGATCGGCCGCGCCTATCGCGGGGCGTTCAACAACCTGCCCGCGCCGACGATGGCCGCGCATTCGATCCGGGCGGCGGTCGAACGCGCCGGGATCGAGGGGGGCGAGGTCGACGACGTGCTGTTCGGCGCGGCGCTGCAACAGGGGCATCAGGCCGGCAATATCGCGCGTCAGGCAGCATTGCGCGCGGGCCTGCCGACGACGGTGTCGGGCATGTCGATCGACCGGCAATGCGCCAGCGGGCTGATGGCGATCGCCACCGCCGCCAAGCAGATCGTACACGACCGCATGGACATTTGCGTCGCCGGCGGCGCCGAGTCGATCAGCCTCGTCCAGACGCCGCAGATGCGGATCGCGGCCGATCCCGAATTGCTGGCGATGCACGGCGACATCTATATGCCGATGCTCCAGACCGCCGAGATCGTCGCCAAACGCTATGACATCTCGCGCGATCGGCAGGACGCCTATGCGCTCCAATCGCAACAGCGCACCGCCGCCGCGCAGGCCGCCGGGCTGTTCGATGCCGAACTGGTGCCGGTGACCACGACGATGAACGTCGTCGACAAGGCGACGAAGGAAGTGTCGGCGCATGAAGTCACGCTGACCAGGGACGAAGGCAACCGCGCCGACACGACGCTGGAAGGGTTGCAGTCGCTCAAACCCGTGATGGGCGAACAGGCGGTCATCACCGCGGGTAATGCCAGCCAGCTGTCGGACGGGTCGTCGTCCTGCGTGCTGATGGAAGAGTCGGTCGCCGCGGCACGCGGGTTGCAGCCACTGGGCCGCTATGTCGGCATGGCAGTGGCGGGCACCAAACCCGACGAAATGGGGATCGGCCCGGTCTACGCCGTGCCGAAGCTGCTCGAACGCTTCGACCTGTCGGTCGATGATATCGGGCTGTGGGAGCTGAACGAGGCGTTCGCGGTGCAGGTACTGTATTGCCAGGACATGCTGGGCATCCCGAACGACCGGTTGAACGTCAATGGCGGCGCGATCTCGATCGGGCATCCGTACGGCATGTCGGGGGCGCGGATGACCGGTCACGCACTGATTGAGGGCAAGCGGCGCGGGGTGAAATATGTCGTCGTAACGATGTGTGTCGGTGGCGGCATGGGTGCTGCGGGACTGTTCGAGGTCCTTTGATCCGTCAACATTCAGTTGACCGCGGCGAGTCAATGGTTGATTGACAAATCGTCAAGCAATCATTGACGAAGCAGCAGATGCGGATGCAGGAAGAACAACGGTTGCGGACGAGGACGGCGTCGATCGTCCTCGATTGGGCAGAGGAGCGCGAGCCGCCCTTTTCCGGTGAGGGGAAGGCCGATTTTGCCGAGGCCATCGTCGCGGCGCATGTCGTTGCCGATGAGGCGCGGCTGAACCTGAACCGCTGGATCGATGCAGCGCGACGGGCCGACATGAGCTGGGCGGAGATCGGCGAAACGCTGGGCATCAGCAAGCAGGCGGCACAGCAGCGGTTCGGGCGGGTTACCGGCTATGCCGAAGAACGGTCGGAGGGCGGCACGTTCGTTCGTACGGGCGCGACGGCGTTCAACGAACTGCGCATTATGGCGGAGGAAGGCAGGAGGGGTAACGAGTTGGTTGCGCTTGGTGCGCTGACTCTCAGCTTCCGTCCTAGCGAGCGGCTATGGGAATATTGCCGTCGGATCGGGACCGGCAGCGACGCAACGCGCCTGCAAGCCGAAGGCTGGGAGCATGTCGCCAGTTGGCTGCCGTTTCATTATTATAAGCGGGCGATCGGGTAGCGGGTGGGCCGGGATGGCAGGCAGTGCTCCGGACCGGGCGTGGCGCACTGCCCCTCTCCCAACCCTCTCCCCCGAAGGGGAGAGGGCCGTGGGTCAGCCGATGCGTTGCATCCAGCCGTGCGGGTCGTTGCTGCGGCCGCGCTGGATGTCGGTCAGTTGCTTGAGCAGCGCCTGCGTCCGCGGACCGGGCTGGCCGTCGCCGATCTGGAAGCTGAAGTCCGCCGACGACACCTTGCCGATCGGGGTGACGACAGCGGCGGTGCCGCAGGCGAACGCCTCGACCAGACGGCCGCTGGCGGCGTCGGCCTGCCACTGGTCGATCGAATAACGTTCCTCGCGCACGTCGATCCCGGCATCGCGGGCCAGCGTCAGGATCGAATCGCGGGTGATGCCGGGCAGGATCGTGCCGGTCAGCGGCGGGGTGAGCATCGTGCCGTCGTCGAACACGAAGAAGATGTTCATGCCGCCCAGTTCCTCGACCCAGCGGCGTTCGACCGCGTCGAGGAACACGACCTGATCGCAGCCCTGCCGGATCGCTTCCGACTGGGCGAGCAGGCTGGCGGCGTAATTGCCGCCGCACTTCGCATCGCCAGTACCGCCCGGCGCAGCGCGGGTGAATTCCTTCGACACCCACAGCGACACGCTCTTGGCACCGCCCGGCCAGTAGTTGCCGACCGCCGAGGCGATGACGCAATAGAGATACTCGGCGGACGGCTTCACGCCGAGAAACGTCTCGCTCGCGATCATGAACGGGCGCAGATAGAGCGCGCTGCCCTCCCCGGCCGGAATCCAGTCGCGCTCGGCCAGCGTCAGTTCGCGGCACGACGCGACGAACAGGTCCTCGGGCAATTCGGCCATGGCGAGGCGCTTTGCCGAGCGGCGGAAGCGGGCGGCATTCTGTTCGGCGCGGAACAGCGCGACGCCGCCATCGGGCAGCGTATAGGCCTTCAGCCCTTCGAAAATTTCCTGTGCGTAGTGGAGAACGGCCGCGGCCGGGTCCATGACGATCGGCGCCCGCGCGCTGATCTTGGCGTCGTACCAGCCCTTGTCCTCCGACCAGCGCATCGTCGCCATATGGTCGGTGAAGACGCGCCCAAAACCGGGGTTGACGATCCGTGCCGCCCGCTCGCTCGCCGCGACCGGCGTCGCATGGGATTCGAAGGCGAAGGTCGGCTGCGTCATGGCGTCCTCATGGATGAATGCTTGCGGTGGCGTAGGCCGGATGGCAGAAATGGTCAACATGACTGCCCCAATATCGCCCGCCCAGCCCATGGCCGCATCGGCATTGTTCCTGCGCGAGGCGGAGGTCCGGCGTGGGATCGAATTGCTGTATTTCGGCTACAGCCATCTGACGCGAACGATCGACGAGGAACTGGCGGCGCAGAATCTGGGCCGCGCGCATCACCGCGCGCTATATTTCATCGCCCGCCGGCCCGACCTGTCGGTCAGCGAATTGCTGCGATTGCTGGCGATCACGAAACAGTCGTTGGGGCGGGTGCTGAACGACCTGTCGTCGCGCGGTCTGGTCGAGAGCCGGGCGGGCGACCGCGATGCGCGACAGCGGTTGCTGAAACTGACGGCCGAAGGACAGGCGCTGGAGACGCGCCTGTACGAAATGCTCAACGCGAAGCTGTCGCGTGCTTATTCGGGTGCCGGGCAGGACGCGGTCAGCGGATTCTGGGCGGTGCTGGAGGGGCTGATCCCGGCGGGCGACAAGGCGGCGGTGGCGGCGCTGGGGCGGTAGGTCGCGCTTCGTCGGCCAGCCTGTTGTCGAGACGCCGGGTCGCGGCGTCGGCATAGGCGCGGCAGCCGTTCCGGTCGACCAGCGGCTTTTGGCCTGCCAATCGTTCCGCCATGTCGCTTGCCCCCGGATGCGGGGTGAGGACGATATCGCACGGCAGCGCCGCCACCCGGGCGATCGTCGCGCGTAGCCGTGCGACATAGGCCGGATGGTCGCGAAAGCGGTAGGCGTCCGACGATACGGCGGACAAGCTATCGGCGAAGACGATGGTGCGGCAGACCGTTCCCGCGCACGACCGCCACGACCAGCTCATGCCGTCGGGCGAATGGCCGGGGGTCAGATGCGCGGTCAGTCGAATCGGGCCGAGCGTGACCGATTGGCCGTCGGTCAGGACGCCGGCGACCGGAACGCGATCTACCGGGGAGAGGATGTCGCGCTGCGGATCGTCGGCCGCGAACCGGCCGCGTTCGATCACCTCGCGCGCCGCAGCGCTTGCGAACAATTTCGCACCGGTCGCGCGACGCAGCGCGGCGAGGCCGCCGGCATGGTCGATATGGCTGTGGCTCATCAGCAGCAGCTTCACATCCTGCGGGCGGAAACCCAGCTTGCGGATGTTGTTTACGATCGATGGCACCGCTTCGGCGGTCGCGGCGTCGATGACGACATGCCCCCGCGGTCCGGCGATCAGCAGCACGGTAATGCCACAGGTGCCGATGTCATAGACGTTGCCGAAGATGCGGACCGGCGGCGCGGGATCGCTCCAGCCGTCCTTGCCGGCGCATTGTCGCGCGCGAGCGGTGACGTCGGCCGGCGGGGCTGCGACCAGTGTCGCCGCGAGCAGGATCGCGCCGATCATCGTCTCGCCGCCGCCGCCATTTCGGCATTGCGCCGTTCGGACGCAGCGAGGGTCGCGGCGATCAGGCGTTTCAGTGCATCGCCATCGTCAAGCACGTTTAGCCCCTGTCGCGTCGAGCCGCCGGGGCTGGCGACACGATCGGCGAGCGTTGCGGGCGGGACATCGGCACCCGCCGCCATCGTCGCCGAACCCTGCACCGTGGCGATGGCGAGGCGTTGCGCTTGATCGGCGGGCAGACCGAGTGCCGCCCCCGCCGCTGCCAGCGCATCGATGAAGCGGAATACGAACCCCGGCCCGCAGCCCGACAAGGCGGTGACGGCATCGAACAATGCGGCATCGTCGATCCATTCGACCAGTCCGAGCGGTTGCATCAATGCTTCGGCAGTCGACCGGGCATCGCCATCCGATCCGTGCGAGTGGAGCGCGACCACCCCCTGCCCGATCGCAACCGGCAAATTGGGCATGGCGCGGACGATCGTCCCGGCGTCGAACCGGTGCCCGAGCGCCGCTTCCTCGACACCGGCAAGGATCGAGATCAGCAGCGGCACGCCGGCGATACGGGGTGCCAGATCGGGCGCGATCCCGTCGAGTTGCTGCGGTTTCACCGCCAGCACGACGATCGCCGGACGCGTTTCTGGCAGCATGAGCGCATGGGTGACGCCCGCCGGAACCTCGCGCGGGCTGCGGGTAACGACCGTGATCGCCGCCGGGTCGACGCCGTCGGCGATCCAGCGATCCAGCATCGCCCCGCCCAAATTGCCGCAGCCGATCAACCACAGCGGTCCGGGCAGGGCGGTCATGCCTCGCCCTGCGTCTCGATCATCGACGCGGCGATGGCTTCCTTCGGCGTCTTGCCGCCCCACAGCACGAACTGAAACACCGGGTAGAAGCGTTCGCATTCGTCGATCGCGGCATCGATGATCAATTCGGCCTGATCGATGGTCAACGCCGGCTCGTCACTCAGCATCGCGGCATGGCGATACAGCAGGATGCCGCTCGACGACCAGAGTTCAAAATGGCCGATCCACAGCTGTTCGTTGATGAGCCCGATGGTTTCGTAGATCGCACCGCGTCGTTCGTCGGCGACGCGAATATCGGGCAGCGCGAGGAATTGCAGGACACCGTCCTCTCCGCGCCAGATCGCGCGGAGTTCGAATTCGGTCCAGCTGCCCTTCACGTTCGCGACGATCTCGTCGCCGTCCCGTTCGTGCTTCCAGCCGTGCGCCGCGAAATAGCGCTCCAGCGTATCGATCGGAGCGGCGTCGTCGCCGTCCTCTTCCACTTCGTCCAACATCATCCCCACGTCTTAGCCGCGCGCGTCGCCCCCGTCACGCGGCACGGCGGACGTACGGCACGAATCAAAGCGCGCCTTCGCCTGCACCCGACGTGTCGGACGTCGCCGTCTGTGCGAAGGCCTCCCTGCCTTCGAGCGCATCGAGCCGGGCGCGCAGCGCATCGGCTTCGTCGCGGGCGGCGACGGCCATGGCCTTCACCACTTCGAATTCGTCGCGGCTGACGAAATCCATGCCGCCGAGAAACGTCTTGGCCCGCTCGCGCGCTGCCGCCTCGCCCTCACGCGCTATGCCGGCAATGGTGCCGGCAGCGCCGTTCACGAACTTGGCGAAATCGTCGAACAGGCGGTTGTCGGATTGCATGGAAAATCCTTTTCGTTGGCAAAGTCGGAACGCCGCCTGCCGTTACAGTGCGATTTGGGTGGAATGGGCCGGCGGCACAAGGGTTTCGGCGTCGGGATTGCGCCGGTCGATCTGCCAATTGAGCGCCGATGCGATCACCAGCCACGCCAGATACGGCACCAGCAGCCACGCCGCGAGCGGACGGATGCGGCCAAAAGCGAAGGTCGTGGCAAGCGCGGTGAAGAACAGCGCGACAATCAGCATCAGTGCGAGGCTCACCTGATGCGCGCCGAAGAACAGCGGCGACCAGACGAGGTTCATCACCAGTTGCACGACGAACAGCGCGACGGCGATGCCCCGCCCCCGCGCGCCGCGCGCGCTGAGGACGATCGCCAGCGACAGACCCATCGCCACGTACAGGATCGTCCAGACCACCGGGAAGGCCCAGTTCGGCGGCCGCAGCGCCGGCAGGTCGAGCATCCGGTACCAGCCGTTATCGTCGCCGGCGACGACCAGCTGGCCCGACGTGAAACCGAGCAGCAGGATCAGCGGCACGCATATGACGGCCCGTCGCAGGAATTCCGAACGCAACTGCCACTTCGACGCGATCTCGTTCATCCCGTACCCCGGTGCCGGCCACACGTCGTGCGCGGCCGTTCAGGCGGCATTGCTTGCTGTGTGCGCCGCGTCATTGCAAGCCTAAGCGACCAATTCGGGGGCGGTGGCGGCGATCAGGAACTCGATATTGCCCTCGGGCCCGGTAATCGGGCTGCGATCTATGCCAATTACCTGCCAGCCGATGCCGGTCAGCCACGCCGCGACCTCGTCACAGACGCGGGTGTGGATGGCGGGATCTCGCACCACACCGCCCTTGCCGACCTCTTCGCGCCCCGCCTCGAACTGCGGTTTGATGAGGGCGAGCAGCCGCCCGCCGGGCTTTACGAAGCCGAGCGGGACGGCCAGCACCTTCGACAGGGCGATGAAGCTGGCGTCGCAGACGACCAGATCGACGGGTTCGGGAATATGAGCGGCCGTCAGCAGCCGGGCGCTCAATTGTTCGAGGACGACGACGCGCGGGTCCTGCCGCAATTTCCAGGCAAGCTGGTTCGTACCGCTGTCGACGGCATAGACGCGGGTCGCGCCGTTGGTCAGCAGCACGTCGGTAAAGCCGCCGGTCGACGATCCGACGTCGATCGCGATCACGCCGGTCACGTCCCAGCCGAAATGGTCGAGGCCGTGCGCCAGCTTGACCCCGCCGCGCGAAACCCACGGATGATCGCGCCCGCGCACGTCGAGCACGGCGGCGTCGGGAAGCTGCTGCCCCGGCTTGTCGACCTTGCGGTCGCCGACGAAGACCAGGCCGGCCATGATGAGCGCCTGCGCCCGGGTGCGGCTCTCGGCGAGGCCGCGATCGACGAGCATCTGGTCCGCGCGTTGCTTTGCCATGGACGGCGCATGGCGCGGCTTTCGGTTTGTCGCAACCCTCGATCCGTTGAACGATTGGCTATTGCCTATCATTGCAGTAGGAATATCTCTGGTGATGAAGGTCGACCCGGCCCCGATCCCCTCCCCTAAAGCTGACGGGTCGGCCTTCATCGATAGCGAACCGTACAGGAGCGTGACGATGGCGCAGTTTTCGACACCCCCGACCGCCCTGCCGACGGTGCTGACCGTGCCGGGATTGAATGGCTCCGGACCGTCGCACTGGCAGACCCTGTGGGAACAGTCGCGACCGGACACGGCGCGCGTCGAACTGGGTTTATGGTCGCGCCCGTTGCGCAATGCGTGGGTGACGAAGCTGGATCAGGCGATCCGGCAGGCGCAGGCGCCGGTGGTGCTGGCGGCGCATTCGCTCGGCTGCCTTGCGGTCGCATGGTGGGCGCAACTGTCGGGACAGCCTTATGGCTGGCCGGTCGCTGGCGCATTGCTGGTCGCGCCGGCGGATGTCGACCGGCACGGCGCGCCGATGGAGTTGCAGGGATTCGCGCCGACGCCGCGCTTCTCGCTGCCCTTTCCGTCGATCGTCGTGGCGTCGACAGACGACCCATGGGTGTCGATCGAACGCGCGCATTCGATGGCCGCCGATTGGGGCAGCCATTTCATCGATGCCGGAGCGCAAGGGCATCTGAACGCCGCCAGCGGTATCGGCTGGTGGGAAGAGGGCCAGGAATTGCTCGAACGCGTCATTTCGGCATCGGGCGACGGGCATGGCCATATCCGCCTGCCCAGCGATGCGCGCTCGGTGCTGGCGATCAACGCGACCGACGCGGCTCAGGGGCAGTTTTTGCGGTAAGGGAAAAGGGTTCGGCGACCGTCAGTCGGGTAGCAGCGGCAAATCCGTGCCGAAAATCTCCCTTCGATCGCCGATCATGGCCGGCGTTCGACCCAGCCGATCGCCGGCCGTGATTGATGCGGACATCGATCGTGAAAACGAAAGGGAATTATGCCGACCGATGCATGGTGACAACTGACTGAAGATATAGCGCCAAATCGCGAAGGTCGTGGAGCGGCGGAATAGCATCGGCTTCCGGCCGTTCGAACCCGAGTTCCTCGCATCCCGTCGCCGCGATATCGGCAATCTCCGTTTCGTCGACGGCGAGAAAAGCACGAAAATCGTCGTCAGGGTGCGGTGCCACGCCTTTACCATAAAAAGATTGGATCAGATCACGCACCTTCTCTGCGACCAGCGGTGATACCCCTGCCCCCGCAAGCATCGCGTCGAAATCCGCGACCGTCCAGCCGGCGCGCTCCGCGCTGGCCAGCCTGAACCGCCGCCACATCCGCCAGTTGAACCAACCGACCGCGATCACCGCCAGCGCGATGATCGCGACCGCCTTTTGCGGGCCGGTCATGCGCGGACTTCGGCGGCCCCGCTTTCGTTCCAGCGCAGCGCCTGCAACACGGTATCGACGATCTGCGGCGCGTTGAGGCCGGCTTCGTCATATTGCTTCTGCGGGCTGTTCTGATCCTGGAAGCTGTCGGGCAGGCGCATCGTGCGCAGCTTCAGGCCGGCGTCGATCAGGCCGGTATCGCTGGCGAAGGTCAGCACATGCGCGCCTAGTCCGCCGACCGCGCCCTCCTCGACCGTCACCGCGACCTCGTGCGTGGTCAGCAGGCGGCGGATCATCGCTTCGTCGAGCGGCTTGGCGAAGCGCAGGTCGGCGACGGTCGTCGACAGCCCCTTCGCCTCCAGCGCGTCGGCGGCCTTGAGCGCTTCTTCCAGCCGGGTGCCGAGCGACAGGATCGCGACCTTGTGCCCTTCGCGCACCAGCCGCCCCTTGCCGATTTCCAGCTTCTGCGGGGTTTCGGGCAGCGCGACGCCGACGCCGTTGCCGCGCGGATAGCGAACCGCGATCGGGCCGGCGTCATATTCGGCGGCGGTATAGGTCATGTGGACCAGTTCGGCCTCGTCCGCCGCCGCCATCACCACCATGTTCGGCAGGGTGGCGAGATAGGTCACGTCGAAGCTGCCGGCATGGGTCGCGCCGTCCGCCCCGACCAGCCCGGCGCGGTCAATCGCGAAGCGGACCGGCAAATTCTGGATACAGACATCGTGCACGACCTGATCATAGGCGCGTTGCAGGAACGTCGAATAGATCGCACAGAACGGGCGCATCCTCTGCGCCGCCAGCCCGGCGGCAAAGGTCACCGCATGTTGTTCGGCGATGCCGACGTCGAAGAACCGGCCCGAATGCGCCTTCGCGAACTTGTCGAGGCCGGTGCCCGACGGCATTGCGGCGGTGATCGCACAGATGCGGTCGTCGGTTTCGGCCAGCTTGCTCAGCGTTTCACCGAACACGTTCTGATATTGCGGCGGGCCGGCCGGGGCCTTCACCTGCGTACCGGTAATGACGTCGAACTTCTGCACGCCGTGATATTTGTCGGCCGCGGCCTCGGCCGGGGCATAGCCCTTGCCCTTCTTGGTCACGACATGGATCAGGATCGGACCCTCCGCGGCATCGCGGACATTTTCGAGGACCGGGATCAGGTGGTCGAGATTGTGCCCGTCGATCGGACCGACATAGTAGAAGCCCAGCTCCTCGAACAAGGTGCCGCCGGTCGCCATGCCGCGGGCGAATTCGTCGGTCTTGCGGGCGGCGGTATGCAGCGGACGCGGCAGGCGGCGGGCGATCTTCTTGAACGTCTCGCGAATGCCGAGAAACTCGCGGCTCGACACGATGCGCGACAAATAGGCCGACAGGCCACCGACCGGCGGGGCGATCGACATGTCGTTGTCGTTGAGGATGACGACCAGACGGTTGCCGGCCTGTTCGGCGTTGTTCATCGCCTCATAGGCCATGCCCGCCGACATCGCGCCGTCGCCGATCACGGCGATGCCCTTGCCCGGCGTGCCCGCGATCTTGTTCGCGACGGCAAAGCCCAAGGCGGCCGAGATCGAGGTCGAGCTGTGCGCCGCGCCGAACGGGTCGTATTCGCTTTCAGAGCGCTTGGTGAAGCCTGACAGCCCCCCGCCCTGTCGCAGCGTGCGGATGCGATCGCGACGGCCGGTCAGGATCTTGTGCGGATAGCATTGATGGCCGACGTCCCAGACGAGCCGGTCGGCCGGGGTATTGAAGACATAATGGATCGCGACGGTCAGTTCGACGACGCCCAGACCCGATCCAAGATGACCGCCGGTCGTCCCGACCGCGCTGATGGTTTCGTGTCGCAATTCATCGGCGAGTTGCCGAAGATCGCCGGCGGAGAGCTTGCGAAGGTCGGCGGGCGTCTGAACGGTATCGAGCAGCGGCGTGCTAATTGGATCGGCCATCATCCTTGCTTATCGCAGGTCAGCCACAGTGTCGATTGTTCGTGGCACGCCGTTCGGACAAAGCGCGGCGATGCTTCGGGAAAGCGTCAGTCGTGCACCGTTCCTGCACAGTCCGCGCACGTACCCCGAACCTCGATCACCGGACGGACGGGCGTGAAGCCGGCCCCGCTGGCGGCGGAGCGGACGCTGCCGGTGATCCGGTCGTCGTCGATATGCGTCGTCTGTCCGCAGCGGTCGCAGACGAGGAAGATGCAGTCGTGGATGCAATCGGGATGACTGTTCGCCAGATAGGCGTTGGCGCTTTCGACCCGGCGGGCGAGGTTCGCGTTCACGAACAGGTCGAGGATGCGATACACGCTGTTGGGGGCCACCCGCCGCCCCTGCGCCTTCGACACGGCATCGGCGATGTCATAGGCGGAAGCCGGTTTGTCGAACGAGGTGAGCACGTCGAAAATGCTCGCGCGCATCGCAGTCCATTGTTCGCCGGCGCGGGTCAGCGCGACTTCGGCAGCCTTGCTCCACGCGGGGCCGTGATGATCGTGATGCTCATGCGCCATCGCGGTGAGATAAGCGCCCGCGCCATTGGCGGCAAGCCGGTCAGCAGCCGGCGCGACGGTTCAGATGATGGCCGTACGCCAGCAGCGCGACCCCGCTCAGCGTCGCAATCGCTTCGGGCACCCCGTGCGGCAGGGTCAGCGCCAGCGCCATCACGGCAAGCCCGACGCCGCCGATCGCGGTCGGCAGACGCTGACCATGACGCAGATAACCTGCGCCCAGTGCGACGATGCCAAGCAGCACCGCAAAGGCGAGACCGAGTTCGTGGATCGCAGGATGCAGCAACGCGCCGCCGACCGACGCGAGCAACGCCATGATCGCGATCGTCGTGACGCAATGCACCGCGCACAGCGCCGACAGCACGATGCCGGCGCGGTCGAGGCGACCTTCGTGCAACCAGGATCGGGCGGTGGAGCTGCGCATCGCCGCCTTATGCTCCGGTTCGCGCGAAGATACAACATAACGCTTCATCGTGGCTCCAACGCCGTATCCGGGCTTTGGTTCGATGCAAATCGCTACGAACGCTATCGTTTCCGGGTCACCATCGGATCGGGCTTTTTCGGCGGTTTCCAGCCGGCGGGCGGTTCGACGCGCTGGCGGCTGGTGCCCAGACCCATCGCGCCCGGTTGCTGACGGGTCAGGCCGGTCGTGTCGGCGGCGGTCGCCGCGTCGGTCTGCGCACCGCCGCGAAGCAGGTTGATCCGGTCGCGCAGCCGCGATGCGGTTTCGAAATCCATCGCGGCGGCGGCGGCCTCCATCTGCTGGCGTAGGGCGTCGATCGAATCGGTCATGCGCCCCGAACGCACGAAGCCGCGCCGCGCCTCATCGCCAGTCGAAGCCGAGCGGCGCTTCGCGAAAGGCGAAGCGATCGAGGTGGCGGGCGACGGCGCCCTCCAGCCCCGCCAGTTGATCGGTCGAGGTCGCGTCGATGCGGACGGTCAACGCATCATCGGCGGCGTCGAACGTCACCAGCGCATCGCCGGGATGGTCGGCCCCGCGCGCGTCGCGGGGGAACACGACCGTGCCGTGATGCGCGTCGAACGCGACGGTCAGGTTGTGCTGCCAATGTTTGCAAAGCTGTTGCAGATACCGGCTGGCATGGGCGGTCGCGACGATCGCGGTGGCGGTGTTGGCGGTCACAGGCGTTCGACCTTTTGTGCGGCTTCGTCGAGGATGGCGGCGACGCGGTGGAGGGTTTCGGTGTCGACGTCCGCCGCCGCCAGCCGATGATGGATCGCGGTGCGCAGGTTTGCACGGGCGCGGTGGATCGGACCGGCATCGGTGCGGGCGCGATGCTCGCCCAGTGCCGCAAGCCGATCGAATAGTTCGCCGACCTGCGCCGCATCGGTCGTCAATTGCGCGGTACCCGCTTCCGTCACCGCGAACCGCTTGCGCGTCCCCTCACTCGCCTGCTCGTCGATCAGGCCCATGTCGGTCAGCAACGTCAGCGTCGGATAGACGACGCCGGGGCTTGGCGCATAGGCACCGCCGGTCTTCCCCTCGATCGCGCGGATCAGGTCATATCCGTGGCGCGGCGTCTCGGCGATCAAGGCCAGCAGGACCAGCTTCAGTTCGTCACCGCCCAGCACCCGCCCGCGCGGTCCGCGCGGACCATCGTGTCGGCCACGCCCGCCCATGCCCGGCCCGCCGGTCCATGAATCATATCCCAATCCAAATCGCATCTTCATTCTCCGATATATCTTGAGCGGTAAGATATATCTGAAACAATCGCATACAAGATCGACTTTCGGGTTTTTTCGCGCACCCTATATTGCCGGCATGGCCGACCTTTTCGCCGACTTCGCCCCGCCCCCGCCCGAGACGCCGACCGGCGGGCCGCTCGCCGACCGGTTGCGCCCGACAACGCTGGCGGAGGTGGTCGGACAGGATCATCTGACCGGCGCGGATGGCGCGATCGGGCGCATGGTCGCGGCCGGCAAGCTGTCGTCGATGATCCTGTGGGGTCCGCCCGGCACCGGCAAGACGACGATCGCCCGCCTGCTGGCCGATGCGGTAGGCCTGCGCTATTCCCAGATTTCGGCGGTGTTCTCGGGCGTCGCCGACCTGAAGAAGGTGTTCGCCGAGGCGCGCGACCATGGCCGGATCGGCAAACGCACGCTGCTGTTCGTGGACGAGATCCACCGCTTCAACCGCGCGCAGCAGGACGGTTTTCTGCCCTATGTCGAGGATGGCACCGTCACGCTGGTCGGGGCGACGACCGAGAATCCGTCGTTCGAACTGAACGCGGCATTGCTTAGCCGGGCACAGGTGCTGATCCTGCACCGGCTCGACGCCGCCGCACTCAACGAACTGCTGATCCGTGCCGAGGCGACGGAGGAACGCCCCCTGCCCCTGACCGATGCCGCGCGGGCGGCACTGGTGGCGAGTGCCGATGGCGATGGGCGCTTCCTGCTCAATCAGGCGGAGACATTGTTTTCGATCCAACTGCCCGAACCGCTCGACCCTGCCGGGCTGTCGGCGCTGCTGCAACGCCGGGTCGCGGTCTACGACAAGGACCGCGAAGGGCATTACAATCTGATCTCGGCGCTGCACAAGTCGCTACGCGGATCGGACCCGCAGGCAGCGCTCTATTACATGGCGCGGATGTTGACGGCGGGTGAGGAACCGCTCTATGTCCTGCGCCGGCTGACGCGGTTCGCCAGCGAGGATATCGGCCTCGCCGATCCGCAGGCGCTGGTGCAATGCCTCGCCGCCAAGGATGCCTATGACTTTCTCGGCAGTCCCGAAGGCGAACTGGCGATCGTGCAGGCGTGCCTGTACCTCGCCACCGCGCCCAAATCGAACGCGGCGTACAAGGCGCAGAAAGCGGCCTTTGCTAGCGCGCGCGAGACGGGATCACTGATGCCGCCGCCATCGATCCTGAACGCGCCGACCCGGCTGATGAAGGATATCGGCTATGGCAAGGACTATGCCTATGACCACGATCAGGCCGACGGGTTTTCGGGCGCGAAGTACTGGCCGGAGGAGATGACGCCGAAGCGATTCTACGAACCGACCGGGCGCGGCTTCGAACAGCGGATCGCCGAACGCATGGCGTGGTGGGACGAACGGCGTCAGTCATGAGGGACTGGACCGACGTCGTGGCGATCGGCTGCGCTCTGCCGGGCGTCGAGTTGGGCAGCAGCTATGGCCAGCCGGCGCTGCGTTTCAGGAACAAGACGCTTGCTGGCACGACCGCGCCCGGGTCCGACAGCTTCGTGCTGCATGTCGCGGAGGGTGAGAAGGACATGCTGATCGAGACCGATCCGGCGACCTTCTGGCAGACCGACCATTATCGCGGCTGGCCGGTGGTGCTGGTGCGCTACGGAACCGATGCCGGCGATCGGATCGCGACGCTGCTGCGCCGGGCATGGTGGGACCGGGCGACGATCGCCCAGCGCAAGGCGTGGGGCGAGCGGCCCTGACCCGGCACTTCACCCGGTTCATGGCGATCGATTGGTCGGGACAGGCGGTTGCGCACCCGAAAGGGCTGGCCGTCGCCGAGGTCGGTGACGCCGGCCCCGAACTGATCGTGCGCGAGCGCGGATGGTCGCGGGGCGCGGTGCTCGACTGGCTGGTCGGGCTGGCGGCTGCGCGAGCCGACATGCTGATCGGGCTGGACCTGTCGCCGGCGCTGCCATTTGTCGACAAAGACACCTATTTTCCGGGCTGGGACGCGTCGCCGCCCGATGCGCGGGCGCTTTGGGCGATAGTCGACACGATGGCGGCGGACGATCCGTTTCTGGCGGCATCATCGGTGGTCGCCGATGCGGAACTCTCGCGGCACTTCCGGCGGCAGCGCGCGTGCGGCGACCTGTTCGGGGTGGGCCGCGGACGGTTGCGGGTGTGCGAGGAGCGGCAGTTGCTCGCCGGGCTGTCGCCGACCAGCTGTTTCAATCTCGTCGGCGCGGCGCAGGTGGGGAAGTCGAGCCTGACCGGCATGCGCGTCCTGCACCGGCTACGCGGCGCGATCCCGGTCTGGCCGTTCGATCCGCTGCCCGATACCGGGCCGGTGATCGTCGAAATCTACACGACTATCGCGGCGCGGGCGGCGGGGGTGCGCAAGGGCTTGAGCAAGTTGCGCGATGCCGCGTCGCTGGATGCGGCGCTGGCGGTGCTGGGCAGTGCCGCGCATGTCCCGATCGCCCGCTACGACGATCATGCCACCGACGCGCTGCTGAGCGCGGCATGGTTGCGGCAGGTCGCGGGTGATGGCGGGTTGTGGACGCCGGCCGGGCTGACGGGGCAGGTGGCGCAGACGGAGGGGTGGACGTTCGGGGTGCGGTGAGGCGGGTAGCGTCGCGACGAGCGGGTCGAATATCCCGCCCCGCCCGCCGTTGTGCTGACGCACGCCGCTTGGTACAGAGCGCGAGGAAGTGCCCCGTTACGTTAATGGTAAACGGCTTCCTTTGTAACGAAGAGACGCGGGTTCGATTCCTGCACGGGGCACCACCATCCCTTCTTCCCTGCCCGGGCGGACAGGTCAGCGCGGCGGCGCGAGCCGGTACCCGACGCCGGGTTCGGTCAGGATCAGCCGGGGATCGGTCGAATCCTCCTCCAGCTTCTGCCGCAGATAGCCGATATAGACGCGCAGATACTGGCTGTCCGCCGATGGCGATCCCCAGCCGACCTCGAGCAGCCGCTTGTGCGTGACGACCTGTCCGGCGCTCATCGCCAGCGCCTGCAACAGGTCGAATTCCTTGCGCGACAATCGGATCGGTTCGTCTTCGATCCGGACAGACCGGGCGTCGAAGTCGATCGCCAGCGGGCCGCTATGATAGGTCCGCGGCTTCACGCGTACGCTGGCACGCCGCCGCACCGCCGCGCGGATGCGCGCGGTCAGTTCGCCGATCTCGAAGGGTTTGTTGACATAGTCGTCAGCCCCTTCGTCCAGCGCCGCGATCTTTTCGCTTTCCTGATGCCGCGCCGAGATCACGATCACCGATGCCGCGCTGATCGCGCGCACCGCGCCGATCACGTCCTTCCCGTCCATGTCGGGCAGGCCGAGGTCGAGGAGGATCAGTTCGGGGTCGGTCCGTCGTACCGCCTCTACAGCGGAGTTGCCGTCGCAGGCGGTCGCCACCTCATACCCCGCCGCACGCAACGTCGGCTCCAGCACCGCGACCAGCGACGGTTCGTCATCGACGATCAGGATGCGGGTCAAGTCGCGGGCATTCCGCTGGCGATCGGCAGTTCGATAACGATCTTCGTGCCTCCGTTCGCCACGCCCGGCGTCTGCGCCGCGATCGATCCGCCCAGCGCCTCGACGAAGCCCTTGGCGATCGCCAGTCCCAGGCCGCTGCCGCGGGGCGATGCCTCGCACCGGCGCACCCGGTAGAAACGCTCGAACACGCGGACTAGGTCGTCCTCCGGAATACCGCAACCCTCGTCGGCGATGCCGATGCGGCAGCGATCGCCCAGATCCTCGGCGCTCAGCACGATGCGGGTGCCGTCGGGACCATAGAGGATCGCGTTGTCGAGCACGTTGATGAGCACCAGTTCGAACAATGCCGGGTTCGCCGACACGACCAGTCGCGGGTCCATGCCGACCGTTTCGAAGCGGCGGTTGCCAGCGCGCGGACGCACGCGCTGGATGGCGACGCCGATCATCTCGGCAACGCCCAGCGTCTGCAACAATGCCGGGTCGTCGCCGACCTCCAGCTTGCTCATTTCGAGCAGGTTCGCCGTATAGCGATTGAGCCGTTCGCAATCGTCGACGATCTGGCGCAGAAACTGTTCGAACGTGACGGCATCCAGCTTGTCGCGGTAGATCAGCAGGCTTGACGCCGACGCGCTGATCGCGGTCAGCGGCGTGCGGAAATCGTGGCTGACCGAATTGAGCAACGCGGTCTTCAACTCCTCGGCCCGAACGGTCGCGCGGCGTTCGGCATTCTGTTCCGACAGGATGGCGCGTTCGAACGCGACCGAGACGCTGCCGCCAAAGGTCTTGAGCAGGGTCAGGTCCATGGGGCCGCCGCCGGCTTCCTCGAGCAACAGGACGCCGATCGCCCCTTCGCTGCCGTCCAGCCGGATCGCCACCAGCGGACGCTCGATGAGGATGCCCTCGTCGCTGGCGAGCAACGCGGCGATCATGTCGTCGATCGCGCACAGGGTCTCGTCCGGGCCGACGCGATCGAGACCGCCCGGCCGCAGCCGGAAGATCATCAGGCGTGCGTTGAGGATCGGTTCGGCGACACGGGCCAAAGCGGCGGTGATGTCAACGACCCGCCCGGCCGATTGCAGCGCCCGACTGAGCCGCAGCAGGTTGGTCAGCCGGGCATTGCCGAGCCGCGCCAGTTCCGACCGGTCGCGCAACCGCCCGGCGAGGATGCCGGTCACGATCGCGCACAGGTTGAAGATGAACAGCGGCGCGAGATCGCGTTCCGTCCCCAGCCGGAACGAGAAAGCAGGCTGGGTAATGAAGAAATTGAAGATCAGGAACGCCGCCACCGCCGCGATCAGCGCGCTGGACAGGCCGCCGACCGCCCCGGCGACGGTGACGCCCAGCATGAACACCAGCGCGGCGGTGACCTCGTCATAATGGGCGGCGACCAGATTACCGACCAGCGCGAGGACGAGGATGACGGTCGCGGTCGAGGCAAGCTCCTGCCGGGTCAGCGACAGCTTCAGTCCGCGCGAGGCGAGATCGGCGGTGATCGGATAGGACGGCATAGCGGCAGGCTCACTCCCACGAACGCGCCGCGGCACGGCCCGTGCGCCCGGACCATGCGTAGCCGGGCACTGGACGCCGTCCATACATAAGAAAGCTATAGTAACGGCTTAATGATTCGTTGGCCTAGCGGTCCGTTCGGGCATCGCCACGGCTGACCTGCGCGGGAATCGCATCCCGTCCGGCACCTTCCGCTGCCCCCATATCGACGTCGTATCGGGAGAGGACCTATGCAGTGGCCGTTTATTCGTCGTCAGCGTCTGAATGACGCGTTGCTCGACGCCGATCGCCGATTCAATCAGATCGACCGCGCGGCGCGGACCTATCGCGACGAGCGCGACCGGCTGAAGGCGGCATTGTCCGCGGTCAGCAATTACCCGCATTGATGATGGTCGACATCGCCGCCTTCGTCGCGATTCCGATCGGCAACATCGCGATGACGATCGGCTTCCTCAAGCTGATCTGGATATCGGACGGGGCGCTCGCCTATGCCGGCGGGGGCCGCGCGACGCGGAACCTGCCCGGTCTGGCGTGGGTCGCGGCCGGGGCGGCGCTGTGTTTCCTGCCGCTGGCGCTGCGCTATCCGGGATGAAGTCGGTCGCCCGCGCGGGCGGATCAGGCGGCGTGGCAGCGTAGCCGCGCCAGCATGTCCTCCAGCGTCACTTCCGACAGCTGATCCTGCCCGTCGCCACCGCGCAGCACGCTGGCGAGGTTGAGCAGGATCTGCGTGACGTGATCGATCGATTGCAATCCGGTCAAATGCCGGCGCAACGTCGCTTCGTCGCTGCCGAGTTCGAAGGCGAGGTCGCCCAGCATCCGCGAGGCGCGCACCAGTTCTTCGGCCAGTGCGCCGCCCATCGGGATCGGCTGCGGAAAGGTCGCGGGCGCGTTCATTTCGAGCACAGTTTCAGGACGCTGGCGGTCAGCGCGTCGGGCGCGACCGGCTGCGTGACCATACCCCGCGCCAGCGTGTGGCCGCCGCCGCCCTCCGCCGGGGAAAAGGCATAGCTGCCCGCACCCAGCATCGCCTTCAGACCGCCGCCGCCGTCTTCGCTGCCGTCGATCATCAGCACGCCGACCGCATTGGCCCCCGCCGCCTTGGCAGCGGCGGCGAACAGCAGCGAGATCGACGGACGCTCGCCCGCTACCGGATCGCGCGCCAGCAAGCGCAATTTGCCCGACGGCCATGCGTCGACGACGACGTGATGGTCGCCCTGTGGCGCGAAATAGATGGTGCCCTGCTCGATCTTCATCCCGTCCTGCGCGACGACGACCTTCGGTGCGACCTGCGTCCCGAGCTTTTCGACCATGCCATCGACCAGACCCGGCCCCAGATGCTGCACGACGATCGTCGGCGGGCAGTTGGCGGGAAAGGCACCGAACATGCCGAACATCGACGCGGTGCTCGACGCATCACCGCCCAGCACGATCAGGCGACCGTTCCAGTCGATCGGTGCCGCCGCCTTGGCCGCCGGCCCCTTGCTCTTCATCGGCGCATTGCGGGCCGACTTGATGCGCTTGCCCAGCTTGGCGATGATCGCGTTCAGTTCGGCCGGGGCCGCGACGCGCGGCTTGGGCAGGCAGTCGATCGCCCCCAGCCGCAGTGCCTCGATCGTCTCGCCCGCGCCGTCGGTGGTGCGGGTGGAGAACATGATGACCGGCATCGGCTTCGATTCCATGATCTCGGCCAGATATTCGATGCCGCTCATTCCCGGCATTTCGACGTCGAGCGTGATGACATGCGGTTTCAGCGACGCGACCATCGACCGTGCTTCGGCAGCACCATCCGCAAGGCCGACGACCTCCACACCCGGAATCCGTTCCAGCGCTCCCGAAATGAGCGCCCGCATGGTCAACGAGTCGTCGACGACGAGAACCTTGGTGCTTGCAGCCATGATGTCAGTGTCCCAAAAAGATTACGCGGTACTTCAGGCGGCTTCGGCGACCGGCTGGTCGACCAGACGGTCGAGCGCCAGCACCAGGATCATGCGATTGTCGATCGTCGCCAACCCTTCGAGGAAGCGCGAGGCTTCGGTGTCGCCCATGTCGGGGATCGGCTGCATCGCATCGGGATGGATCGACACGATGTCGTTGACCGCATCGACGATGATGCCCTGCAGCTGTTCGCCGATGCGCACGACGATGATGACGTGGCGCGCCGACGGATCGGTCATGCCCCAGTTCAGCCGATGACGCAGGTCGAACACCGGCAGCACGACACCGCGCAGGTTCACGACACCGCGGACATAGGGCGGCACGTTGGGCAGCGGCGTCGCCGGCGACCATGCGCGGATCTCGCGGATCGCCATGATGTCGACGCCCAGAATCTGGTCGCCCAGCTGAAAGGTGATAAGTTGGCGGGACATGCTCTAATCCTCGGGCGGAAAACGGGTCAGTGCAGCACGCGGCGGATGGCGGCCGCGAGCTTTTCGGGGTGGAACGGCTTGACGATCCAGCCGGTCGCGCCGGCATCGCGGGCGCGCTGCTTCTTTTCGTCCGAGCTCTCGGTGGTCAGCACCAGGATCGGCAGGCTGCGACGCCCCTGCCCGCGCACTTCGGCGATCAGGCCGAAACCGTCCATGCGCGGCATGTTGATGTCGGTGATGAGCAGGTCGGGCTGTACGCCGTCGAGCTTTTCGAGCGCATGGACGCCGTCCTCCGCCTCGATCACGCTATAGCCCAGGTCGGTCAACGCCACCCGCAGCAACATCCGCATGCTGGGCGAATCATCGACGGTCAGGATCGTCTTTGCCACGGTAAACTCCCTCGGTACGAAATCAGTCATCAAAAAAATTCCACGTCGCCGACGGCGGCGGGGGGCGGAGGTGGCTTGCGGACCACGATCACCGGCGGTGCCGCATCGACGACCGACCGGCACCGGGCCAGTCCGACCGCCGCGCGAAACTCGACGCGGCGTGCCCGCGTCCCCCCGACGTCCTCGCCGACCAGCGCGATCCGCTCGTTGCGCAGGAAGGTGCGGGCAAAGGCGATGTTGGCACCTCCGATATCACGAAATCCTTCCCGCATCGTTGCACCGCCGAAGATTCGTGCGCGCAAACGCGATCTTGCGGCACCCATGGTCAACATTGCGTTGATAAGTACTTCCATCGCGTAAACGCCGTAGCGTTGCATCGATGCCTGATCCGATGCCGTGCCATCGGCCAGCAGATAATGGTTGATGCCGCCGATCTGCGCGACCGGATCGTAGAAGCAGGCGGCGACGCAGCTGCCCAGCACCGTGGTCAGCACGACATCGGGTTCGCGGCTGACCTGCGTCTCGCCCTGCGCCACGGTGATCCGGCGCATACCGTCCCGGGCGGACAGGGCGTTCACAGCGCACATTCGGCGAGCAGCCGACCGGCGATGCGGCGCAGCGGCAATTGTTCGGCGACGCCGCCGATCTGCCACGCGATGGCGGGCATGCCGTACACGACGCTGGTCGCCTTGTCCTGACCGAAGGTCATCGCGCCGGCGGTTCGCATCGCCTTCATCCCCTCCGCGCCGTCGCTGCCCATGCCGGTCAGGATGGCGGCGGTGGCATCGCGTCCGGCAAGGCGCGCGACCGAATGGAACAGCCGGTCGACCGACGGGCGGTGGCCATTGACCTTGTCCCCTTCGAGCAGGCGGCAATGCCGCCGGTCGCCGATGCCCGCCAGTTCCATGTGACGCTCGCCACCCGGCGCGAGATAGATCTTGCCGATGCCCAGCACCGCGCCCGGCCGCGCTTCCTCGACGCTCGGCGCGCACAGCCGGTTGAGCCGGGCGGCGAAACTGGGCGTGAAGGTCGCGGGCATATGCTGCACGATCATCGTCGGCGGGCAATTGGCGGGAAACGCCGACAGCAATTCGATCAGTGCCTCGACGCCGCCGGTCGACGCGCCGATCGCGATCATCGATCCGGGACGCGGCGTGTAGGTCGCGCGTTCGTGGACCACCGGGGCCACCGGCGCGACGCGCGCGGCCGGACGCGTCTGCGAAGCGGCTCGGACCAGATCGGCGAGGTCCAGCCCGCTATGATCGTTGTGCGCCATCAGCCGGTTCTTGTCGAAACAGTCGAACGCCCCCCGCTCCAGCGCGGTCAGGCTGGCCTCTGCACCTTGCGCGGTCAGCGTCGACAGCATCACCACCGGCGTCGGGCGCAGCCGCATCAGCCGGTCGAGAAAGTCGAGGCCGCTCATGCCCGGCATCTCGATGTCGAGCGTCACGACATCGGGGTCGAGCGCCTTGATCTGGGCCCGCGCCTCGTCGGCGCTGGCGGCGGTGCCGACGACCTCGATCGCCGGATCGGCCTGCAGCTTGCGACGGATGATCGCCTGCATCGAATAGGAATCGTCGACGATCAGTGCGCGGACGGTCATGCCGCCACCTTCTGATAGGCGGTGCGACCGATCGGACGGAATTTGTCGATTACCGCGCCGAGCAACCGCTCCGAATGACCAATGTACAGCATCCCCCCCACCTCCAGTCGGTCGGCGAGCCGGGCCAGGAGCTTTTCCTTGGTCGGTTCGTCGAAAT
Organism: Sphingomonas sp. Leaf5; assembly: GCF_001421155.1. NCBI lineage: Bacteria > Pseudomonadati > Pseudomonadota > Alphaproteobacteria > Sphingomonadales > Sphingomonadaceae > Sphingomonas > Sphingomonas sp. Leaf5. Next base: position 121,099 of record NZ_LMJZ01000024.1, on the reverse strand, counting down.
AGATCATCACGTTGCGACAGAAGATCGTGTCGAACCGCCCCTTGATCGGCCAATCGCCGAGCAGGTTGAGCGGCCGGAACGCGATCGCGTCGCGCAATAGCGGGTCGACGATCAGATCGTCGCCCTCCCCCCTAGTCCATGCGCCGCGCAGTGCGGCGGGCACGGTGCGCATCGTTTCCTTCGAATACTGCCCGGCCCGCGCCTTTTCGAGGACGCTTGGCGACACGTCGGTCGCCAGCATCCGCAGATCGGCCTTCAGCAGTCGCTGCGCGAGGCTGCGGTCGGCACCGAACGCCGCCATCAGCCATGAATAGGGTTCCTCGCCGCTCGAACACGCCGCCGACCACAGGCGGACGCGGCCACCCTTATTCAGCCGGTCGACCAGCCCCGGCCAGATGCGATCGACGAAATCCTCGAAATGATGGTTTTCGCGAAAGAAGCTGGTGTGGTTGGTGGTCAGCGCATCGACCGCGCGGGCGCGTTCTTCGGCATCGCGGCCGATGAACGCGACATAGTCGGCGAAGCTCGACAGACCGGAGGCGCGGACCCGCGGCGCGATCCGGCCATAGACCAGCTGCGCCTTGCCGTCGGGCAACAGGATGCCGACCTCCTGATACACCAGCGCGGCGATCGCGCGGTGGTCGGCCGGCTGGAAGTCGAACTCCCGCGTCCGACCGTTGTCGAGGGCGGCGGCGGCGCTCATGCGGCGATGGCCGCCGGCGCGCGGTTGGCGAAGCGGCTGCGCGAAGTCAGGGCATCGACATCGGCGATCAGCGCGACGCGCCCGTCGCCGAGGATCGTCGCCCCCGCCACGCCGTCGATCGCCTGGTAATTGGCCTCGAGGCTCTTCACGACGACCTGCCGCTGATCCTGGATCGAGTCGACCAGCAGCGCGGCCTGTCCATGATCGCCCTCGACCACGATCAGCACCGCATCGGTCGCGTTGCGCTGCGCGCCGGCGATGCCGAGATGATCGGCGATGCGCAGTACCGGCACATAGGAACCGCGCACGTCGAGCAGCGTCCCCTCCGGCCCCAGCCGGTTGAGCGTCAGGTCGGTCGGCCGCAGGCTTTCTACGATATGGCCGAGCGGGATGACGAACGTCTGTTCGCCGACCGTCACGATCATGCCGTCCAGCACCGCCAGCGTCAGCGGCAGGCTGAGCGAGAAGCTCGACCCGAAGCCTTCGCGCGACTGGATGCCGATGCGCCCGCCCAGCGCCTGTATGTTTTTGCGCACCACGTCCATGCCGACGCCCCGGCCGGAGACGTTGGTGATTGCCGCCGCAGTCGAGAAACCGGGCGCGAAGATCAGATTGTCAATCTCTTCGTCGGTCAGCGCCGCATCGGGCAGGATGATGCCCTTCTCGATCGCCTTGGCCTTCACCCGCGCCCGGTTGATGCCCTGTCCGTCGTCGGCGACGGTGATGACGATCCGGCCCGACTGGTGCGCGGCCGACAGGCGGACGACGCCTTCGGCCGGCTTGCCGGCGGCGACGCGCACGTCGGGCATCTCGAGGCCATGGTCGACGGCATTGCGGATCAGGTGGGTCAGCGGCTCGCCGATGCGTTCGACGACGGTCTTGTCGACCTCGGTCATCTCGCCATCGACCTCGAGGCGGACGCGCTTGCCGGTCTCGCCCTCCAGTTCGCGGACGATCCGCGGTACGCGGCTGAACACCGTCTTCATCGGCTGCGCCCGGATCGCCATCGTCGACTCCTGCAATTCGCGCGTAAGATGTTCGAGGTCGTTAAGCTCGGAAATCCCGCCCATCGCGTTTTCCGCGAGACGCTGGGCGAGCATCGCCTGGGTGATGACGAGCTCACCGACCAGATTGACCAGCCGGTCGAGCTTGTCGAGGTCGACGCGAATCGTCTGCGCCGCCGGGGCGACGGCCGCCGCGGCGCGCGGCGCAGCCTTCTCGTCCACCGGAGCCGAAGCCGCCGGTGCCGGCGCAACCGCAGCCGGCACTGGCGCAGGCGCAGGCGGCGGGGGTGGCGGCGGAGCGACCGGTTCCTCGACCGCCGCTACCGGTGCGGCGACCGTGTCGAGCGAGTCGAACAGCGAATCGACATCGTCCATGATCGACGCTTCCGGCGCGCCCTTGCCGAGCGTGATCGCGTTGCTGTCCGAAAATTCGAAGACCGCACGGATATCATCCTCGGCAACGCTGGCGGGCAACGCCACGTCCCATGCCAGATAGCCGGTTTCGGGATCGAGCGCGTCGAGACCCGGCAGCGCGCTGCGATCGCACTGCGTCACCTTGCCACCCAGCAGCGTCAGTTCGCGCAGCAGCAGCAGCGGTTCGGCACCATGTTCGAACGCCTTGGCACCCGGTTCGTAGTGCAGCCGCCAGCCGTCATCGGCATCGGCGCCCTCTTCGGACGGGGCGACATCGCCCAGCATCGACATCAGATCGTCGAAGTCGTCGGAGATTGCCGGGGCCGGTTCCGCCGCAGCCGGGGCCGCTGCCGCTTTGGCCGAACCGCCATGCGCCGAGCCGCCGCCCGCCGCCGCCGACAGCCGGTCGAGCATCGCCGCGTCGGATGGCGGCGTTCCGCCATCGCGGGCGGCTGCGACATGGTCGGCCAGCATGTCGAACGCACCCATGACCACGTCGAGCAGCGGCGAAGTCAGTTCCAGCGTGCCGTTGCGGATCAGGTCGAGCAGCGTTTCATATTGATGGGTATAGGCCTGCAGACGTTCGTGACCGAACGCCCCTGCCCCGCCCTTGATCGAATGCACGCAGCGGAAGACGGCGTTGATCGTTTCCGAATCGCGGTCGCCGTCGCGCAGCAACGCGAAATTGCCTTCCATCGCGGCGAGACCTTCCTCGCACTCCTGAAAGAAGATCTGCTGGATTGCGTCGAGGTCCATGGGTTCGCTCCGGAATCAGGCGGCGAGAAGGGTGTCGAGCGCGGCCAGCGTGGCCATGTCGGCAAAGGCGGGGCTGGCACCGACGACGCGGAAGTCGAGGCCGGCAAGGTCCGCCGCCGCTTCGGCGGCGGCAAGGATCTGTAGACAGGCCTGCCCGATCCGCTCGACCGCGGATGCGTCGAGGATGATCGACTGACCGGTGTCGATCGCGGCGCGCAGCGTCAGCCGAAGCGGAGCGGCGGCGGCGGTGTCGAGCACGGGAGCGAGTACGATGGGCATCGGAAATTCCTGTTCGGAAAAGACGTGGGTCGCCGGAGCGATCAGAATTCGGACCAGTCGTCCTCGTCGACGACCGGTGCAGGCGCAGCGGCCCCGCCACCGCCGCCGGCAGCGACTTTCTTGCGCGATCCGCGGGCGATCTCACGGCCGACCTGCGCGGCGCGGGCTTGCAGGCGGTGCACCGCGCTCGGCATCTGCTGGACATGGCCGCCCCCGCCCATGCTCATGCCGCCGCGGTAGTTGCCGCTGTCGACCGTGAAGCGGGCGACCTGTCGCGCGAGCTCCTGCGCCTCTTCGGCAAGGGTCCGGGCAGCGGCGTTCGCCTGTTCGACCATCGCCGCATTCTGTTGCGTCACGCCGTCCATCTCGCCGACGGCGGTGTTGACCTGCTGGAGGCCGGTCGCTTGCTGATCGGCCGAGGTGGCGATGGTGCCGACCAGCGTGCTGATCTCACCGATGCGGTTGATGATCCGTTGCAGTGCCTTGCCGGTCTCGCTGACCAGTTCGACACCCATGGCGACCTGTTCGGAAGAAGCGGTGATCTTGGACTTCACGTCCTTGGCCGCATCGGCCGACCGCTGGGCGAGCGCCCGGACTTCGCTGGCGACGACGGCAAAGCCCTTGCCCGCATCGCCCGCCCGCGCCGCCTCGACCCCGGCGTTCAGCGCCAGCAGGTTCGTCTGGAACGCGATCCCGTCGATCACGCTGATGATGTCGCCGATTTCGCCCGAGGCGCGCTCGATGCCGTTCATCGCCTCCACCGCGCGGCGGACGACGTCCCCCGACTGTTCGGCTTCGTCGCGGGTTTCGATGACCACCATGTTGGCGCGGCTGGCACCGGTGGCGGTTTCCTTCACCGTGCTGGTGATCTGGTCCATCGCCGCGGCGGTCTCTTCAAGGCTGGCGGCCTGTTGCTCGGTGCGCTGCGACAGGTCATCCGATGCCTGACGAATGTCGTTGGCGCCGTTGTTGATGCCGCTGGTCGCGTCGCGCACTGCCGACAACACTTCGGACACCGCGTCCATCGCGGCGTTGAAATCGATGCGGAGGCGTTCGTAATCCGATGGGAAGCTTTGTTCGATGCGATAGGTAACGTCGCTGGCGGCAAGACGCGACAGCCCCTGCCCCAGCGAACCGACCACCTGCTGCTGCGCGGCCGCCGCTTCCTTCACCACCCGGCCGTTCTCGCGGAATACTTCCATCGCCCGCGACATGCGACCGACACAGTCCTTATGGTCGGCGAAGCCGATCGGCGTGGTCAGGTCGCCTTGCGCGAGCCCCTCCATCCGTTCGACCGTGCCGACATAAGGTCCGCAGACGATGTTACGGAAAAGAACGCCGAGCACGATGGCAACGATGACGGTCGCGCTGGTGATGCCCAGCAACACCGGTTCGGACAGCGTCTCGTTGACGGCCAGCACCGTCGTGCCGAACGGGACGCACATCAACGCGACATACACGATCCCCATGACGAGGAATTTCGTGCGGATCGGTGCGTCCTTGCTGAACCATCTCATCGTCAACCTGCTCCCCCCCGAAACGCTTCCGCACGGACGCGCTGTCGTATCGATCCACGGGTAGTAGCGGTGAGGCGATAACTTACGGTTAACGTCGAGAATGCGCCGTTCCTGCCGCACACAGGGCATCGATCCCGACCTAAAAAGAATACAAGATAATATCTTAGCAGCGGCGAATCACACCGTTCGCGCATTGACAACGCTGGACAGATTGGTAGCGTTACCACAGCCGGATCATCCGGCGAGAATGATGGACGGATTGAACCGTCAGAACCACTTAGGGGAGATTCCGTATGAAGGGCCACCTTCTTCGCACGCTCGCGCGCACGTCCTCGACCATTGCGCTCGCCGCATTGTCCGTCGCACCGGGCATCGCCGCCGCACAGACCACCGATACCGCCACCAATGCCCAGCCGGGCGCGACCGAAGGCACGGCGGGCAGCATCGCCCAGCCGACCGGTCAGGACCCCGTGCAGGAAGATGGCGGCGAGATCGTCGTCACCGGCATCCGCGCGTCGCTGAACCGCGCGATCGATATCAAGCGCAACTCGGCGGGCGTCGTCGATGCGATCTCGGCCGAGGATATCGGCAAGTTCCCCGACACCAACCTTGCCGAGTCGCTGCAGCGCATCACCGGCGTATCGATCAACCGCGTCAACGGCGAAGGCTCGCAGGTCTCGGTCCGCGGCTTCTCGGGCGGGTTCAACCTCGTCACGCTGAACGGGCGTCAGTTGCCCGCCTCCAACGTCGACACCAGCGGCGCGGGCGACTTCGCACGCGGCACCGGCCGCTCGTTCGATTTCCAGAATCTCGCGTCCGAAGGCGTATCGGCGCTGGAGGTCTACAAGACCGGCCGCGCCGCGATCCCGTCGGGCGGCATCGGCGCGGCGATCAACGTCGTCACCCGCAAGCCGCTCGATTCGCGCGAAACCGGCGTCACCGGGTCGTTCGGCGTGAAGGCGCTGCACGACGTCAGCACCAATGCCGGCGAAGGCGCCCGCGTCCTGCCCGAAGTGTCGGGCCTGCTCAGCTGGCGCAACGACTCGCGCAGCATCGGCCTGTCGGTGTTCGGCAGCTATCAACGGCGCGACAGCACCTCGGCACAGAGCGCGCCCAATTATTTCACCGTGGTACCGACCGCCAACGTCCTCAACCCCGCCGGTCCGTATGTGAACGGGCAGACGCAGATCGAGAACCGGCCGACCACCCCGTTCGCGCTGATCCCGAACGACAGCCGCTACCAGTTCTCCGAGAACAAGCGCGAGCGCATCAATGGACAGGCGGTGCTGCAACTCGCCCCGACCGACCGGCTGACCTTCACCGCCGACGCGCTGTTCGCGCAGAACCGGCTGGAAGAGCAGCGCAGCGAGCAGACCAACTGGTTCAACCGCCCGTTCGGCCAGATCCGCTTCAACGGCAACGACGTGATCGCAACGCCCGACTTCATCGCGGAATCGATCAACGGCGTAAAGGATCAGGGGTTCGAACAGCAATTCCGCGCGACCAAGACCCAGCTGCAATCCTACGGCCTGAACGGCAAGTGGGAGATGACCGACAATCTGACGCTGAACCTCGATGGCTATCATGCCGTGTCGAAGTCGACGCCGGATGCCGCCAACGGCACGTCGGTGACGCTGGTGTCGCTCGGCGCGCCGGTCATCAGCAGCCAAGCGATCGACTACAGCACCGGCTTCCCGCAGGTGACGCAGACGATCAACGACACGATCAACGGCAACGGCAACGGCGTCCTCGACATCGGCGACCTCGGCACGCAGATCGCGCGCACCAACACCGCGACCCAGCGGCAGCGGATCAATGGCGGTCGCGCCGATCTCGGCTGGGATCTGGGCGGCGGTAGCCGGTTCGATTTCGGCGGCACCTATACCGATGCGCAGATGACCAGTGCGCGGGTGCAGACGCAGCAGCAGCTGGGCGACTGGGGCATCACCGATCCTGGCATCGTGCAACGGCTGGCGTCGAACGTCGTCAAGACCTTCTGCCTCGACTGCAAGTTCGACACGTTCAGCCCGGCGGACGTGAAGCGCACCGCGTTCCGCGGCAACGCGGTCGTGCTGAACGACCTGTTCTCGAACTTCTATGCCGCCAACCCGATCAACACGACCGCCAATGATTTCGACAGCGTCGGCGAAAAGATCTGGGGCGTGTACGGCCAGATCACGTGGAAGGGCGAGATTGCCGGGCGCACCGCCAACCTGGTGTTCGGCACCCGCTACGAAGAGACGAAGGTCCGCTCGACCGCGTTGCAGGCGATCCCGTCGGCGATCAAATGGGATGCCGACAACGACTTCTCGTCGGTCATCTCGTCGTCCGCGTCGACCGTGTCGCAACGTGGCAGCTATACCAACCTGCTGCCGGCGGTCGATTTCAACATCGAGGTGCTCGACAATGTCGTCGCCCGCGCATCGGCCAGCCGCACGCTCGCCCGCGCCGATTACGGCAACCTGTTCGCATCGACCACGGCGGGCGCGCCTTCGCGGCCGGTGGCACTGGGCGGTCGTCCCACCGGTAACTCGGGCAATGCCGGGTTGCTGCCGCTGGTATCCGATAACTTCGACGTCTCGGTCGAATGGTATTACAAGCCGTCGAGCTATGTCTCGCTCGGGTTCTTCGACAAGCGGGTGCGCAACTTCATCGGGACCGGCGTCTTCAACCGCAGCCTGTTCGACCTGCGCGATCCGTCGTCGGGTGCGGCGGGCACGCGGTCGGGCACGGCGGCCGACCGGCTGCGCGCGCTGGGTGCCGACCTCAGCGACGTCAACCTGTTCACCTACACCGCGCTGCTCAGCCAGAATGGCGGCAACACCGCTCAGGCCGACGCCAATTTCCAGGCGAACCGGAACGCGGCGGGCGCGCTGAACCAGGATTACGTCAACAGCATCCTGCAATCGGTCGACATCTTCGCCAATGGACAGGACCCGCTCTACGACTTCGCAGTGTCGCAGCCGGTCAACAACCGAGACGGCCATATCTACGGCTTCGAACTGGCCGGGCAGCACTTCTTCGGCAACACCGGCTTCGGCGTGCAGGCGTCGTACACGAAGGTGTATGGCGACGTGAATGCCGATATCGCCGCCGACCCCAGCGTCAACGTGTTCGCGCTGACGGGGCTTGGCGACAGCGCCAACGGCTCGATCATCTATGACAAGAGCGGGCTGTCGGCGCGCGTGTCGTACAACTGGCGCGACAAGTTCCTTGCCGCGACCAACCAGGGCGACAGCCGCAACCCGTTGTTCGTCGCGCCGTTCGGTACGCTCGACTTCAACATCAGCTACGACCTGAACGACCGCATGGCGCTGTCGATCGAGGGCGTGAACCTGACCAGCGAGCCGCTGGTGCAATATGGACGCGATCGCAACGCGCTGGTGTTCGCGCAGGAACTGAAGCCGCGCTTCCTGCTCGGTGCCCGCTACCGCTTCTGATCACGGTCAAGTGACTGGAAAGGGCCGTTCGGACCGCCGAACGGCTCTTTTCTTTGCAACCCCTTCTTCATACCATGGCGGCACCCTGCCCCAAGGATCGCGATGCCCAACCCCGTGTTGCTCAACAATGTCGACCATCATGACCTGACCGTCGCGGTGGTGCACGACGCCGCGCATGGCGACGCGGTGAATCAGGTGCTGCTGTTCCCCAACGAGTTCGAGGCGGCACAGCGCGACTATCCGATCCTGTTCCGGCGCGACGATCGCGGCGGCGTCTATGCCGTCGCGCTGCTCGGGCTCGACCCGGACGACAATCTGTTCCTCGGTTCCGATGGCGGCTGGCCGGCAAGCTATATTCCCGCCGTCCGCCAGCGCGGACCGTTCGCGCCCGATCCGGCGGGCGAAGGCGTGCGCATCAACCTCGACGACCCGCGCGTGCGGCGCGACGGTTCGGGCGAGCCGCTCTATCTGCGCCATGGCGGCACCGCGCCCTATCTCGCGCATGTCGAGGCGGTGCTGAGCGTCATTCGTGAGGGGCAGGCGATCAACGCCCCGCTCTTTGCCGCATGGGAGGCAGCCGGATTGCTGCGCCCGACCACGATCGACGTCGATCTGGGTGACGGCCAGACCTGTGCCATCGCCGACATCCTCGTCATCGCCGACGACCGGCTCGATGCGCTGGATGCCGACACGCTGGCGACGCTGCATCGTAGCGGTGCGCTGCGCGCCGCATTCATGGCGTCGGCGTCGCTCGACAATATCCCGCGGCTGATCGAACGGCGGCAACGGCGGCACGCCGCATGACCCACCCGCGCGTCGTCCGGTCGATCGAGGCGGCGCGCACGGGCGGCTGGTCGCCGGCGGCGCTGGTCGCGGCGAACGAACCGGTGGTGCTGCGCGGCCTTGCCGCCGGCTGGCCGCTGGTCGCGGCGGGGCGCGACGGCCCGGACGCCGCCATCGCCTACCTCAAGCGGTTCGACAGCGGGCGGCCGGTCGTCGCCTTTACCGGCGATGCGGCGATGGGCGGGCGGTTCTTCTACCGCGACGATTGCAGCGGGTTTAATTTCGATGCGGACCGGGTCGGGCTGACCGCCTGTCTCGACCGCATCGTCGACGGACTCGACGATCCCGCCGCCCCCGCCATCTATGTCGGGTCGACCGATCTCGACCTGTACCTCCCCGGACTGCGCGGCGAGAACGACCTGCCATGGCCCGCCGGGACGCCCACGCCGATGGTCAGCATCTGGATCGGCAACCGCACGACCGCCGCGACGCATTACGACATGTCGAACAACCTTGCCGCGTGCATGGTCGGACGGCGACGCTTCACCCTGTTCCCGCCCGATCAGGTCGCGAACCTCTATCCAGGCCCGCTCGAACCGACGCCCGGCGGACAGGTGGTGAGCATGGTCGATCTGCGCGCGCCCGATCACGACCGTTTTCCCCGCTTTGCCGAGGCGATGGCGCATGCGCAGGTCGCGGAGCTGGAGCCGGGCGACGTCCTCTTCTACCCGGCTTTATGGTGGCATAATGTCGAGGCGCTCTCGCCGTTCAACGCCATGATAAATTACTGGTGGAACGACGCCCCGGCGTATGCCGACAGCCCGATGACGACCCTGCTACACGCGCTGCTGTCGCTGCGGGACCGCCCGGCGGCGGAGCGCGCCGCATGGGCGGCGATGTTCGACCATTATGTGTGGAGCGGCGGCGAGGAAGCCCGCGCGCATCTGCCCGCCGCGATCCAGGGCGACCTCGCCCCGCTCGACGAAGCCGCCGCCCGCCGGTTGCGCGCGCGCCTGTTGCAAAGGCTGAACCGATGACGCGCATGCGGATCGTGATCGCGGGCGGCGGCACCGCCGGCTGGCTCGCCGCCGCGCTGCTGACCCGGCAGCTGTCGTCGCTGGTCGAGGTGACGCTGGTCGAGTCCGAAGACATCGGTACGGTCGGCGTCGGCGAAGCGACGATCCCGACCATCCGTTCGTTCCACGCGCTGCTCGGCCTGGACGAAGCCGACTTCATGGGCGCGACCGGGGCCAGCTTCAAACTGGGCATCGCGTTCGAAAACTGGGCGCGCGCAGGCGACCGTTACCTCCACTCGTTCGGCGAGGTCGGGCGATCGACGTGGATGGGCGATTTCCAGCATTTCTGGCTGGAGGCACGGGCGCAGGGCGTGGCGGGGCCGATCGGTGCCTATTGCCTCGAACACGAGGCGGCCGAGGCGGGACGGTTCGCGACCGGGCCGGACGCGCCGCTTAACTATGCCTATCATTTCGATGCCGGCCGCTACGCGGCCTATTTGCGCACCCGCAGCGAGGCGCAGGGGCTGACCCGGGTCGAGGGCAGGATCGCCCGTGTCGAACGCGTGGGCGAGAGCGGCGACATCGCCGCGCTTGTGCTGGACGACGGACGGCGCGTCGCGGGCGACCTGTTCCTCGACTGCACCGGGTTCCACGCGCTGCTGATCGAACAGACGCTGGGCGTAGGGTTCGAGGATTGGGGCCATTGGCTGCCGACCGATCGCGCGCTGGCGGTGCAGACGGTCGCGACCGGCCCCGCGCCGCCCTATACCCGCGCCATCGCCCATGACGCCGGCTGGCGCTGGCAGATCCCGCTCCAGCACCGGGTCGGCAACGGGCTGGTCTACAGCTCGCGCCATTTGAGCGACGATGCCGCACGCGACCGGCTGCTGGCGTCGATCGAGGGGCAGACCCTGACCGAGCCGCGGTTGATCCGGTTCCGCACCGGGCGGCGGTTGACGACATGGGAACGCAATTGCGTGGCGATCAGCCTTTCGAGCGGGTTCGTCGAACCGCTCGAATCAACCAGTATCCATATGGTCATGATCGCGCTCACCCGCCTCGTCCAGCTGCTGCCGTTCGGCCATCCGGGCGAAGCGGCACGGGCGCGCTTCAATGAACAGTCGCGCCGCGAGATCGAAGCGGTGCGCGATTTCGTGCTGCTGCACTATCATCTGAACCAGCGGCCCGAACCCTTCTGGCGCGAACGGCGCGAGATCGCGCCGCCCGACACGCTGGCGGAACGCATCGCGTTGTTCGCGCAAGGGGCGCATGCCTATCAATCCGCCGACGATCTGTTCCGCGTCGGATCATGGTTGCAGGTGATGCTGGGCCAGCGGCTGGAACCGGCGGCCCATCACCCGCTGGCGAAAATGATGCCGCCGGGGCAGCTGGCCGCCGTGCTGCGCGACCTGAACGACGGAATCGCGGCGGGGGTAGCGGCGCTGCCGACGCATCAGCAGTTTCTCGACCAGTATTGCCGCAGCGGCGCGTGACGCGAGCGTCGGCGGATCGGCGCTACTCGCCGCGCCGATAGGGGCTGTGGATATTGTCGAGCCAGCCCGCGACCGTACGCGACGCCGGCACCACCGTTCCGCGCGGACGACGGGCAGCGGCGATATCGACGGTCGCCCCCTCGAAATGCAGTCCGGCGCGCCCGTTTTCGACCCAGCGTACGGTCGCCTCGACATGGTGGACGGTACCCATGGTGACCAATACCCGGTCGCCGGCGGCAAGATCGGCGAGATTGTCGATGCAAGTGCCCGTTTCGGACAGGTTGCGGACACGACATTCGACGACCTGACCGCGGGTTTCGATCCGCGCGTTCAGGATCACGCTGTGACGGCGCGGTCGTTCGGCGGACGATGCATCATCTTCGTTCATGACGACCATATCCTGGGGGATCGTCGGTCGGTGCCGGGCGGGCACCCGGCATCCGCGAAATTGGTGCCCCTGGCCGGGCTCGAACCAGCACTCCTCTCGGAATCCGATTTTGAGTCGGACGCGTCTACCAATTTCACCACAGGGGCACGCAGCGGTCCGTTAGCGCAAGCCGACAGCGCCTGCAACCGTCAGGAAAACACGTCGACGTCGTTGCTGCCATGGGGGTCCTTGGGATCGGGACCATAGCGGTTCGGCCCCGGCGTTCCGGGCAGGCACATGAAGATCAGCACGATCAGTCCGCCGACATAGGGAATGAAGCTGAGCAGCACCAACCACCCGGTCCGGTTCTGATCATGGAATCGCCGCACCTGCACCGCGATCGACGGGACGATCAGGGCAAGCCCCATCAGCCCCAACAGTATCAGCCACAGCGCCGGCAACCCGTTCGCCGGCGTGAAGTCGCTGTCATAGCTGAAGGCGCCGGACATCGCCGCAATCAAGCCGATCAGGATCGCGGCGATCAGATAGCCGAGCGAGAACATCCAGTATTCGAGCCGCCGGGACCGCCCCGAAAAATCCGCGTAACGCCGAAGCGGCAGCGTCATCCAATACATCGTCCATCTCCCCGTCATCGTCGCACCATATCGTCATCGTTGCGGTTCGCCGCGCCAATGGCAATGCTTCAATTGACCGGTGCCCGCCGCCGGTAACTCAGCGCTTCCGCGACATGTACCCGACCGACGCCTTCCGCCCCCGCCAGATCGGCGATCGTCCGGCTGACCCGCAGCACGCGGTGAAACCCGCGCGCCGACAGCCGCATCGTTTCCGCCGCCTGTGCCAGCAATGCCCGCGCCGCCACGTCGAGCACTGCTGCCTGTTCCAGCACGCTGCCGTCCGCCTCGGCATTGGTCCGCACGCTGGTTGCGGCATAGCGTTCGCGCTGCACCGCCCGCGCACTTGCCACCCGCGCCGCCACCTCCGCCGATCCCTCGGACGGCGGCGGCAGGACCAGATCGGCGGCGCTCACCGCTGCCATTTCGATCGCCAGGTCGATCCGGTCGAGCAACGGCCCCGATACCTTCGCCTGATAATCGGCGGCACAGCGCGGCGCCCGAGCACAGGCGAGCGCCGGATCGCCCAGATGCCCGCAACGGCACGGGTTCATCGCCGCGATCAGCTGCACCCGCGCCGGGAAGGTCACATGCGCGTTGGCCCGCGCGACGCTGACCTGCCCCGTCTCCAATGGCTGGCGCAGCGAATCGAGCACCGCGCGTTGAAATTCAGGCAGTTCGTCGAGGAACAACACGCCCAGATGCGCCATGCTGATCTCCCCCGGCTTCACCCGCAGCCCGCCCCCGGTCAGCGCCGCCATCGACGCCGAGTGGTGCGGCGTTCGGAACGGCCGCACCCGCGTCATCCGCCCGCCGGTCAGCGACCCCGCGACCGACGCGACCATCGACACTTCCAGCGCCTCGGCCGCATCGAGCGGCGGCAGGATGCCCGGCAGACAGGACGCCAGCAGCGACTTGCCCGCGCCCGGCGGGCCGACCATCAGCAGGTTGTGACCGCCCGCCGCCGCGATCTCCAGCGCCCGCTTGGCCGTCTCCTGCCCCTTCACCTGGCGCAGGTCGTTGCCGCTCCATGCGTCCTCCGCGCCGCCGGGCTGCGGATTGCCGAGCAGTTGTTCGCCCTTCAGATGGTTCAGCAGCGACAGCAGATCGGGTGCCGCGATCACCGGCGTGCCGGCCCATGCCGCCTCCGCCCCCTGTTCGGCCGGGCAGATCAGCGAACGCCCCTCGCCGCTTGCCAGCATCGCCGCCAGCAGCACGCCGGGCGATCCCGCGATCCGCCCGTCGAGGCTCAACTCACCGACGACGACAAAGTCGGCCAGCCCCTCGGCATCCACCACGCCCATCGCCGCCAACAGGCCCAGCGCGATCGGCAGGTCGTAATGCGATCCTTCCTTGGGCAGGTCCGCCGGCGACAGATTGACCGTGATGCGTTTGGGCGGCAGCGCCAGCCCGATCGCGGCGATCGCGGCGCGCACCCGTTCGCGGCTTTCGCCCACCGCCTTGTCGGCCAGTCCGACCACGACGAATGCGGGGACGCCCGGTGCCAATTGCACCTGCACCTCCACCCGCCGCGCCTCCAGCCCGAGATACGCCGCCGTCGATACGATCGCGACCATGAATGCCCCTGTTCCCCGTGTCCGGTCGTGTCCCGCATCAGGTCGGCCCGGTCAAGCGACCGCGCATCGCAGGCGTCTTGAACCGGCAACACACGGGTGGCATGGCAACCTATCATGCAGATCCTCCTCCTGGCGCTCGGTGCCTTGCTGATCCTCGCGACGCCGGTCGTCGCGGTGCTGCCGGGACCGGTCGGGATCTTCACCTTCGCCGCCGGGCTGGCGCTGATCCTGCGCAACTCGCGCCGGGCGCGCCGCCGCTTCGCGCGGACCATGCGCCGCTTCCCGCGACTGCGCGCGATGTCGGACCGGGCGCTGCGCCGTCCCAGTGCCAAGCGGCGGCGGCTGCGCGCGGAGACCATCCCGACCTCCGTTGACTTGAAGGCGGTGCATCGCTAAGGGGCTCGTCACGCGGCCGCCGTCACTGGCGGCTTTTTACGTTCTAGCAGTTTGAATACCCGGGGAATGAGTGATGAAGCGGACTTTTCAGCCGAGCAACCTGGTACGGGCCCGTCGTCACGGCTTCCGCTCGCGCATGGCGACGCCGGGCGGCCGCAACGTGATCCGCGCCCGCCGCTCGCGCGGCCGGAAGAAGCTGTCGGCCTGACCAAGATGCTTCGCCGCCGGGATTATCTGGCGGCGAATGCGGGACGCCGGGCGCCTATGCCCGGCTTCGTCCTGCTGGTGCGACAGCGCCGGGCGGACGAACTGGCCGAATCGCCGAATGCGATGCGAATCGGCATTACCGTATCGAAGAAGGTTGGAAACGCCGTCGTCCGCAACCGGATGAAACGGCGTTTTCGCGCGCTTGCCGCCGAAATGCTGCCCGATATGGGCGTCGCCGGTGCCGATCATGTGCTGATCGGACGCGCGAGCGGCATCGAACGCCCTTTCGACGATCTCAAGGCCGACCTGACCAAGGCATTGCGCAAGGTACGGCGGTGACCGGTGATGGCGAATCGCTCCGGCCGGGCATCGCCGCGCGCCTGCTGATGCTGGTCGCGCGCGCATGGCAATTGGGGCCGTCGCTGATCCTGCCGCCGTCCTGCCGCTATCAACCTTCCTGTTCGGCCTATGCAATCACCGCCATTGCCCGCTATGGCGCGGCAAAGGGGGGGTGGCTGGCCGCGAAACGGATCGCGCGCTGCCATCCCTGGGGCGGGCACGGCCACGACCCGGTGCCTTAGAGCCTGAGGATTTCGCGTGAAGAACGACCAGAAGAATTTCCTGCTGTTCGCGGTACTGGCTGCGCTGGTGCTGTTCGGCTGGCCGTATATCGCCAACCACTTCTTTCCGGCTGCCAATCCGCCGGTAACGAAGCTGGAGGACGGAAAGAGCAAGGCCGTAGCCAATCCGGCGACCGATCCGGCCGCCGACACCGCGAACGCGATTCGCGACCGGGCGCTCGTGCTGCGCGAAACCCCGCGCATTCCGATCGAAACGCCTGCCGTGCACGGATCGATCAACCTGCGCGGCGGGCGGATCGACGATCTGGTGCTGGTGAAGCACAAGGAAACGATTGACGCCAACTCGCCGCCGGTCCGGCTGCTGTCGCCGTCGGGCACCGTCGATGCCTATTTCGCGCAGTTCGGCTGGAGCGGCACCGGCGTGTCGGCCCCGCCCGCCGATGCGCAGTGGACCGCCAGCGGTACGAAGCTGACTCCGCAGACCCCGGTCACGCTGTCGACCACGGTCGGCACACAGCGGTACCAGATGCAGATCTCGGTCGACGACGGCTATATGTTCACCGTCCGCCAGAGCGTCGCCAATGCCGGACCGCAGCCGATCCAGGTCGCGACCTACGGCCTGCTCAGCCGCCGCGGCGCGCCGGTCGACAAGGATACGATGACGATCCAGGTCGGCCCGGTCTACGAAGCCGGCAACGGCGTGAAGTTCGACGTCAACTACAAGGACATCGACGAAAAGCCCGAAACCTTCGCCACCAAGGGCGGCTGGATCGGTTTCACCGACCATTACTGGATGACCGCGCTGATCCCCGATCAGGGCGTACAGCACACGCTGACGCTCAAGGGCGGCGACCAGCGGCATCAGGCCGATTATCGTTCGCCGACGCTGGCGACGCTCGCACCGGGGCAGGCGCTGATGCAGAGCGTCCGCTTCTTTGCGGGTGCCAAGGAGAACAAGCTGCTCAACGCCTATGAAGCGCAGGGCGTGCCCTATTTCTCGCGCTCGATCGACTGGGGCTGGTTCCGCATCGTGGAGGAGCCGATCTTCGTCTATCTCGACTGGCTGTTCCGTCTGGTCGGCAATTTCGGCGTCGCGATCATCCTCCTGACGGTCACGATCCGTGGCCTGATGTTCCCGATCGCCCAGCGCCAGTTCGCCTCGATGGCGGCAATGCGCGCCATCCAGCCGAAGCTGAAGGCGTTGCAGGAGCGGTACAAGGACGACAAGCCGCAGTTGCAGCAAAAGATGATGCAGCTGTACAAGGAGGAAAAGGTCAATCCGGTCGCCGGCTGTCTGCCGACGCTGATCCAGATTCCGATCTTCTACGCGCTGTACAAGGTGCTGTTGCTGACCATCGAGATGCGGCACCAGCCGTTCGTCGGCTGGATCAAGGATCTGTCGGCCCCCGATCCGGCGACGATCCTGAACCTGTTCGGCTATCTCGACTTCACCCTGCCGCACTTCCTCGCGATCGGCGTCGTACCGGTGCTGCTCGGCATCTCGATGTACTTCCAGTTCAAGCTGAACCCCGCCCCGATGGACGACATGCAGAAGCAGGTCTTCGGCCTGATGCCATGGGTGCTGATGTTCATCATGGCTCCGTTCGCGGTCGGGTTGCAGGTCTACTGGATCACGTCGAACCTGCTGACCATCGCGCAGCAGCAGTTGCTCTATGCCCGGCATCCGGCGCTCAAGCAGGCGGCTGCGAAGTGAACGACCTGCCACCCCCGCCGCCGGGCGACGACCGCTTCGATCCCGACCAGATCGAAGCGGCGCGCAAGATCTTTGCCGGACCGATCCAGTTCCTGAAGTCCGCGCCGGCGCTGGAGCATCTGCCCAGCCCCGACGTGCCCGAGATCGCCTTTGCCGGCCGGTCGAACGTCGGCAAATCGTCGCTGCTCAACGCGCTGACCGGCCGCACTTCGCTGGCGCGGACCTCGGTCACGCCGGGGCGGACGCAGGAACTGAACTTCTTCGACATCGGCACGCCGCTGAAACTGCGGCTGGTCGACATGCCCGGCTATGGTTTCGCCAAGGCACCCAAGGACATGGTCCGCAAGTGGCGCTATCTGGTGAACGACTATCTGCGCGGGCGGCAGGTGTTGAAGCGGACGCTGGTGCTGATCGACTCGCGCCACGGCATCAAGGACGTCGACCGCGACGTGTTCGAAATGCTCGACAAGGCAGCGACCAGCTATCGCATCGTCCTGACCAAGACCGACAAGATCAAGGCGACCGAACTGGAAGCGGTGTACGAAGCGGTCGGCGACGAAGTCCGCAAGCGTCCGGCCGCGCACCCCGACGTCATCTCGACGTCGAGCGAAAAGGGCATGGGCATCGCCGAACTGCGCGCGGCGGTCATCGAGTCGATCGGCTGACGTCGCGTCCGCCGATGGCTCGACACGCCACGGGCGACGTGGCACGAGCGGCCGCATGCTGAAGCTCATCATCGGGAACAAGGCCTATTCCTCCTGGTCGCTGCGCGGCTGGCTGGCGGCCAAGCTGTCGGGCCTGCCGTTCGAGGAGGTCGTCGTGCCCCTCTACGACGCCGACTGGGACAAGCGCCGCGAGGGTGACGAGTTCGCGCCGTCGTCGGGCAAGGTCCCGATCCTGTGGGACGGCGACGAGATCGTCGTGTGGGACAGTCTGGCGATCGTCGAATATCTGAACGAGAAATCGGGCGGCGACAAATTCTGGCCGGCCGATCCCGCTGCGCGCGCGATGGCGCGGTCGATGGCGGCGGAAATGCATTCGGGCTTCGCGCCGCTGCGCCGCAAGCACAGCATGAACGTCCGCCAGGTCTATGACCCGACCCGGCCCGACGACGATGTCGCCGCCGACCTGTCGCGCATCTACGAGCTATGGGCGCAGGCGCGCGCGCGGTTCGGACACGGCGGCGACTTCCTGTTCGGGGAATTCGGCGCGGCGGACATCATGTTCGCACCGGTCGCGACACGGATCGTCACCTATTCGCTGCCCTGCCCGCGCTTTGCGATGGGGTACATCATCACCCTCATCAACCATCCATGGATGCAGGACTGGATCGCCAGTGCGCAGGAAGAGGAGTGGGTGCTCGAGCAATATGAGCAAGCGGTGAAGTAAACTCCTCCCCGCTCGCGGGGAGGAATTACGCTAAAAACGCCGCGATCGCGGCGCCCAGTTCGCGCTTCACCACCGCGCTCATATGGTTCCCCGGCGTCTCGACCAGCCGCGCATCGGGCAGCAGGTCGGCGAGCGCGCGGTGGCTGCCATTGTCGTCATCCTCCTCGCCGGCCAGCACCAGCACCGGCTGGCCGATCGCCGCCAGTTGCTCGCGCGAGGTATCGACGAAGGTGTCGAGGATGCCGAGCAGCGCCACCGGATCGCCGCCGGTGGTCTTTAGGAACGCCTCCGCCATCCATTCATTCGACCCGCGTTCGAAACTGCCGAGGTTGGTCAGGATGCGCCGGAAATGCGCCGCGCGCCGCCCGGTATCGAGCAACCCCTCCAGCCCCATGCCGCTCAGCACCAGCCTGCCCGGCGTCGCGCCCATCGTCACCATCCGCACCGCCGTGCGCGCGCCGAGCGAATAGCCGCCCAGATCATAATCGGTCAGCCCGAGATGCTCGATCAGCGCCATGCCGTCGCGGGCCAGCGCATCGGGCGGATAGGCGGCGGCGTCCTGCGGCCGGGCGCTGAGGCCGTGCGCGCGCAGGTCGGGCAGGATCACCCGCCGGCCGAGCGCCGCGATCTTCGCGGCATGGCCGTATTTGATCCAGTTGGTCTGCGCATCGCTGAAATAGCCATGGATCAGCACGACCGGCCGCCCCTCGCCCAGTTCGCTCCAGGCGATTTCGACCCCGTCGAAACTGGCGAAGCGATGCGTCGTAGGTTCAGGATGTGCCAAGTGCGTTCTTCCAGCGTTCGACGGTGGGGCCATGTTCGTCCGCGCGATATTCGGGCAGGCCGCGTGTGTCGAGCCATTGCGGATGGCGGCTTTCGACCCCGAAATGATGGTGCGGTCGGAACCGCGCCGGTTCGTCGAAGCTGCCGATCGTCAGATCGATGTTGTCGCCATCGGGAAATTCGAAGCTGATCGGCGTCCCGCAATCGCGACAGAAACCGCGCCTGGCGATCGGCGAGGACGCGTATAGATCGGGCTGTAGATCCCATGCCACGTCGTGCCTGGCCACGTTCTTGAACGCGATCGAGACGCCGCCGGTCGCGCGCTGGCACATGCGACAATGGCAGAGATAGGCGTCATCGTCACGGATCGTCACCGTATAGCGGATCCGCCCGCACTGGCATCCGCCCGACATGATCTCGGCCATGCGACATCCTTTCGTTGCCACCCCACAACCGCATGGCCCCTGTGCGGGTTCCGGTCATGGTCGGCGTCCGAATTAGCCGCTTCACCTGCCGCCCGATCCGCGATAGATATCCGCGCAATAAAAGAACATGGGAGAGGGTGCCGGCCTGACCGGAGATCGACGCCATCGCCCCCGCCCTGCCCCACAACGGCGTACCGCACAGCCGGTCCGAAGATGTCTATGCCATCGTCGTCGGATGTGTGATGATCGCGCTCGGGCTCGCGTTACTGCGTGCCGCAGGTCTGGTCACCGGCGGCATTGCCGGCATCGCGTTGCTGGTGTCCTATCTGGTGCCGCTGCCGACCGGCGTGCTGTTCACGCTGATCAACATCCCGTTCTTTCTGTTCGCCAAACGGGCGATGGGGACGCGGTTCATGGTGCGCACGATCGCGGTCAATGCCGGGATCGCGCTGTTCTCCACGATGGCGCGCTATGGGTTCCGGATCGTCGAAGTGCATCCGGCCTTTGCCGCGATTGCCGGCGGTACCGTCATCGGCATGGGCATCCTCGCGCTTGCCCGGCACGATGCCGGGGTCGGCGGAACCGGTGTCGTGACGCTGTGGCTGCAACGCACGCGCGGCTGGAATGCGGGACGGACACAGATCGCGATCGACCTCGGCATTCTCGCGACGTCGTTCGCGGTGGTGGCACCGGTGCAGGTCGCATGGTCGGCATTGAGCGCAGCGGCGATCAGCGGCATCCTGATCGCATGGCACCGGCCGGGACGCTACACGGGGTACTAAGGGCGATCGATGTTCACGAACCGATCACATCTCTCCCCTCCCTTCCAGGGAGGGGAGCAACATCGTAAAATCGTCGACGAATATCGATCGGCCCAAGGCCTGATGCGTTAGCGTTTACCCTCAAGCCACCAATACCGGCCGGCCATGGTCGCGCAACATCGTCGCGGCGCGTTCGGTTGCCGCGCGGATATCGTCGGCCAGCGATTTGACCTCGCGTGCCACCACCGCGAAACCGGTACCCGCCTCGCCCGCCCGTGCTGCCTCGATCGCGGCATTCAGCGCGACCAGCCGCGTCTGGGCAGTGATATCGCCGATCGACGCGACGATCCCGGCCAACTGGTTCATCGCCGACTGCAACGCTTCCCGCTGTTCCTCCAGCGCCGTGCGGAAGCGGTTGCCCTCGTCCAGCCGCGCCTGCACCTCGCGTTCCAGTACGATCTGCCGGGTCATGTCGGTGCCGATCTTGACGATCGTCGACGGGCGCCCCTGCGGATCGAGCACCGGATTATAGGTCCCCTGCAACCACACGTCGCGACCCTGTCGATCGATCCGGCGGTATAGTCCGCCCTCGAACGCTCCCGCCGCCAGCTTGCGCCAGAATGCGGCATAGGCCGGCGATACGGCGTCGGCCAACGAACAGAAGATGCGGTGATGCCGTCCGCGAACCTCGCTTAGGGTATAGCCCATGGTGCCGAGGAACGCGTCGTTGGCCCATAAGATCGTGCCGTCGAGCGCGAATTCGATCACCGCCTGCGACCGGCAGATCGCTTCCCATGCACCCCGGTGCACGGCATCGTCGCGGACGGTTCCCGTATCCATGCGCCGACCCTAGCACGGATCGGTTAACGACCCTTTAGGACATGCGCGTGCTTCGAACCGAACTGCGTCCGCGAACGTACCGTCAGTCCTTGCGCAAGTGGCGACGTCCCAGCAATTCAGCGATTTGCACGGCGTTCAGCGCCGCACCCTTGCGCAGATTGTCCGACACGCACCACAGCGCCAGACCATTCTCGACCGTCGAATCCTCGCGCACGCGGCTGACATAGGTCGCGAAGTCGCCGACGCATTCGATCGGCGTCGCGTATCCGCCGTCCTCGCGCTTGTCGACCAGCATGATGCCGGGAGCCTCGCGCAGGATCTTCTGCGCATCTTCGGCCGACAGCTCGTTTTCCATCTCGATGTGGATCGCTTCGCTGTGACCGACGAACACAGGCACGCGGACACAGGTCGCGACGACCTTGATCTTGGGGTCGAGGATCTTCTTGGTCTCGACCACCATCTTCCACTCCTCCTTGGTCGACCCGTCGTCGAGGAAGCTGTCGATGTGCGGGATCACGTTGAACGCGATCTGCTTGGTGAACTTCTTGGGGTCCGCACTGTCGCCGACGAAGATGTTGCGGCTCTGTTCGAACAGCTCGTCCATGCCCGCCTTGCCCGCGCCCGACACCGATTGATAGGTGGCGACGACGACGCGCGTGATCTTGGCGGCATCGTGGATCGGCTTCAGCGCCACGACCATCTGCGCGGTCGAGCAATTGGGGTTCGCAATGATATTCTTCACGCGATATCCGTCGATCGCCTCGGGGTTCACTTCGGGCACGATCAGCGGCACGTCGGGGTCCATGCGGTACAGCGACGAATTGTCGATCACGGTGCAGCCGGCGGCGGCGAACTTCGGCGCATAGACCGCGGTCGCTTCGCTGCCGATCGCGAACAACGCCATGTCCCAGCCGGCCGGGTCGAAATGCTCGATATTCTGGATCTTGTACTGCTTGCCGGTCTCACCGAAATCGGCCATGTCGCCGGCCGAGCGCGACGATGCCAATACTGCCAGATCGTCGATCGGAAATTCGCGCTCCGCCAGGATGTTGAGCATTTCGCGACCGACATTGCCGGTCGCCCCGGCGACGACTACCCGATATCCCACTTGCTTACTCCGCGATCAAATCTTGCGCGCGGAATAGCCCTTTCGCAGCTTTTGTAAAGTCACGCCGCCGCCAGCGTCGGCCCCGGCAGGACCTCCGGCACCCCCCGCGGATGGCGGAATGGCTGGTGCTGCCAATAGGCGAGACTGCGCCACGCCCATTCCAGCGGCCCCATCGCGAAGAACCGTGCCCAGATCAACGCGGCGAGCGCACTTACGACGATGACCCCGGTCGCGATCGCGAACTGCCCGGCATGGCCGTAGCGGCCCCACAGGTTGAAGCCGTACGGCGCGAACAGGATGTGCAGCCCGATGATCTGTTCGACGAAATAGACCGAGAACGCCATCCGCCCGACCGTCTTTAGCGGCGCAAGGACCCGCGTGCCCGCGACCGATCTCATGGCCAGATTGACGGCCGCGACATGGCCGATGCTCACCGCGATCCGCGCCGCCTCCTGCGTGAACCAGATCGTCTTGGCCGTGGGCAGCATCGGCATCAATTCGACCACCCCGATCGCGCGCGCGGTCAGGCCGAAGCCATAGGTGGCGAGCATCAGCCCGAGATAGAAGCGCGACGTCCGCCCGCCCTGGATGATCCGCCATTTCCACAGCGCGATTCCGATCAGCATCGTGCAGAACGCCTCGACGACGACCATCACCAGCAATCCCTTGCCGATCATGAACTTCATCCAGCCGTCCCAGTAATAGCTGGCATAGGGCAGCCAGCCGCCGGCATGCGCCTTGCGCTCCTTGACCAGATCCTTCGCCATTTTCTCGTTCGGCCGGCGACGCTCCAGCTTCTTGTTCCATTCGGCCAGCGCCTTGGCATCGTCCTTCGCCACCGGTGTGGCCGCGATCCGTGCCGCCTGCGCCCGCTCGACCTTCGTCTGGAGGGCGACCCGGTCGACATACTCCATGCCGCCCATCGCCAGATTGGCCACCATCATCAGACTGCCCAGCGCGACCAGCGCCTTCGGCCCCAACAGGCGGAACGGGAACAGGAACAGCGACGCGATCGCATAGACGGTCAGGATATCGCCGACCCACAGCACGACGAACACGTTGACCAGCCCGAAGAACAACAGCCACAGCGTCCGGCGATAGAACAGGTCGGCGACTGCCACCGGCCCGTCGGGCCGCATCGCCCGCGCGGTCAGCACCATGAAGCCCGCCCCGAACAGCAGCTCGAGCACGCCGCGCTGCGTCCCTTCGAGGAAGATCGTGACGAAGCCCCACGCGACCCGGTCGATCGGCGTCCACCCGATCCAGCGGAAGTCGGCGAACAGCAGCGTCGTCGCCGACGCCTGCATCGTCACGTTCATATAATAGATGGCAAGGATCGCCAGACCCCGCAGGACGTCCAGCACCTCGATCCGCGCACGCCCCGTGACCGGTGCGATTCCGCCCGCAACTTCCCCCATCGCCCGACTCCCCCAAGCCCCTGCGCCGAAACGCTAGGCGCGGGGAAAGTCGGACGTCAATACGCCATTTGGAGGTTACTTCCCGACGACCTGCCGATCGAGGAAATCGAGGATCGTCTCCCACAGATGTTCGCTGATCCCCGGTCCGCCGACGCGGTGGGTCTGCCCCGGATACAGCATCAATTCGAACGGCGTCGCCGATTTCTGCATCGCCGCCATCATCGCCGTCGAATGTTCGAGCACGACGTTGTCGTCGGCCATGCCGTGGATCAGCAGCAGCGGATCGCGGATTTTCGCCGCATCACCCACCGTCGCCGATGCCGCATAGGCTTCGGGCACGGTACGCGGATCGCCCATATAGCGTTCGGTATAATGGGTGTCGTACAATTCCCAGCGCGACACCGGCGCGCCCGACACGCCCGCCGCGAACACCCCAGGGGCCTTTTCGAGCATCTTGAGCGTCATATAGCCGCCATAGGACCAGCCATAGGTCGCGATCTTGTCCGGCGCGACGAACGGCAGCGTCTTCAGATAATTGGCCCCGGCGATCTGGTCGTCGACCTCGACCGTGCCCATCGCCTGATGAATCTGGTCCTCGAACGCCTTGCCGCGTTCGGGCGAACCGCGATTGTCGATCTCGAACCAGATCCAGCCGCGGTCGACCAGATACTGGCGCAGCGCCCCGCCCCATGCCCGGCGCACGACCTGACTACCCGGCCCGCCATAATGCGAGAAGAACACCGGATAGCGCTTGCCCGGCTCCAGCTTCGGCGTGATCATGTTCCAGTACAGCGTCGACCCGTCGGCGGCCTTGATCGTTCCGAACTCGGTCGGACGATGGCTGGCGACATAGGGCGCATAGGGGTGATCGCCGGTCAGCGCATTTTCGTTGATCCACGCGATCCGCTTGGCGGCGGTATCGGCCAGATAGGTCTGCGACGGCTGATCGGGGTTGGAGCGCGACACGATCAGCCGCGACGCCTTTCCATCCATCGACGCGCTGTACGACCAGCCCGGCTCGGTCATCCGCGTGACCACGCCCGGCTTGTTCAGGTCGACGCGGTACAGCTGCCGTTCGAGCACGTCGTCCTTGTTCGCGAGGAAATAGACGCGCCCCTTCGCCTCGTCGACCCCGGCCAGATCGGACACCATCCATTTACCGCTGGTCAGCTGCGCCCATTTGCCGCCCTTCCAGCGGTACAGATGGGCATAGCCGTCGCGTTCAGACGTCCAGATCAGGCTGCCATCCTTCATCAGGTGATAGGCGTCGGACAGGTTGACCCAGCTCTTCGGCCCGGTTTCCTCGGTGAACAGGATCGTCGCCGCCCCCGTCGCCGGATCGACGCGCAGCATGTCGAGCTTCGTCTGCGTCCGGTTCTGCCGCTGGACCAGCAGCGCCTTGCCATCGGGGGTCCAGTCGACCCGCGCCAGATAGATGTCGGGATCGGGGCCGAGATCGACCTTCACCTTGCCCGACCCGTCCGGCTTCATGACATAGAGCTCGACCAGCACG
This sequence comes from Sphingomonas sp. Leaf5, assembly GCF_001421155.1. NCBI lineage: Bacteria > Pseudomonadati > Pseudomonadota > Alphaproteobacteria > Sphingomonadales > Sphingomonadaceae > Sphingomonas > Sphingomonas sp. Leaf5. The sequence continues at coordinate 95,983 of NZ_LMJZ01000024.1, read as the reverse complement.
TTGGGCGTTCCCGCCTTGGGATAGCGCTGCTGATAGATGCTGGTCCCCTCCGCCCCGATCGCGGAGCGGGTGACGATGCCGACCGGTGCCTCGTCGAAGCGTTCGACCGCGACCAGGGCGTCGTCGGGCGACCACCAATATCCGGTGCGGCGGTTCATTTCCTCCTGCGCGACGAACTCCGCCTCGCCGAAATGGACGGTATCCTTGCCCTCGGTCGTGACCGGCGTCTCACGCCCGGTCTTCAGGTCGAGCGTCACCAGATTCTGGTCGCGCACGAAGCTGACATAGCGCCCCTCGGGGCTGACCACCGGGTTCAGCTCGCCGCTCTCGCTATTGGTCAGCCGGCGGACATTGCCGTCGATCGACGCGAGATACAGGTCGCCGTCGAGCGGCACGAGGATCGACTTGCCATCGGGTGCCCAGTCATAGGCGAGGATGCCACGCTTGCCGGTCAGCGACCGGTCACGCTCGCGCTGCATCTTTTCGGCTTCGGACAGCGCGGCGCCGGTGCCGACCTTCTTCGAATCGACCAGCATCCGCCATTCGCGGCTGGTCGTGTCCATCGCCCACAGGTCGAACCGCTCGCGCTCATCGGCACGGTTGCGCAACAGCGTCACATATTTGCCGTCGGGCGACAGGCGCAGATTCTGTGGGGCCGCCCCGTTCAGGTCGGGACTGGCAAAGACCCGTTCGAGCGTCAGGTCGCCCGGCTTCGCCGGTTCACTCGCCATGCCGGCCTGACCCATTGCCAGCAACGCCGCACCCATCAACCATTTGACCATATTGCCCCGTATGTCCTGCGGTCCAACCGCGTCGATCGTATCAACGGTTATCGCTTCCCCGGGGGCGCAGGTAAATGGGGGAGTTTGGGCCTACTTTCTCCCCTCCCTGGAAGGGAGGGGCCGGGGGTGGGTCGGCTTGCGAGGGAGCGTTACGCCAACCAACTGGCCGACCCACCCCCGCCCCCTCCCTTGTCAGGGAGGGGAGAGTGTCGTCTCCCCTACATCGCCTCGCCCGGATCGACGCCCCACAGCCGCGCCTGCTCGACATAGCCGCCGCGCCCGCGCACGTCGAAGAAGCACCACGCGCCGTTGCACCGCGACAGCCGCCCGACCACGCCCGGCGCCGCGCGCCACACCACCGCCGCACCCGATTGCGGCGATGCGCGCAGTTCGATCACCTCGCGCCCGACAAAGGCGGTGCGACGGTCGCTGAGCAACCCGACCTGCAACCAGCCGCGCGTGCCATCGGGGTCCTCGACCCGGCGCCAGTCCTGATAGATATCGACGACCTTGATCGGCAAATCGGCCCGCCGATACACCCATTGCGTCGGGTAATTCTTGCCGGGACCGCTGCGCATCCGCGCCTCACCCGCCGCGATCGACGCGTAATAAGGCGGCTTGCGGCGCTGCGCCTCCGCCGATCCGGTCGCCAGCACCACCAGCATCGACGCGACCGCGATCGATCGCCTTGCGAAGCGCATGTTATCGTCCCCTTTTGTCCGAACCCCGCCTCTATCGGCAACCGCACCGTGCCCGCAAGCCGTTGACGCAGGTTCGCCCAGTCGCCAATCCGGTACCCATGACCGGTTCCACTCCCCCGCCCCGCCATCCGCGAGTCCAGGTGACGCGGCGTCTGCCGGCGGCGACCGAGGGGCGGATGGCGACGCTGTTCGACACGGTGTTCAGCCCCGACGACCACGCCTTTACCCGCGACGAACTGGCCGCCGCGATGGCCGATTGCGACGTGCTGGTCCCCGCCGTCACCGACGTGATCGATGCCGCGCTGATCGACGCCGCGCCCGATCGCCTGCGCCTGATCGCCAATTACGGCGCGGGCGTGAACCATATCGACCTGAAGGCGGCCCGCGCCCGCCGGATCATCGTCACCAACACGCCGGGCGTCCTGACCGAAGATACCGCCGACATGGTCATGGCGCTGATCCTCACCGTGCCGCGCCGGCTGGCCGAGGGCGAGAAGCTTGTCCGGTCGGGCGAGTGGAAGGGGTGGAGCCCCGGCGGGATGCTCGGCCACCGCATCGGCGGCAAGGCGCTGGGCATCATCGGCATGGGCCGCATCGGTCAGGCGGTCGCACGGCGCGCCCGCGCCTTCGGCCTGTCGATCCATTACTACAACCGCCACCGCCTGCCCGACGTGGCCGAGGCCGAACTGGGCGCGATCTGGCACGCCGACCTCGACGAAATGCTGGGCGTGATCGACCTGCTGACGATCCACACCCCGCGCAATGCCGACAGCGAAAACCTGCTCGACGCCCGCCGCATCGCCCGCCTGCGCCGCCACGCCTATCTCATCAACGCCTCACGCGGCGGCATCGTCGACGAAGAGGCGCTGATCGACGCGCTGGAGCGCGGACGCCTCGCCGGTGCCGGGCTGGATGTATGGGCGCACGAACCGGCGATCGACCCGCGCCTGCTGGCCCTACCGAACGTGGTAATGACCCCGCATATGGGTTCGGCGACGCTGGAAGGCCGCGTGGCGATGGGGGAAAAGGTGATTACCAACATCCGGGTATGGGCCGACGGGCATCGGCCGCCGGATCAGGTGTTGGAGGGGTTGCGGTAACGCGAATGGTCGAAAGGCAGATTTCAACCAAGAGCCAACAGTAGATCATGTCCAGCGCATGAACGCTGCCGTTGCTGTCAATCTACCGTTTGCCGACCATCATGCTGCGTGTAGCATCGCAAGTAATTTGGTTCGTTACTTTCTGATACCACCAATCTGATGACTCGCGCGCATTGTCTATCCGCTCCTGCGACAGATATGCAGATGGTTGGTCCAGTTGTTCCGACCACAGCCCTAAGCCGAAACCGATTTGCAACGCCTTTATCCGCCACCATGGCACGGTTTCTGCGACTGCGAAAATAATATCCATGCGATACATCGACTGCGCTGCCTCTTTCAGCGTCGATTGCGGATCGCTTACTCGTTCAACAATTGCGGATAGTTGTAACCGGCCTCCGCAGCGTTCAGCAATGTCCACCAACGTGGTGTCCGGTTCCAACTCGCCGCTGTACCAACTTGGGTATTGGAGCAAGGTCGAGGAGCGTGGCCACATCTCGTTCAGCATTTGTTGCCGCGTCGCCCTCAGAGACAAAACGTTTACGCCCGGCCTACCAAACATTTGCACGCCGATTAGCAGCAAGGCGATTGCTGCCATTGCGCCTCCTAGTCGTCGAGCGATCATGCGCTCAGCGTAGCAAAGGCATCGCTCCGTTCAATGTCCGACTTACCGCCAAAGCAGGCTATTCCAAACTTTCCTACACAGCCCCTGACTGCCAACATCGCCGCCGGTCCCTGCCAAACCCGCGCTCTTTGACACCGCTGCTCCACGCAACAAACAAACACTGTGCAAGTGTGACCTTTGTGACCTTTGGCGGAAATGCCCGGCCCAATCGACATGGAAGGGAGCCGACTGAAGATAGCGCAACCGATCGAAATTTACGTCACCCCGGACTTGATCGAGACCTCTGCGAAAGTACTGATTCCTGCCCCCCTGCCGTACCCCCGCATAGGCGGAGGTCCAGGGTTCCAAGCGCAAGCCGTTGTTCTGCTTAACTCTGGCCCCCCGCCTGCGCGGGGGTACGGCGACTTTCTGGCCAAGTTTGCGACTTTCGCAGAGGTCCCGACTTGATCCGGGGTGACGACGAACGGTACGACATCGCGAAACGGCGACCGCCCTTACCCGTCCAGCCCCGCCAACCACTCGCCGATCATCGCCTGCCCCGCCCGGACCGCCGCCGGACCCAGCGTCCGATATTCCTCGGTCAGGCTGCCGCGATGCTTCGGGCAATCGAGATAATCGAGCCACGCCTCGAACCGCGCATCCTCGCCCATCTCGGCATGGAATTGCAGCGCCAGCAGGTTGCGCCCCCGCCGGAACCCCTGCCGATAGCGCGGCGTCGTCGCCAGCAACTCGGTCCCGTCGGGCAAATCGAAGGTATCGCCATGCCAGTGCAGCACCGGCACCCCCGCGACATGGCGCAGCGGGCTCGTCAGGTCCGGCGTCAGGTCGACCGGCGCGAAACCGATCTCGCACCCGCTGCCCTTGTACACGTCGGACCCCATTGCCGCCGCCATCATCTGCGCGCCGAGGCAGATGCCCAGCGTCGGACGATCCGCCACCAGCCGCCGCGACAGCGCGGCGATCTCGCCTGGAATCCATGGATGCTCGGCCACGTCATAGACGCCCATCGGCCCGCCCATGACGATCAACAGGTCGGGCGCGGTCAGGTCGGCGGTCGCGAAGGCCGGATCGGTCACGTCGATCCGGTCGATCGCATATCCCGCCGCCTCTACCGGGGCACGGTATCCGGCACAGCCTTCATAGGGAACGTGGCGAACGATCAGCGCGGATTTCATGGGGCATAGTCTATCGCGCCGCAGGTTAATGGCACCTGTAATGTTTCTTTGTGTTGCAATGGGACGGGTTTGGAACCCCGGCGACGCAAAATCATTACCCGGACGTAGCGTAAACAGGAGTAACCCGATGAGAAAGATCGTGACTATCGCCCTCGCCCTCGCCGCCGGCAGCTCGCTGACCGCCTGTTCGACGCTGCGCGGCGGTGCGATCGGCGCGGCGGGCGGTGCCGGCATCGCGGCGGCGACCGGCGGCAATGTCGAAAAGGGCGCGGCAGTAGGCGGCGTCGGCGGTGCGGTGGTCGGGACCGTCGTCGACGATTGATGCGGAACGACCGGGGCGGCACAACGCCGCTCCGGTCAGCCGTTCAGCAGCGCGATCCGGGCGAGATCCTTCTCCCGCCCGAACCGCGCGAGCATCGCCACCAGTTCCGCCCGGTCGGGCACCGGTACCGTTAGCCCTTCGCCCACCTCGACCAAGATCCGCGATCGAGGCCGGATCGGCTCCCACCGGCCCGCATGGCAGAGTTCGAAACCGGCCATGCACTCTACCTCGACCCCAGCCACGTCCAGCGCGGCATAGAAGCGCGACCGGAATAGGCCGTTATCATCCGGCGTGCGGACCCGGACCCCGGGCAGTGCGCGGATCAGCGCGACATCCTCGATCCCGATCAGAAGATCGATGTCGCCGACCGCGACCGGCCGCCGGGAATGGAGTGCGACCGCCGCCCCGGCGATGACCCACCAGGGTGCCGTCGCGGCCCGCAACACGCCGACCATCATCGCCAGCGCGTGGCGATGCGCCGCCGACAGCCCGGCCATCAATCGCCGGTGAGGATGCGGTCGACCAGCTGCTTCACGCTCGGCACGAAGCCGTTCGAATAGAAGGGGTCACGCTTGAAATTATACGCGGCATGGCCGGCGAACATCAGGTTCCGGTCGGTCGGCCCGCCATGGGCGATGTCCTGCAACGTCTTCTGGATACAGAAGCTGCGCGGATCGGCCAGTCGTCCGGTCGAATTGGTCTCGCTATCGGCCCAGCTCGAAAAGCTGCACTGCGACAGGCAGCCCATGCAATCCGCCTGATCCTTGCGAATGACGCCCTTCTCCTCGGGCGTCACGAACACCAGCGTATTGTCTGGGGTCTTGAGCGCGTCGGTGAAGCCCAGCCCGAACCATTCGCGCGCACGGAACAGATCGCCCTGCGTCACCCAGAAATTCCTGCCCTTCACCCCGACGTCGAGCTGGAAGACATGGTCGCCCGCCTCCTGCGTCGAAAAGGCGATCTGCCGCTCCGACCGCGCTTCGAGGCTGCGGAGGAACGGGTTGCGGACCGCCGACGAATAGAAGCCGGTCGGGCTGAACCGGTGCAACAGCACCTCGCCCCGCTCGATCTCCATCAGCTTCGCCTTCCACTCGGGCGGAATCGGGCTTTCCTGCGTCAGCAGCGGGCGAGTGCCGAACTGGAACGCGATCTTGCCCAGCTCGGGATTGTCGATCCACTCGTTCCAGTCGCGCAGATACCACACGCCGCCGGCCATCACGATCGGCACGTCGTCGGAAATGCCGCCCTCGCGCATCGTCGCGCGCAATTCCTTCACGCGGGGATAGGGGTCCTGCGGCTCCAGCGGGTTCTCGGCGTTCGACAGGCCGTTATGCCCGCCGGCCAGCCACGGGTCCTCATACACCACCGCTGCCAGCCACTCCGCCGCCTTCGAATAGGCACGCTTCCACAGCGCGCGGAACGCACGGCCCGACGACACGATCGGCAGATAGCTGACGCCGTAGGACGCGGTGATCTCGGACAGCTTGTACGGCATGCCCGCGCCGCAGGTGACGCCCGACACCAGCCCGCGCGTCCGCTCCAGCACGCCGTGCAGGATGCGCTGCGCCCCGCCCATTTCCCACAGGACGTTGATGTTGATCGCGCCGTTGCCGCCGGCGATCTCCCATGCGCGCCGCACCTGCTGCACCGCACCCTCGATCGCATAGTCGATCAGTTCCTCATGGCGTTCGCGGCGGGTCAGCGCCTTGTACACCTGCGGGATGATCTTGCCCTCGGCATCATAGCTGTCGGCATTGACCGCAGACACGGTGCCGATGCCGCCTGCCGCCGCCCATGCACCGGCCGATGCGTGATTGGTCGCGGCAACGCCCTTGCCCCCTTCGATCAGCGGCCAGACTTCGCGACCGTTATAGACGATGGGCGACAGACCTTTGAACAACATAACCTCCAGCGGGAACTTCGGTGCGGGCGGACGGGCCGACGATCGCATAGGAGCGTCATTAATCGCAGCGGACGCCGAACGCGAGCAAATTGCGTGGATCGCACGGTGCCGCACCCGCTGAACCACGTTACCCGCCGCCGGGCCGGGTCTGGCAAGCTGCTACCCCAACGCCCCCGGCCGCCCGATCGCGCGTTCGTACAGCGCCTTGTAGCTCGCGATCATGGTCGTCTCGTCGAACTCGGCATAGGCCTTGGCGCGGTTGCTCTCGCCGACATACTGGCGGGCGGCGGCATCGACGGCCAGCGACTGCAACCGGTCGCGCAGATGCACTTCTATCCGGTCGTTGCCCAGATACGGCCGGTTCGGGTCGGACACCATCCGCGCGATATCGCCGACCGGGGGCGCGACGATCGGCAGCCCCGCCGCCATCGCCTCCATCACCGAAATCGGCTGCTGCTCGCTCTTCGACGACAGCGCGAAAATATCGAACAGCCCCATATAGCGCCACGCCTCGGGCAGGAATCCGGGCAGGTGGACGCGGTCGTCGATCCCCATCGCCTCGGCCGCGTCGAGGATCGCCTGCCGCTCCGGCCCCTCACCGACGATCACCAGCCGTACCTTGACCGAAATCCCGCCGACCGACCGCACCAGCAGCGGCAGGTCCTTCACATCGCGCAGTCCTGCGACGCAGCCGATCACGATCTCACCCGGCTTGCGCCGAAAGCCGGGGATCGCATCGGGTGCCGGCCCGTGCGCGAACCGGGCGACCGGCACGCCGTTGCCGATCAGGTGCAGTCGTCCCTCGGGCTGTTTCCACGCCGTCTGTGCGACCTGCAACAGCCGCTGCGACGGGACGACCAGCGCATCGGCAGCGCCCAGTGCGAAGCGGCGATACAGGTTGCGCACCGGGTTCAGCCGGGTCGCCTCGTCCTCGTTGAAGCCGTCCTCGTGATGGATCACCGGCGGCGCGCCCTTGGCGAACACGCGCTTCGCCATCACCCCGTCGATCGCGCCCCAGTTATAGGTCAGCACCAGATCGAAGCGGCGCATGAACTTCGCGATCGCCTCGAACCGGGCGACCGATGGCTTGCCGGTCAGCGGCGGCGGGTTCTGCGCGATCTCATAGCGGATGTGGTTGCCGATCGCCGCCTGCGCCTCGGTCCGCTCGGGTACGCCCGATACGATCGTGTGGACCGCGTTCGATCCCCACGCGTGCATCAGCCGCACCGCCCGCGCCTCCTTGCCGCCATAGGCGAAGGAGGAATGGAGGTGGAGAATGCGGACCGGCGCGGTCACGCCCCCGCCACCCGCGCCAGCAACCGGTCGATCGCCGCCGCTGCCGCCGGTTCGGTCAGCGTCGGGGCATGGCCGACCCGCGCGACCGTCGTCAGGTCGGCGCTATCGATCCGCTCGGCCATCGCCGCACCGACCTGTGCGGGCAGGATATCGGACAATTCGCCGCGAACGATCGACACCGGCTTGCCCGCCAATGCCGCATAGGCGCGCCACATGTCCGGCCCCGCCTCGTTGCCCGGCACGCGGAACGGCTCGGCGATCTTCATGTCATAGTCGAGGAGGATGCGGCCCGCCGAATTCAGCCGGTGTACCCGCTTGGCCATGTGCAGCCAGTCCTGCACCTCATACCCCGGATAGACGTCGCCGTTATTCTCCGCGACCGCGCGCGCCGCGTGCATCCACGTCGGATGGCTGACCTGCCGGCCGACATAGCCGCGGATGCGCCCCAGCCCGACCGGATCGAGTTCCGGCCCGACATCGTTCAGCAGCGCCGCCGCGATCCGGTCCCGATCGGTCGCGGCCAGCAGCATCGTCAGGATACCGCCCAGCGAGGTGCCGAACGCGACGACCTGCGGCAATTCCAGCTGGTTCAGCAGCGCCTCGACATCCTGCAGATAGACGAGCGGCACATAGGTCATCGGATCGCGGGCATAGCCGCTCTCGCCGCGCCCGCGCATCTCGGGCACGATCAACCGCCATTCGCCCGCCAGCCGGTCGGCGACATCCTCCCAGTCGCGCGCATTGCGGGTCAGCCCGTGCAGGCACAGGATCGCCGGTCGATCGGCCGGTCCGCCATAGTCGCGATAATGCAGCCGGAGGCCGTCGTTCGACCACCAATAGCCATCGGTGAAGCGTTGCTTGTCGGATAGCGCCATCGCCCCCCATATCGCCGCATGGCCGAAAACCCGCAACCCGCTCGCTATCGCCCCCGCACCGATATTATGGGTCTCGGCGATCCGTTCTACGACGCCGTGGCCCCGGCCTCGTTCCCGACGCACATCTTGCGCTTTCGCAACGACGACGCGGCGGCGCAGATCGGAATCGGGTCGGGCGACGGCACCGCCGACACCCTGCCCCTGACCGACGAAGCATGGCTCGACCATTTCGGCCGCTTCACCCCCCTGCCCGGCAGCATCCCGCAACCGCTGGCGCTGCGCTATCACGGCCACCAGTTTCAGTCGTACAACCCCGATATCGGCGACGGACGCGGCTTCCTGTTCGCGCAGGCGACCGACCACCGCGACCGTCTGCTCGACCTCGGTACCAAGGGGTCGGGCCAGACGCCGTATAGCCGGTTCGGCGACGGGCGTCTGACGCTGAAAGGGGGCGTGCGCGAAGTGCTGGCGACCGAGATGCTGGGGGCGCTCAACGTCCCCACCTCGCGCAGCTTCTCGCTGATCGAGACCGGCGAGGAGCTGGTCCGCGGCGACGAACCGTCGCCGACCCGTTCGGCGGTGCTGGTCCGGCTGAACCACAGCCATGTCCGCATCGGCACGTTTCAGCGGCTCGCCTACGAACGCGACGCCGAAGCGATGCACCGGCTGGTCGACTATGTCCTGACCCGCCTGCATCGTCGCACACCGGGCAGCACGCCGGCGATCGACCTGTTCGACGAAGTGGTCGGTCGGGTCGCCACACTCGCAGCGCGGTTCATGGCGGCCGGGTTCGTGCACGGCGTGCTCAACACCGACAACATCAACGTCACCGGTGAGAGCTTCGACTATGGTCCGTGGCGGTTCGCCCCGACCTGGGACGCGGGCTTCACCGCCGCTTATTTCGACCATCATGGCCTTTACGCCTTTGGTCGTCAGCCCAACGCGATGCACTGGAACGTCATGCAACTGGCGGTGGCGCTGCGCACCGTGGTCGACGCACCGCCGCTGATCGAGGTGCTGGAAACCTTCCCCGAACGTCATGCCGCGGCGGCAGCCGAGGCGTTGCTATGGCGGCTGGGCGTCCGGCCCCGTGATTCCGCCAGCGACCGCGCGCTCGCCGATGCGGTTACGACCGCGCTCGCCACCTCGCAGATGCCGATCGACGATTTCTATTTCGAAGCGTTCGGCGGCTGGCTTCCCGAAGGCGACGACTGGACCACGTTCGAGGAAGTCCGCGCGCGGCTGTCCGATTATCGTCCGCGCCGCGACCGCAGTCATTCCTATTGGTCCGACGGCACACCCTGTTCGATGCTGATCGGCGAGGTCGAGGCGATCTGGGCCGCCATCGCCGAACGCGACGACTGGACACCGTTCCACGAAAAGGTCGCCGCGATCCGCCGCATGGGACAGGCGCTTGCCTGAACGTGACCGATCGTAGCACATAACTGGCATCGTCGCGCGATCTGGTCCAAGGATGCGCAGCAAACAGGAGCCGGATACAACCACGCATGGCCGAACTCGTCTCGACCGAACCCGCAACCGGCGCGACCCTGTGGCGCGCTCCGATCGGCGATGCCGATACCGAAGTCGCCGCCGCCCGTGCCGGCTGGGCCGGCTGGGCCTCGCGCTCGCTCGCCTACCGGATCGAGGCGATGCGCCGCTTCGCCAATGTCGTGCGCAGCCGGTCGGAGGCGTTTGCCGATGTGATCGCCCGCGAAACCGGCAAGCCGCTGTGGGAAGCGCGGACCGAGGTCGAAACGGTCATCGCGAAGGTCGAGATTTCGATCACCGCCTATGGTGAACGCACCAGCCAGCGCCGGCTGGAGGCGCAGTCGAATTCGCGCATGGCGCTCCGCCACAAACCGCATGGCGTGCTGGCGGTATTGGGGCCGTATAATTTCCCGGCGCATCTGCCCAACGGCCACATCATCCCGGCGCTAATCGCCGGCAATGCGGTCGTGTTCAAACCGTCCGAGAAGACCCCGGCGAGCGGCGCGTTCCTTGTCGACTGCTACCGCGCGGGCGGCGTGCCCGAGGATTGCGTCCGGCTGCTGATCGGCGGTCCCGAACAGGGGCGCGCGCTTGCCGACCATCCCGATATCGACGGCTTGCTCTTCACCGGATCGGCCCGCACCGGCATCGCGCTCAACCGCCAGTTCGCCGAAACGCCCGACAAGATCCTCGCGCTCGAAATGGGCGGCAATAACCCGATCATCGTCTGGAGCACGCCCGACCTGTATGCCGCCGCCGTGCTGGTGGTGCAGTCGGCGTTCACCTCGGCTGGACAACGCTGCACCGCCGCGCGTCGCCTGATCGTCGAACGGCGGCTGGCCGAACCGCTGCTGGCCGAGATCAACCGGCTGTGCGAACGCCTGATCATCGGCGAACCCCATGCCGATCCCGCACCGTTCATGGGGCCGGTCATCGACAACGAAGCTGCCGATCAGTTGACGGAAAGCTTCCTGTCGCTCACCTCCCGCGGTGGGCGTCCGCTCCGCTTCCTGCAGCGGCTGGTCGACGGGCGTCCGTTCCTGACCCCCGGCATCATCGACATGTCGGATACCGCCGAACGCAGCGACGTCGAACTGTTCGGGCCGTTGTTGCAGGTGTTCCGCGTCGACAGCTTCGAAGCCGCCATCGCCGAGGCAAACAATACCCGCTACGGCCTGTCGGCGTCGCTGATATCGTCCGATCCGCAGCTGTATGACGGCTTCTGGGCCAATATCCGCGCCGGCATCGTCAACTGGAACCGCCCGACCAACGGCGCGTCCTCCGCCGCGCCGTTCGGCGGGATCGGCTGGTCGGGCAATCACCGCCCCTCCGCCTATTACGCCGCCGACTATTGCGCCTATCCGGTCGTATCGACCGAAGCCGAGCAGGCGCGCGCGTCGATCGGTATCGGGCTGCGCAACCAATAGGCCGCTAAACAATCCCTTCCCGCCTCCCAAGCAAGCGTCGGTTGCTTGGGGGCGGCGTCACCCGCATCTACGCTATCATGGCAACGCTACTCGATCCGAACGCGCGCGGGCGCGTCATTCTCGTCGGGGCGGGTCCGGGCGATCCCGGCCTGCTGACCGTCCGCGCGGTGGAGGCGCTCAAGACCGCCGACGTCGTCGTCCATGACGGGCTGATCGATCCGCGCGTGCTCGATCTGGCTCCGGCGACCGCACAGCGCATCTCGGTCGCCAAGCAGCGCGCCCGCCACACCCTGCCGCAGGAATCGATCAACGCGCTGATCGTCGCCCACGTGAAGACGGGCGCGATCGTGATCCGGTTGAAGGGCGGCGACCCGTTCATCTTCGGCCGCGGCGGCGAGGAGGTGGACGCGGTGCGCGCCGCCGGCCTGCCGGTAGAGGTCATTCCCGGCGTCTCGGCGGCGCTCGGCTGTGCGGCCGGCGCGATGCTGCCGCTGACCCATCGCGACTGGTCGTCGGCGGTCAGCTTCGTCGCCGGCCAGTGCAAGGGCCTGTCCGATCAGGACTGGTCGGGCCTTGCCGGACAGGGCCGCACGCTGGTGATCTACATGGGCGTCGCGACTGCGGAGGCCATTGCCGACAAGCTGATGGCCGATGGCGTCGCCCCCGACATGCCGGTCGCGGTGCTGGAACGCGGCACCTATGCCGACGCCCGTGCGCTGCGCACCCTTCTCGCCGATCTCGGCCCGATGGTCGCGCGTGAGGATGTGAAGAGCCCGGCGGTGATCGTCGTAGGGGAAGTCGTGCAACTGGCCGATGCCGAGGACAAGCTCGGCAACTGGGCTAAGGCTGCGGAGGCACTGGCATGAAGCTGCTGACCGGAAACGATCTCGCCAGCGGCGACGTGACGTGGTGGACCGGCCGCGACTGGTCCCGCCATGTCGAGGACGCCGCCGATGTCGGCGAGGACGGCGAACGCATCGCCTCGGTCGAGGAAGCGGCGCGGCGGGTCAACGTGCCCTATGTGATCGATGCGGTGGCGACGCCCGAAGGCCCTCGCCCGGCGCATATCAAGGACCGCATCCGGGCGCTGGGTCCGACGGTGCGAACCGACCTGACGCTCAAGCCCGCCGATCCGCAAGCCGGAGCGTGGGTCATATAAATCCTCCCCGGCACGGGGAGGGGGACCATGCACAGCATGGTGGAGGGGGTTGGCCTGCTCCACGACGGTTGCGTTGCGCGGCACTCCCCCTCCACCAGCCTGCGGCCGGTCCCCCTCCCCGCCAAGCGGGGAGGATTTAGGAAGAAGCGATGTACCAGTACGATACCTATGACCAGTCGATCGTCGATGCCCGGGTCGCGGAATTCCGCGATCAGGTCGAACGCCGCCTGTCGGGCCATCTGACCGAGGACCAGTTCAAGCCGCTGCGGCTGATGAACGGCCTTTATCTCCAGCTTCACGCCTATATGCTGCGCGTCGCCATCCCCTACGGCACGCTGTCGTCGGCGCAAATGCGGGTGCTCGCTGACATCGCGCGCACCCATGATCGCGGCTATGGCCACTTCACGACGCGGCAGAACCTCCAGTTCAACTGGATCAAGCTGGCCGACACACCCGACATTCTGGAAAAGCTGGCGAAGTTCGAGATGCACGCCATCCAGACCAGCGGCAACTGCATCCGCAACATCAGTTCCGACCAGTTCGCCGGTGCTGCCGCCGACGAGACGACCGATCCGCGTCCATGGGCGGAATTGCTGCGCCAGTGGAGCACCTTCCACCCCGAATTCAGCTACCTGCCGCGCAAATTCAAGATCGCGGTGATCGCGGCGGACGAAGACCGCGCGGCGATGCGGCTGCACGACATCGGTCTGCGCATCGTCGAACGCGACGGCGTGGCCGGTGCGCAGGTCTATGTCGGCGGCGGCATGGGCCGCACCCCGATGATCGCGCCGCTGGTCAACGACTTCGTGCCGCTGTCGGACCTGATGAGCTATCTGGAAGCCGCCTTGCGCGTCTACAATCGCTACGGCCGCCGCGACAATATGTACAAGGCGCGGATCAAGATCCTGATCCACGAGATCGGCGTCGACAAATACCGTGCCGAGGTCGCCGACGAATTCGCGCATATCAAGACGCTGGGCATCGACCCGCCGCAGGCCGAATTCGACCGCATCGCCGCCTTCTTCGCCGATCCGGCCTATGCCGACACGTCCGGCGACGCGCCGATCGATCGCAGCGACGCCGGCTTCGCGGCATGGCTCGACCAGAATACCCATGCGCACAAGCGTGCCGGTTACACGATCGTCACGATCAGCCTGAAGCCGGCCGGCGGCATCCCCGGTGACGCATCGGCCGATCAGATCGACGCAATGGCCGATCTGGCCGAGGCGCACAGCTTTGCCGAACTGCGTGTCACCCATGCGCAGAACATCGTCCTGCCGCATGTCCGTTCGGTCGATCTGCGCACGGTCTATGACCGGCTGGTCGCGATCGGGCTGGCCGAGGCCAATCTCGACCTCATCACCGACATCATCGCCTGCCCCGGCCTCGATTATTGCAGCCTTGCCAATGCGCGGTCGATCCCGCTCGCGCAGAAGATCGCCGATCGCTTCGCCGATCCGGTGCGCCAGCGCGATCTGGGCGAATTGAAGCTGAAGATCAGCGGCTGCATCAACGCCTGCGGCCATCATCACGCCGGGCATATCGGCATTCTCGGCGTCGACCGGAAGGGTACCGAGAATTTCCAGCTGTTGCTCGGGGGATCGGGTGCGGAGGACGTGTCGCTCGCCAAGATCACCGGCCCCGGCTTCTCGGAGGACGGCGTGGTCGACGCGATCGAGCGGGTGACCGACCGCTATCTCGCCGAACGTGCGACCGGCGAGCGTTTCGTCGACACCTATCGCCGGATCGGCATGGAACCGTTCAAGGAGGCCATTTATGGTTGAGCCACTGCGCCTGCGCGACGACGCTGCGCATGACGAACCCGCCGTCACCCTCGACGCGTTTCTGGGTCAGTCGAACGCTACCGCTGTGCGGATCGAGGCGGGCGACGATGCGCGCCTGCTCCTTCCGCATCTCGACCGGCTGGCGCTGATCGAGATCAGCTTTCCGAAGTTTCGCGATGGGCGCGGCTATTCCGCCGGACGTATCCTGCGCGAGGCCGGCTATACCGGCGAATTGCGGGCCGAGGGCGATGTGCTCGTCGACCAAATTCCGCTGATGCGCCGCTGCGGCTTCGACAGTTTCGCCCCCGCCGCACCGGTCGATGCCGCCGCACTGGCGCGCGCGTTCGAACGCTATGACCATGTCTATCAATCGGCGGCCGACGCGCAGGTGCCGGTGTGGAAATTACGTCATGGCTGATGCCGACCCCGATATTCGCGTCCGCGACCGGCTGGACATCGCCCCGCGCTTCACCACCGCCGATGCGCAGGCGCTGAACGACCGCTTTCAGGGCGTATCGACGCACGACATGCTGACCGTGGCGTTGCGCGAACGCCTGCTCGGCAATGTCGCGGCAGTGTCTTCGTTCGGGGCGGAGTCGGCGGTGTTGCTGCACCTGATCGCATCGGTCGACCGGTCGGTGCCGGTACTGTTCCTCGAAACCGGCAAGCATTTCCCCGAAACGCTCGCGTATCGCGACCTGCTGGTCGACCGGCTGGGCCTGACCGATTTCCGCAACCTGCGCCCCGATCCGACGCTGCTGGCGGCAAAGGACGCGACCGGGTTGCGCTGGTCCTACGACCCCGATGGCTGCTGCGACCTTCGCAAGGTCGAACCGCTTGCGCGCGGTCTGGCCGGGTTCGACGCCAGCTTCACCGGTCGGAAAGCGTTCCAGTCGACGACCCGCACTGCACTGCCGCGCTTCGAAATCGACACATCGGACACGGTCGGCCGGCTGAAGATCAATCCGCTCATCACCTGGACGCCGGCCGATATCGACGCGTACTTCGCCGAACATGACCTGCCACGCCACCCGCTGGTCGAACAAGGTTTTCCGTCGATCGGCTGCCAGCCCTGCACCAACCGCGTAAAGCCGGGCGAAGACCCGCGCTCGGGCCGCTGGGCCGGTTGGGAAAAGGTCGAATGCGGCATCCACACGCCGCTACCAGACGGGGATCCGAACCTCCCGAGCTTCTGACCCACGCTTGCCCCGCCCCGGTTTCCGGCGCAAAGCGGCGCGATGCAGCAATCGGCAGTCGCCTATTTCACCAACGGCCGGATCATCATCGCACCGGTCTCCCGCACCATGTCGGGCGATACCATCGCGACCGATCCCAAATGGTTCGGCAAATCGGCAAAAAAGTCCGTCGTCGCACAGTCGATAGGCGATGCCCTGTCGGGATCGCACAGCGGCGTAGCCGATCCGACGCCCGAACAATGGAAACGCCAGTTCATCCCCTTTCAGGACGCGGCGGCGGTCAAGAACTTCAAAACGTTCATGCGCGAGGCTCGGCGCGTCGATATCGACCGGACCGGTAACACGGTCGTGCTTACGCCCTCCGACAATCTCGGCGCGAACAACGGTTTCGAACCGCGGCCGGACGATGCAAAAACGGTCACCACCGGCCATGACGAGGCGGTGGCCGCCGCACTGCTGGTCCTGCTCGGGTTACGGCCGGATCCGGCATCCACTTCCACCGAAGCCTGACCCACACGTCGCCCCGGCACAGGCTGGGGTCTGTTGCGGCACCTGCTACGTTCTGTCTGTAAGAGACCCCGGCCTGCGCCGGGGTGACGTCGACAGCGGGAAAGCGATCCGCCGCAAACGTCACCCCGGCGCAGGCCGGGGTTTCCAGGTTACGCTGCCCTTACGCCCAAGGCTTGGTCCGCACCGCATGGTCCGCTGCACGCGCGGTCAGCGCCATGAAGGTCAGCGACGGGTTGACGCACGATACCGATGCCATCTGCGCGCCATCGGTGACGTACAGGTTCGACGCGTCATGCGCCTGGCTCCAGCCGTTCAGCACCGACTTGCGCGGATCGGCACCCATGCGGGCACCGCCCATCTCGTGGATCGCGTCGCCGGGGACATGCTCCCCTTCGTAACTGCGAACGTTGGTCAGGCCCGCCGCCTTCAGCATCTTCTCGCCCTCGATGCGGGAATCGGCCATCATCTTCAGCTCGTTCTCACGGAACTTCACGTCGAACTTCATCAACGGCACGCCGAACCGGTCGACCTTGTTCGTATGCAGCGAAACCCGATTGTCGGCATAGGGCAGGCATTCGCCGAACGCGCCCATCCCGAACTTCCACGGGCCATATTGCCGCATGCCGTGCTTCATGTCCTTGCCGAAACCGACCGGGGCCATCGGCTCGCGCCGGGCGCTGCCCTGATAGCCATAGCCTCGACGGAAGCCGACGCCTTCCTCGCCCTTCAGGTTGCGGAAGCGCGGGACATAGACTCCGCCCGGCCGCCGGCCATATTCGATCATGTCGGTCATGCCGGGGACATCGCCTTCGACCCCGACGCGGAAGATATGGTCCATGACATAGCGGCCCAGCGTACCGCTGGCGTCGAAATGACTGCGCCCGCCGCCGCCCATCCGCGAATTCATCAGGATCTGCGTCGATGCCATGGCCGACGCACACAGGAAGACCAGGTTCGCCTGCACCGTTTCCGCCTGCCCCGTCTTGGCATCGACGAAGCGGACGCCGGTCACCTTCTTGCGGGCGGCATCATATTCGAGGTTGGTGACGACTGCATCCGACCGCAGCGTCAGCCGCCCCGTCGCCCGTGCCGCCGGCAGCGTCACCGCCTGCGTCGAGAAATAGGCACCGAACGAACAGCCATTGCCGCACTGATTGCGGAACTGGCACTTGCTGCGGTTCTGATCCGGCTTGTCCTCGGTCATGTTGGACAGGCGAGTGTTGATTAGTTTGCGGCCCGGAAACTTGGTTTCCAGCTCCTGCTTCAACCACTTTTCCGCGACGTTCATCGGCATCGGCGGCTGGAATTCGCTGTCGGGCAGGTACGGCAGATTTTCACGCGATCCCGATACGCCGATATATTTTTCGACATAGCTGTACCACGGCGCGACGTCGTCATAGCCGATCGGCCACGCACCATCGACGCCTTCGCGCTTGTTCGCCTCGAAATCGTCGGCGCTCCACCGGAACGTCCAGCGTCCCCAGATCAGCGATTTGCCGCCCACGGCACCGGGGCGAATCCAGTAGAATTTCTCGCCTTCGTCGAACGCATAGGGGTTCAACCGGTCGTCATTGTAGAAGGACCGGTTGCTCGGCGAGACATAGCCATGTTTGGCGATGAAATAGTCGCTGTCCATCAGCGGCTTGGGCATCTGATTGCGCGCCGGCACCTCATAGGCCGGCTTGCCGTCGTACGGATAGCCATCGATATGCTCGACCATGCGGCCACGGTCGAGCATCAGGACGCGCAGGCCCTTTTCGGTCAATTCCTTGGCGGCGAACCCGCCGCTGACGCCCGATCCGATGACGATCGCGTCGAACCTGTTGGTGACTGCCATGTTTCCCCTCCCAGGGTATTTGTTTAGTAACGCAGCGCCTTGAGCGTCCGGAAACTGGTGGTGACGTCGGGCAGATAGGGCGCGGGTGCCTGATCATTCTCGACATAGAAGTGACGGACGCCGGCACTGCCGCGACGGCGGAACAGCGCAGCGAAATCGGTCTTGCCGGCACCGACCGCGGTCATGCTGCCATCGGCGCGCGCGTCCTTGACGTGGTACGCATAGAGCCGCGGCCCGAGCCGGTCGATCCATGCGCCGACATCCTCGCCGGCATGGCCGACCCAGTACAGGTCGAGCTCGATCTTCACCAGCGCCGGATCGGTCGCCTTCAGCAATCGCTCGTACAGGCTGACCCCGCCCGGCTTCACCGTGAATTCGAAGTCGTGGTTATGATAGGCGAAGCCCAGCCCGGCCTTGCGCAGGTCGGTTGCGAAGCGGTTGAAGTTCGGCATCGCCGCATTCCAGCCGGCTTCGTTGCGATGCTGGTCGACCATGTACGGCAGAACGACCGTATCGGCCCCAAGCGTCTTGGCCATTTCGACCTGCTTGTCGAACGCGCCGAGCAACGCTTCGTACGGCACGTGGATCGACGGTGCCTTGAGGCCCAGCCGGTCCATCGTCCGCCGCAGCAGCTTGTGGTCCATGGCGTCATAGCCGCCACCGCCATATTCGACTTCCTTATAGCCGATACGGGCGAGGTCGCCGAGCGTCTTGACCGGGTCCTTCTGGAACAGGTCGCGCACCGTATAGAGCTGAAGCCCGACGGCCTTGATCTGCGCCGCCTGCGCGATGCCGGTGACGCCGAGTGCGGCGATGCCGCCTGCCCCGGCCAAGACGTGCCTGCGATTGACGATCATGCGCTGTACACCTTGTTGACCTGCGAATAGGGAAAGGCACCGTTATATTCGCCCGGTACCGGCAGATATTCGCGCTCCTGCGTCATGCCGATTTCCGACGTATAATAGCCGGCGATGACCAGCTGGCGGAATGCTTCGAAGAAGGTCTTGCCGCCCGGAATCTGGTCGTTCATCGCCAGCGTCAGCAAAGCGTCCTGCTGCGCCGGCGTCGCCTTGGCACCCGTGACCTTATAGTCCGCCATGCTGCGCTTCTCGATCGCATCCAGCCCGGCGACGATCGGCACCCGCTCAGCCGGATAGGACCAGTCGGCGAGTAGCTTCTCGATATAGGCCGGCACGCCCGCGGCGATCGCGCCCGGCGTATCGGTGGTCGGGATGACGCGTTCGCTCAAGCCCGTCATCAGCGCGCGTTGCGGCGCGGTGAACACGGCGGCGCTCGGCGGACCATCGCTGATCGTCGGCACGCCGACCGGTCCTTGCGCTCCGACAGCGCGCGCGAGCGGCGCGTACAGCGCGGTGCCGAACATCGCCGCGACACCGGCCAGAGCCGTCCTGCGATCGATCATTTGCTGTTCTCCTTCAGATCCTGCGCGATCGCGCTCTCGGGCAGCGGTCGTACCCAGATGTTGCGGAACGACACCGGCGAGTCATGATCCTGCAACTGGATCGGCGCGGCATCGCCATGCGCCTCGTATTTGGCGATCTGCCGCCAGATCGTCGTGCCCAGCATCGCCTGATGATTTTGCACCACCACCCCGTTCAGGATCGCGGTGACATAGGCCGGTCGCACCAGCGACCCGTCGGCGGCAAAGCGCGGCCGTTCGAACACGACGTCATAGGTCTGCCATTCGCCGGGTTTGCGCGACGCATTCACCAGCGGCGGCTTGAAGCCATAGACCGCGCCGACCGTGCCATCGGCATAGGTCGGGTTCTGATAGCCATCTAGGATCTGCACCTCGTAGCGCTGCATGAACCAGATGCCGCTATTGCCGCGATCCTGCGACGTCTTGGTCGGCGGATTGGGGCTGCGGAATTCGAGGTGAAGCTGCACGTCGCCGAAGCTCTGCTTCGACACCAGATCGCCGCCACCTTTGCCACCCGGCCCTCGCGCCGGTACGGTCATCACACCGTCCTTGACCGGCCATGGCGTACCCTTTGGCGACCACGCGTCGGTCGAGCGCCCGTCGAACAGCACGATCGCATCGGACGGCGCACCGCCCGGCTGTTCCGCGGGCGTCACGACCGTCGGCGTCGGCCGGTCGGCATCGTGAACCTTCCACTGTCCGCCCGGCAGTATCGGCGTATCCCTGAAACCCGGCTTGTCCTGCGCACCGGCGGAGCCCGCCAGCGCCATCAGCACCGATCCGAGCACCGTTATCGTACGGAGCCTCATCATCCCCTCCCCTTCATGCCTGGTCGATCCGGCGATAGGCTGCGACCAGCGCATCCTCCCCCGGCCGACCCTTGATCGAATTGCCATGTTCCATGCCGATCACGCCGGCATAGCGCTTGTTCCGCAGCCATTTGACGACGGTGGCATAGTTGATTTCGCCGGTCCCCGGCTCGTTGCGGCCGGGATTGTCGCCGAACTGGATATAGCCGATCTCGTCCCAGCAGGTGTCGAGCGTCGGGATCAAATTCCCTGACTGAATCTGTTCGTGATACAGATCGGCAAGAATCTTGACCCCCGGACTGTTCGCACCGCGCGCGACGGCATAGCCCTGCGCGACGGTCTGCATATAGACGCCGGGATGGTTGGTCCGCGTGTTCAGCGGTTCCATGACCATGGCGATGTCATGCGGCGCGACGATATCGCCCGCGCGGCGCATCACGTCGATGACCCGTGCGGTCTGGATGTCCTGCGGCACCTTCGGGTCCATGAACCCGGTCACCACCGTCATCCGCGTCGCCGACAGCCGCTTGGCGACCTCGATCGACGCGCGGATGTCGTTCAGGAACGCTTCGCGCTCGGCACCGTCGTTCGCGCCCAGCAGCGGCCGCGATTGCGCCCATTTCGGCATGCTGGCGACGAACACGCCCATCGTCATGCCGCGCTGTTGCAGCGCCTTCGCCATCGCCGTCTGTTCGGCGATACTGCGCCCGGCCGCCTCGTTATCTTCCCACGCCATGAAGCCCTGATCGGCGGCATAGGCTATCTGTTCGATCCGGTCGCCACGGCTGGCGAAGCTGCCTTCGTGCGGCGCGAATTTCAGCGAGAAGCGCGCAGCGTTGCTGCCGCCGCCTTCGCGGCGTTGCGACGCACGTACGCCGGTGGCCAGCGTCGCGGCGGCGGCCCCTGCGATGACCGTGCGCCGCGACACGCCGCTCACTTGGCCGACGTCAGATAGGCGATGATGGCGGCACGCTTCGCCGGATCGGGCGTCGAGATCGGCATCCGCGTACCCGGCACCTTCTTGGCCGGTGCCGTCAGATACGCGTCGAGCGTCTTGGCGTCCCAGCGCAACTTTGACGCCTTCATCGCCGGCGAATAGTTGAAGCCCGGCACCGACGCCGCAGGCCGTCCGACCACGCCGAACAGATTGGGGCCGATGCCATTGCGGCCACCCTTGTTGACCGTGTGGCACGCCTTGCAGGCGTTGAACGCGGGCGGTGCCGCGGTCTGGGCGGTGGTTGGCGTCGCAGTGGCAAGCAGCGCGGTCGCACCGGCCGCACCCACGATTGCCATACCCGTCAGCAGTTTCATCTTTACTCTCCCGCTTCCACTGGGGTCCATTTTCGGTCGGAGCTCGCATTCGCGATCACCGCCTCGATAAAATTCATCGTCCGCAGACCATCGGTCAGGCCGGGGACGAAGCGTTCGTCCTGCCCGCGAATCGCCGCCGCAAACCCTTGATACAGATTGGCAAAGGCTTCGATATAGCCCTCGGGATGGCCCGAAGGCGTACGCAGCAATGCCTGGGTCGATCCGGCCAGTCCCGGCCCGCCCGCCCGCACCACTTCGGCCGGCCGGTCAAGCCAGCGCAGCGTCAGCGTGTTCGGCTCCATCTGCGCCCATTCGAGCGTGCCAAGCTCTCCCGACACGCGCAGTTTCAGGCCATTCTCCTCGCCCGCCGCGACCTGGCTGGCCTTCAGCGTGCCGCGCGCCCCGCCATCGAAGCGCAGCAGCGCACTGACATCGTCGTCGAGCCGCCGCCCGGCGACATGCGCGGTCAGGTCGGCCAACACCTCGCTCACCCGCTCGCCCGAGACATGCTCGGCCAGGTGAAAGGCATGCGTGCCGATATCGCCCAGACAGCCGCCCAGCCCGGCCTTCGCCGGATCCGTGCGCCATTCGGCCTGCTTGTTACCTTCGCCATCGATTGGTAAACTTAGCCACCCTTGCAGATACTCGACCTGAACGAGCCGGATCTTGCCGAGATCACCGCGCGCGACGCGGGTGCGCGCCTCTTCGACCAGCGGATAGCCGCTGTAGGTGAAGGCCAGCGCGAATTTCGCACCGCTCTTGCGCGCCGCCGCAGCGATGGCGCGCGCTTCGTCGCTGCTCATCGCCATGGGTTTTTCGCAGAAGACGTTGATGCCCGCTTCCAGTGCGGCGATCGCCATCGGCGCATGCAGGTGGTTCGGCGTGACGATCGCCAGCGCGTCGATCCGCTCGCCCTCCGGCAGCGCGCGTTCGGCCGCGATCAGCGCGTTCAGATCGCCATGGACACGCTGCGGGTCGAGCCCGAGCGACGCACCGCTGCGGGCGTTGCGGTCGGGGTCGCTGCTGAACGCGCCGGCCACCAACTGCCAATCGCCGTCCAGCGCCGCCGCCTTGCGGTGGATCGCGCCGATGAACGCGCCCTCGCCACCGCCGGCCATGCCCAGCTTCAACGCCCTGCCGCTCATTCCGCCGACAATCCCATCAGCTTGCGGATCGCCGCCCGGTCGACGCCGCTCTTGGCGAAATCGTCGAAGGCGTGATCGGTCAGCTTGATCATATGCGCCTCGATGAACGGAGCGCCTTCGCTGGCACCATCGTCGGAGTTCTTGAGCGCGCACTCCCATTCGAGCACCGCCCAGCCATCATAGCCATATTGCGCCATGCGGCTGAACACGCCCGAAAAATCGACCTGTCCGTCGCCCAGCGAGCGGAACCGCCCCGGACGATCGACCCAATCCTGATAACCGCCATAGACGCCCGAGCGCCCGGTGGGATTATATTCGGCATCCTTGACGTGGAAGCACGAAATCCGGCCGTGATAGCGATCGATGAAGTCGAGATAATCGAGCTGTTGCAGCACGTAATGCGACGGATCGAACAGCAATCGGGCGGCATTATGCCCCTTCACCGCCTCGAGGAAGCGTTCCCATGTCGCCCCGTCGTGCAGGTCTTCGCCGGCATGGACCTCGAACGCGCAATGCACGCCATTGTCCTCGAACACGTCGAGGATCGGGGTCCAGCGCCGCGCCAGTTCGGCAAACGCTTCCTCGACCAGCCCGGCGGGCCGCTGCGGCCACGGATAGACATAAGGCCATGCCAGCGCACCGGAGAAGGTCGCATGCGCCTTCAGCCCCAGATTAGCGCTGGCCTTGGCCGCCATCTTGACCTGCTCGACCGCCCAGACCTGCCGCTCGGCAGGTTTGCCGTGCACTTCGGGCGGCGCGAAGCCGTCGAACAGCGTGTCATAGGCGGGATGGACCGCGACCAGCTGCCCCTGCAAATGGGTCGACAGTTCGGTCACTTCGATACCGTGGTGCGCCAGCTTGCCGCGCAGATCGTCGCAGTAATCCTTGCTCTCCGACGCGGTTTTCAGGTCGATCAGCCGCGTGTCGCACGGGATCTGCACGCCGACATAGCCGAGGCCCGCGGCCCATTCGGCCATGTTCTCCAGCGTGTCGAACGGCGCCTTGTCGCCCATGAACTGCGCCAGGAAGATGCCCGGCCCCTTCATTCCCGTCATGCCAGCGTCTCCTTGCGACGATCGTCGCGGAAGGTGAATTGGAACAGCAGCGCGATCGCCGCGGCGGCGACCGCCGGATAGATCCACATGCCCTGCCAGTCGGCGATGGTCGGCGTGGCCGGCAGCTGCGCATAGATCATCGCGCCGATCTGCGAGCCGAGGAGCATCCCGACGCCATAGGTGAACAGCGTCAGCATGCCCTGCGCCTGCGCATTGACGCCCTTCGGCGTGGCGATGGTGCCGACATAGATCGCCCCGGCGACGAAGAAGAAGTCGTAGCACACGCCATGCAGCGCCACGCCGACATAGATCGCCCACATCCCCGACCCGCCGTCACCGATCGCGAACAGCGCATAGCGCAGCGCCCATGCGGCCATGCCGACCAGCAGCAAAGGCTTCACGCCGAAGCGGCGATAGAGCCATGGCATCGAGAACATGAACACCAGTTCAGACATCTGCCCGATCGCCAGCGTCCCGCTGACATTCTCGATCCCCGCCGCGCCGACATAGGGCGAGGCATAGGCGTAATACATCGCCAGCGGCACCGAGATCAGCGTCGCGCAGAGGATGAAGATCAGGAACGACTTCTGCCGCATCAGCCCGAACGCCTCGACGCAGAAAACCTGCGCCAGCACGCTGCCGCCCTGCGGCTTGTCGGCCTCGACCGCCGGCAGGGTGAAGCTGTAGACGCCGAGCGCGATCGACACGACCGCCGCGACCCAGAAGATCTTCGGGCTGGCGGACAGTCCCGCCCAGCCGATGATGAGGCCGGCGGCGATCCAGCCGATCGTACCGAACGCGCGGACGAACGGGAAATTGTCGGTCCGGTCGCCAAAGCTCTTGAGCGCGATCGTATTCGCAAGGCCGACGGTCGGCATGTACAGGATCATGTAGCCGAGCAGCAGCCACACGAACGTCCCGCCCTTTTCCGGGGTCAGCAGCGTCGGCAGCAGGTACAGCAGCACGCCGCCGACCAAATGCAGGATCACCATCAACATGCGCGGCGCGACATAGCGCACCGCGACCATGCCGAGCAGCAGCGACCCGACGATCGACGCGATCGGCCCCATCGAAAACGCGTTGCCGATCAGATTGCCGATCCCGACCGTCTGCATCACCAGGCCGAGCGTGACCTGCCACGCTCCCCAGATGAAGAACTGCATGAACATCAACGCGCTTAGCCGCGCGGTCAGACTTCCGTCGACCGATCGATCGGTCACGGGCCCGACACCCTCCGCTATGGCCATCAGCCACCCCTCCGCAGTATTGTCTGCTAATTCGTTTGCAACGCTAGGTAGGTCGACGCGCCCTGTAAAGACGCGATATCATCGACTTCCGCAAACCGGCGATTTACAGGCTGTTACATCCGGCGCGTCGGCGCGCCACGGTTTTGGCAGGCATTTCCATATGACGCGCAGTTTTCAGCCGATCCGTGAATGGCACGACGTCGATCGTCTTCGGTTCGAGACGGAGATCGTGCCGCTGCGCCAGCCGGCGGTCCTTCGCGGGATCGCCGCGTCGTGGCCGGCGGTTCGGGCCGCACGGCAGTCGGACGAGGCGTTGCGCGACTATATCGAGGCGACCGATCTCGGCAAACCGGTCCCCGCCTTTCTGGGGCCGCCGCAGATCAACGGGCGATTCTGGTACACCAACGACCTGCGCGGGCTGAACTATCAGCAGCGGATCGCCCCGATCGGCGAATTGCTGCGCGCGCTGATGAGCGTGCGGGACGAGGAACAGCCGCCGGCCTTCTATGCGGGCGCGGTGCCGATCGCCGAAAACTGCCCCGACTTCGCCCGCGACAATGTGCTGGGCGTTGCCGGTCCGGGCGCGGTCGCGCGGCTGTGGGTCGGCAACCGCGTCACCGTGTCGACCCATTTCGACATGTCGGAAAACGTCGCGGTGGTGGTCGGCGGACGACGCCGCTTCACGCTGTTCCCGCCCGAACAGGTCCGCAACCTGTATGTCGGGCCGTTCGACTTCACCTTTGCCGGGCCGCCGGTCAGCATGGTCGACCTGCGCAATCCCGACCTCGAACGCTATCCGCGCTATGCCGAGGCGCTGGAAACCGCATTGGAAGCCGAACTCGAACCCGGCGACGCGATCTACATCCCCTATATGTGGTGGCATCAGGTCGAGGGGCTGTCGCCGATCAACGTCCTCACCAACTATTGGTGGCCCCTGACCCCGCGCGATTGGCAGGGGTCCCCCTTCCGCTCGCTGATGCACGCGGTGATGAGCATCCGCGACCTGCCCGAGCGCGAGCGCGACATATGGCGGACATGGTTCGACCATTATGTCTTTGGTGCGGGCCATGACGCCGTCACCCACCTTCCGGCCGCCGGTCGCGGCGCGCTGGGCGAGATGACGCCCGACAGGGCACAGCAGGTGAAGCATTATCTGATCGACGACCTGCGTCGTTAGGACGGACTGCGACAAAACCGGTCGATGAACGCCATATGGTCGGGCATCGCCCGCACCCCGGCATCCATCGCGCCGGCGATATGGGTCATGCGGCGATCGAGTTCGTCCTGTGACAAGATGTTGGCGATCGGATGATGCCGCTTCGGGTGGATATTCTGCCCGTGCAGCACCGCCAGCCAGCTCGTCTCGCTGAACAGTTCGTTGTCGTGCCGGTACAGCCGCGCATTTTCGCGAAAGATGGCGATGCGTTCCTCGAGCGACGCCGGGATCGCCATGTCACGACAACGGCGCCAGAGTGGGCTGTCGTTGCGGGCCGTCGCCTTGTAATGCAGGATCAGGAAGTCGCGGACCTGTTCATACTCCAACCGCGTGCGCCGATTGTAATAATCGATATCCGGCTGATTGAACGACCGATCGGGGAAGTTGGTCAGCAGCCGCGCAATCCCGGTCTGGATCAGATGAATCGACGTCGATTCGAGCGGTTCGAGAAACCCCGCCGCCAGCCCCAACGCGACGACATTCCGATCCCACGCCTTGCGCCGCACCCCCGCCGTGAAGCGCAGGAAGTTCGGGTCCGCCAGCGGTGCACCGTCGAGACCGTCGTTCAGCATCGCCAGCGCCGTGTCGTCGTCGACATAGTCCGAACAATAGACATGGCCATTGCCGGTGCGCGACTGGAGCGGGATGCGCCAGCGCCAGCCGACGCTGGTCGCGGTCGCGCGGGTATAAGGCGTCGGATCGCCGACGCGGGCGCAGGGCCGCGCCACCGCCCGATCGCATGGCAGCCATTCGCGCCAGTCGTCATAGCCAGCGCTCAGCGCGCCCTCGATCAACAGCCCGCGAAAGCCCGAGCAGTCGATGAACAGGTCGCCCGCGACGCGGCTGCCATCGTCGAGCAGGACATGATCGACATGGCCGTTCGCACCGTTCAGCGCGACGTCGACGATCCGCCCCTCGGTCCGCACGACGCCCGCCGCTTCGGCCCGTGCGCGCAGATATTTGGCATAGAGCGCGGCATCGAACTGAAACGCGTAGCTGATGCCGGCCAGCGGCGATCCGCGACGCGACGGATCGGGCCGCATGAATTTGCCCGCCCGCGCCGCACCGACGCCGATGCTGAAGCGATCGAGCGGCAATGCACCCCCCGCCTGCGCGTGGCGATACCAGAAATGGTGGAAATGGATGCCCTCCATCTCCTGCCCATAGGTGCCGAAGGGGTGGATATAGCGCTCGCCAATCTGCCCCCAATCGACGAATTCGATGCCCAGCTTGAACGTCGCGCAGGTCCGCCGGACGAAATCATCCTCGTCGATGCCGAGCAGGCGATTGAAATACTGGATGTGCGGGATCGTCGCCTCGCCGACGCCGACCGTGCCGATCGCTTCGGATTCGACGACGCGGATCGCCATGCCGCTGCCGGCCAGCATGTGCGACAGCGCCGCCGCCGCCATCCATCCGGCCGTGCCGCCGCCGACGATCACGATGCTGCGGATGTTCGCCTCGCTCATGCCGCCATCGCCGGTGCCGGGCAGTAGCGGGCGAGGAAGTCGCCATGCGTCGGCATCCGCGCCACCGCCGCCGCCATCGCGTCGTGCATCGACGCGAGGCTGCGTGCGACATCGCGTTCGGGCAGCGTCGCGACGATCGGATCGGAGGACGTCGGCACGATCCCCTGCCCCAGCATCACCGCGACCCAGCTCGGCCGGGTGAACAACTCGTCATTGTAGCGGAACACGCGTCCGGTTTCGCGGAACAGTTCGATCTTGTGAAGCAGCGTATCGGGCAGTCGCATGGTGCGGCAATGGTTCCAGAACGGCGTGTCGTCTCGCGTGGTCGCTGCATAATGCAGGATGATGAAGTCGCGCACCTGTTCGAACTCGGTGCGCATATGGCGGTTATATTCGGTGCGCAGGATGTCCGGAATGTCGCCGCGCGGGAACAGCGAGATGAACCGGCTGATCCCCTCCTGAATCAGATAGATCGACGTCGATTCGAGCGGTTCGAGAAACCCCGCCGCCAGCCCGATCGCGATGCAGTTGCCCGACCAGAAGGTATCGCGACACCCTGCCCTGAACCGGATGCGACGCGGATCGGCAAGTGCCGGCGCATCGAGACCGGCCAGCAGCGTCGCACTCGCCGCTTCCTCGGTCGTGAAGGCGCTGGCAAAGATATGGCCGTTGCCGACCCGCCGCTGCGTCGGGATGCGCCATTGCCAGCCGGCGTCGCGCGCGGTCGCGCGGGTATAGGGGGTCGGCGGCCCGGCATGTTCGCTCGGCACCGCCAGCGCGGTATCGCACGGCAGCCAGTGGCTCCAGTCGACGAACCCGCTGCCCAGCGTCTCGCCCGCGAGCAGCGCCCGGAACCCGGTGCAGTCGAAGAAGAAATCGCCCGCGACCCCGCGTCCGTCGGCAAGGGTCAGGCCGGTGATCGCGCCATCCGCCCCCCGCCCGACCGCACCGACGATCCCCTCGATACGGACGACGCCGCGCTTCTCGGCATAGCGGCGCAGGAAGCGGGCATAGAGCGTCGCGTCGAAATGATAGGCATAGCGGATCTGCGACAGCACCGATCGCGGGTTCGGGTCGGGCAACGCGAACCTGCCCGCCCGTGCCGCCACCGCGCACAGGCTGTATTCCTCGATCAGTTGCGGCGCGCCATGCTCGCGGGCCCGCAGCCAATATTGGTGGAAGTCGATTCCCTGCATGTCGACGCCATGCTGACCGAACGGGTGGACATAGCGATCCCCCCTGGCACCCCAGTCGACGAACTCGATACCCAGTTTGAACGTCGCCTGCGTCGCGGCCATGAACTCGGCCTCGTTGACGCCCAGCATCTGGTTGAAAGCGAGGATGTCGGGGATCGTCGCTTCGCCCACCCCCACCGTGCCGATCGCATCGGATTCGACCAGGGTGATCGCGACGTCCTTCGGATCGAGCAGGCTCGACAGTGCGGCGGCGGTCATCCACCCCGCCGATCCGCCGCCGACGATCACGATCCGGCGCAACAGCGGCGCACTCATACCATTCCCCGCTTCAGATATTGTTCGAGTTGCGCGCGATAGAGGCGCGCGGGCGGCAGCTTCGCCACCGCCTGTTCGATGTCGCGTTCCATGGCCGACAGATACTGCCGCACCCGGCCCGGGTCGGCGCGATCGGCCAGCCGGTCGTGCCGACGGGGCCGCGATCCCAGCCCCAGATGCAGGATCGTCCAGTCCTCCGGGTGAAAGGGTTCGAGGTCATAGGCGACCAGCACCCCGCGATCGGCGAACATGGCCAGCTTGCGCGCGAGCTTCTCCGGCACACACTCCGCCGTCGCCGCCTGCCAATAGGGGCCGTCCGGCAGTCCGTCCGCCGTAAAGAACGCGCGCTGGAACAGGTCAGCATGGTCATGATCGTCGGCGAACCGGCGATCATATTCGCGCGCCTCGACCACCATGTCGCGCCGCGCGGGGATCAGCGTCAGCAGCCGTTGAATATCCTGTTCCAGCAGCATCATCGGTGCCGGCGTCAGAGGCTCGACTACCGCCGCCGCCTGTCCGATGCCGACGCAATTGCCGACCCAGCCGTGCGACCGGCGGCCAAGCACGACCTCGGCTGGACCCGCCGCCGACACCCGCATCCGGCGGACGCGCCCTTTCAACGGGGTCTCGCTCTGCCAGCCATCGGGCGTCACCCGCACCGTCCGCAGTGGCGTTTCGTCGCCCCCCGCATCGTCCTCGACCGCGAGCGCGATCCGTCGCGTCCCCCGCCAGTCGGGTGCTAGTGCCGCCAGCAACAGCGCAGCGGGACCGCTGCAATCGACATACAGGTCGGCGGTCAACAGCGAGCCATCGTCCAGCCGCACGCCCGCGATCGCACCGTCCGCAACCTCTACACCGACGACCGAACCGCCGACCCGCTCGACCCGCCCCGCCGGCACCGCCGCCGCGAACAACGCGGCATAATCGACCGGGTCGAATTGATAGCCATATTCGGCGCGGCCCAGCGGGTGCTGGCCGTCGCCCTCGCGCGGCGGATGGACGAACACGCCGCGCCGCGCCGCCTGTACCCCGGCGATATAGGGCGTGATCGCATCCCCCCCGACCAACGCCAGATACTGATGCAGTTGCACCCCGTCGATCACCGGGAACGGCAGCGCAAATCCCTGCATCCAGCCGCGCCCGCCCCAATCGGCATAGCGCGTTCCCCAGGAGAAGCTCGTATCGCTGGTCAGGATCAGTCGCCGCTCATCGACCCCGGCCGACAGGTTGAAGGCATAGGCCGACGGCGCGGTCACGCTGCCATAGAACAGGTCGCTTGCCCGCTGGTCACCCGCATCCACGCGCATGATCGCGACATGCGGCGGCAGCTGCGCCGCCAGCGTCGCCACGGTCATCTCGGCGGCCAGTCCGCTGCCGCACACCAATATGCGTCCGACCACTGCGGATGTTTCGACCCCCTGCATCGTCGGTCAGGCCGCCAGACCGGCCGCGGCCGGCGATCGGCGGATATAGTCGGCATGGTCAGGCGTCGCCTGCACCGCCTGCGCCACCGCACGCCGTAGCGCCGCCGCCCGAGCGGCGATCGTCGCATCGTCCTGCGCCAGCACGCGCGGATCATATCCCTTCGGCATCAGCCTCTGCCCCAGCATGACCGCCACCCAACTGGGCGGCAGGAACAATCCGAACTGATAGGGTACGACATAGCCGCGCGTCAGCCACGCATCGATCTTCGCCTGCAAACTGTCGGGCAAGGTCAGCGCACGGAAATGCCGCCACATCTCGCTGTCCTCGCGCTCGGTCGCGACATAGTGGAGCAACAGGAAGTCGCGCACCCGTTCGAAATGCAGCGCCATCCGCCGGTTATATTCGGCGATATCGCCCACGGCGAAGGCGCGTGTCGGGAACAGCGCCAGCAATTCGGTGATGCCGTCCTGGATCAGATGGATCGACGTCGATTCGAGCGGTTCGAGAAACCCGCTGGCCAGCCCGATCGCCACGACATTGCGCTTCCAAAAATCGCGCCGCCGCCCCGTCGTGAAGCGCAGCCGTCGCGGCTCGGCCTGCATCGGCGCGTCCAGATTGGCGATCAGCTGTTCCTGCGCATCGTCGTCGGAAATAAAGCTGCTGCAATAGACATGACCGTTGCCGACCCGGTGCTGCAACGGAATCCGCCACTGCCACCCCGCCGTCCGTGCCGTCGCGCGGGTATAAGGGCCGAGCGGTCCGCGACTGTCGGTCGGTACCGCGACC
This sequence comes from Sphingomonas sp. Leaf5, assembly GCF_001421155.1. Taxonomy (NCBI): domain Bacteria; kingdom Pseudomonadati; phylum Pseudomonadota; class Alphaproteobacteria; order Sphingomonadales; family Sphingomonadaceae; genus Sphingomonas; species Sphingomonas sp. Leaf5. The sequence goes on along the minus strand of NZ_LMJZ01000024.1, from coordinate 64,388 downwards.
GCCCGGTTGCACGGCAGCCAGTTGCTCCAGTCGTCATAGCCCGACTGAAGCGCCCCTTCGATCAGCAGCCCACGAAACCCCGAGCAGTCGACGAACAGATCGGCGTCCAGCACCCGGCCATCGGCCAGCGTCACGCCGCGGACGTGACCATTCTTACCATGCAGCGCGACGTCGACCACCTTGCCCTCGATCCGCTCGACGCCACGCGCCTCGGCATAGCGCCGCAGGAAGCGGGCATAGAGCGAGGCGTCGAACTGATAGGCATAGCCGAAGCTCGATTCGACCTGCCGCACGTCGCTGCCCGGATGGCGGAAGCGATTGTGTTCGGCGGCGATCACCGGGAACGAATAGTCGTCCAGCCGGGTCGCGTCGCCCAACTCGTGCAACCGCAGCCATTGGTGGTAAAACGGGATGCCGTCGTCGGTCGGTCCGTAATTGCCGAACGGATGGATGTAGCGGTCGCCGATTCGACCCCAGTCGCAAAACTCGATACCCAGCTTGTACGTCGCTTCAGTCGCCCGCATCAGGTCCGATTCGGCGATACCGAGCGTCGTGTTGAACGCGCGGATATGCGGCAGCGTCGCCTCCCCCACCCCGACCGTTCCGATTTCGTCCGATTCGATCAGCTGCACCCGTACGCCCAGACCCTCCAGCCTGTTCGCAAGCGCAGCGGCGGTCATCCATCCGGCGGTGCCGCCACCGACGATACAGACGCGTTCGATGTCGTCCGGTCCGGTCACGTCGCGCCCGACCCGGCCATCGTCAAATCCGTCATTGTGCCGTCCTCTCAACAGTCACGACGCGGCGCACAAGAGTTGCTGCAATTACAGCTGAACCTCATTGCGATGCAGCATACGCTTAATACGTAATGTTAGTTTGCTTAATAGACAAAGCGTCGCCGACGGACAATTGTCAACGACCTCCTTTAAATATGTTACCGCTATCTTGCCGGGGTAAATCAGATCCGTTATGCCTCCAATCGTTGCCGCACCATTGCCTGCCGTTTCGTATCGATAAACGAAAAAACGAGCAGCAAGGATCGAGCACAGGGGACACCGGGCGGCGCGCCAAGACGCCGCTACAGGGAGGGGATTGATTGATGAAGATGCAGGTACTCGCGTATCCGTCGCGTTCGGCCAGGCGGTTGCTGATGGCCACGTCGGCGCTGACCCTGGCGCTGACGCCGGCGGCGGCCTTCGCCCAGACCGCGATCACGCCGCCGGACGAGAAGGTTCCCACGCCGCTGGCCAACGCGCAGGACGCGACGCCCGAAGGGGAAATCGTCGTCACCGGTATTCGCGCCGCGCTTGAATCGGCCAAGGAAATCAAGCGCCGCTCGTCGACGTTCGTCGATTCGATCACCGCATCGGACATCGCGACGCTGCCCGACCTGTCGGTCGCCGAAGCGATCGGTCGTATTCCGGGCGTCACCATCTCGCGGTTCCCGACCAACGGCGGCAGCCCCGACTTTCCTTCCCCCGAAGGTCGCGGCAACCTCGTGCGCGGCCTTGGCTTCGTACGTTCGGAATTCAACGGTCGTGACGCATTCTCCGCCAATGGCGGTCGCTCGCTCGACTTCTCCAGCATTCCGCCCGAACTGGTCGGCGGCGTCGACGTCTACAAGAACCAGAGCGCCGACCTGATCGAAGGCGGCATCGGCGGCACGATCAACCTGCGCACGCTCGAACCGTTCGACAGCAAGAAGGACCTGTTCGTCGTCGCGTTCGACGGCACGTTTTCCGATCTTCGCGAAAAATGGTCGCCGCAGGGCAGCATCACCGCGGGCAAGCGCTGGAAAACCGGCATCGGCGAGATCGGCATCCTCGGTTCCTATTCGCGCTCCCGGCTCGATTCACGGATCAACGGCTGGCAGCAAAGCCCGCCGATCCCGCGCGTCCTCGACGCCAACGGCAACGTCCCCGAAACCGGCAACTTCAACGACGACAACCGGACCAACGAATTCATCGGGGCCGATCCGTCGCGCATCGTCGGCATCACCCCCGGCTTCCAGCTGCGCAACACCGACTTCGATCGCGACCGCATCAGCTATTACGGGGCGGTGCAGTGGCGCAACGACAGCCTGCAGGCGACGTTCAAGTATATTCGCGTCGAAACCAAGATCAACAGCACCGAGCGGACGCTGGAATGGTTCCCCGATCATAATGGCGGCGTCCAGATCGGCGTCCAGAACATGCAGCTGAACAAGAACTGGGGTTCCAGCGGGCTGCCGATGTGCAGCGGCCCCGGTGGTCGTCCGGTCGCTCCCGGCGATTGCGAAACCCTGTATCCGGTACAGGGCGGCCTGATGGAATCGGGTCTCGTCACCAGCAACAACGATTCCTGGACGGGTGCGCGCGGTCGCGACATCGGCATGCTCGGCGTCGGCAAGCAGGAGGAAGCGACCACCGAAGATTTCAGCCTGAACCTGAAATGGACCGCGAGCGAGCGGCTGTTCGTGACGGTGGACGGTCAATATACGAAGGCCGATGCCAGGCAGCGGCAGATTTGGGGTGGCATGAACAGCTACTTCAACTATTCGGTGAAGCCGGACCTCGACCACCCGCGCGTCGAATTCTTCATCGATCCGACGCACCGCTTCAATCCCGGCAATACGCGCTTTACCGGCGACCGTGATCCGGTGACCACCGACGGTGTCATCACCACGCCGGGCATCTTCATTCCGACGCCGACCAGTTCGAGCGACTTCAACGGTGCCAATTTCCAGTTCGCCGCCGATCAGTTCCAGAACGGCGAAGGCGACCTGTACTCGCTGCGCGGCGACCTGAGCTACGACGTGTCGGGCGCGGACGGCCTTGCCGGCTGGTTCGACAGCGTGAAGTTCGGTGCCCGTTTCGCTGAGCGCAGCCAGGTCAATTCGGAAATGGCGCTAAACTGGGGTGCGATCGCGCCGGCATGGGCCGGTGGCTATGGCATCGCCGGCACGTTCCAGAACCCGAACAAGGGCTTCGAAGCGGTCAGCTTTAAGGACTTCTTCCGTGGCGACGGCGTCATTCAGGGCAGCAACACCGACTTCGTCTTCGTGAACCAGAATATCCTCAACGACTATTCCGCGTTTCGCAAATATATCGCCAGCGAACCGCAGCTGGCGACACTGGGTAGCTGGGTCCCACGCGGCACCGACAACGGTACGCGCTTCGGCCAGGGCATCTATCGTCCCGAGGATACGTCCGACATCACGGAGCGGACGAAGAACGCCTATGTCCGCGTCGACTTCAAACATGATTTCGACGGCGACATGTCGATCGACGGCAATATCGGCGTGCGGTACGTCCGTACCGAGCTGCAATCGTCGGGCTTCCAGGCATTTCGGCCGTTCAATCCCGATCTGCCGTCCTGCAGCCTTACCGGCGGTCCGGGGCAGCAGAATTGCCAATACACGTTCGACCCCGACACCGGTAAGCGGCTGCGTACCGACGACGCCGAAAGCCGCGACGACATTCGCGACTTCGCACCGCAGGCGGTCGCCTATGCAGAACAGGCCGCGATCCCGACTACGCTCAACCTTGTTGACGAACGGTGGCTGCCGTCGTTCAACATGAAGTTCAACCTGAACCGCGAGATGCTGTTCCGCTTCGGCTACAGCAAGGGGCTGAGCCGACCGAACGTGCAGGATCTGCGCGCGTCGCAGGAATATGTGGTCACCACCACCACCACCCGGTACGACCAGATCACCGATCGGAACGACCCGCTATTCGGCGTGGATCGCGGTGCGCAGGACGTCTCGGCCAGCGAAATCCGCGTCAGCCGCGGCAACCCGTTCCTGAAGCCGACGACCGCCGACAGCTTCGACCTCTCGTACGAATGGTATTTCAAGGGCGGCTATCTGTCGGTCGCGGGCTTCTACAAGAGCCTGTCGAACATCATCACCAACGGCGACCTGTCACTGGGAACGACGACGCTCGACGGCAAGACCCTGAACATCGTCTACAACGGCGCGGTCAATCAGGCGAAAGCCAAGGTGAAGGGCGTCGAGGTCGGGTATCAGCAGTTTTTCGACTTCCTGCCGGGGCCGTTGAAGCATCTCGGCGTCCAGGCGAACTACACCTTCATCGATGCGACCACGACACCGCCAGGCAACGGTGCCGACGCCAATGGCGACGGGGTGCCGGACGATGTGACGCAGGTGTTCCGCTGGGGCGTCAGCGACCTGCTCGGCCAGTCCAAGCACATCGCCAACGCGGTCGCGATCTATCAGGACAAGGTGGTCGAGGCGCGTCTCGCCTATAACTGGCGCTCGTCGTACCTGCTGACCTATCGCGACTATGTAACGGGCAACCCGATCTTCGCGGAAGATGCAGGCTTCCTCGACGCGTCGCTGAAGTTCAACATCGGCAACCTTCAGATCCGCGGATCGATCGCCAATATCCTTGACACCAAGAGCAAGGCATATGGCATCATCGACACCGATGGTCAGAAGTATGACCGGTTCAGCTTCCTGAACGATCGCCGTATCGTAGTGGGCGCGCTGTTCCGTATCTGACGTCGACAGCACAAACACATCGGGGGAGGTGCCACCGGGACCTCCCCCTTTTTTTTGCGTCAGGACCGACCGGTCATTCGTCCAGACCGCTGAACCCGCTGCCGGCATAGTCGCTGAACTTGGTGATCTGCGGCTCGAACTTCAGCGTGACCTTGCCCGTCGCACCGTGGCGCTGCTTGGCGATGATGAGCTCGGCGAGGCCATAGACCCGTTCCATATCCATCGCCCATTTGGCATGGTCCTCGAACACCTTCGCATCGTCGCCGTCGCGCGGACGCTTCGGCTCCTTGGCCGCGACATAATAGTCTTCGCGGTACACGAACCAGACCATGTCGGCGTCCTGCTCGATCGAACCGGATTCGCGAAGATCGGACAATTGCGGCCGCTTGTCTTCCCGCTGTTCGACGGCACGCGACAACTGCGACAATGCCATCACCGGCACGCCGATATCCTTGGCAAGCGTCTTCAACCCGCGCGAAATCTCCGAGATTTCCTGCACGCGGTTGTCGCTGCCCTTGCCCGACCCCTGCAACAGCTGGAGATAGTCGACCACGACCAGCCCCAGTTCGCCGTCCAGCTTGCGCTGCAACCGGCGGACGCGGGTGTGCAGCCCTGAAATCGTCAGGCCAGCGGTATCGTCGATATAGAGCGGCAGCTGTTCGAGATCGGCGGCGGCGTTGGCGAGGCGGGTGAAATCCTCCTTGCGGATCTTGCCCATGCGCAGCGCTTCGGAACTGATCGACGCCTGCTCCGCCATGATACGCGTCGCCAGCTGGTCGGCGGACATTTCGAGCGAGAAGAACGCGACCTTGGCCCCGACCGACTTGCCCTTTTCCATGCCGGCGCGCTGATCGTCCATGTACCGCTGGGCGGCGTTGAAGGCGATGTTGGTGGCGAGCGACGTCTTCCCCATGCCGGGGCGGCCGGCAAGGATGATGAGATCGCTGTGGTGCATGCCGCCGATCCGGCCGTTGATCGAATCGAGCCCGGTCGTGACGCCCGACAGACCGCCGCCCGAATTCATCGCGCGTTCGGCCATGCGGACCGCCATCGTCGTCGCCTGCGCGAACGATTTTACCGCATTGGTCGTATTCCCCTCGGCCGCGACCTTGAACAGCGCTTCCTCGGCCGCCTCGATCTGCTTTTTGGGGTCGACTTCGGTCGAAGTGTCGGTGGCGTTTTCGACCAGCGTGCGCCCGACCGTAATCAGCGCGCGCAACTGGGCAAGGTCGTAGATCTGCTGCGCGAACTGGCGCGCGCCGATCAGGCTGGCATTGCTGCCGGTGATCTCGACCAGATATTGGGTGCCGCCGCGCGCCGCGAGCAATTCGTCATTGTCGAACATCGGGCGCAGCGTCACCGGGCTGGCGATCATGCCGGTGCGGCGCACATCGCGGACCCGTTCGAAGATGCGCGCATGGGCGGGATCGTAGAAATGTTCGGTGTCCAGCCGTTCGACCATGTCGTCGGCAAGGCCGTTGTCGATCAGCATCGCGCCGAGCAAGGCCGCCTCCGCGTCGACATTGTGGGGCACGCGCGGTGGTTGCGGGGGAGTACCCCCGCCGATGCTGTGAACAGTAGCCATCGCCCCTTCTCCCAGACCTGGGGCTTACGCTCAACCGGTTGACAGCGCATTTTGCGGTGGACGCCACGCCACGAAGCGGCGACAGGAGGCCATGGCCGATCCCCGGATCATCGACGTCACCCTCGACGAGCGCACGATCCTGTGGCGCAGCGCCGATATCGAGCAGGAACGACGGATCGCGATCTTCGATCTGCTGGAGGCGAATCACTTCGCCCCGGCCCGTATGTCGCCCGACAATTATGCCGGTCCGTACCGCATCGCGCTGTCGGTGCCAGAGGGGCGGCTGGCGATCGATATTGCGCGCGAGGACGGCAGCCTGATCGAGACGCTGGTGCTGGGCATGGCGCGCCTGCGCCGCCCGATCCGCGATTATTTCGCGATCTGCGACAGCTATTACAAAGCCATTCGCCAGGCGACCCCGCACGAGATCGAGACGATCGACATGGCCCGGCGCGGCATCCACAACGAAGCGGCGGAGGCGCTGCGCGAGCGGCTCGACGGCAAGGTCGAGATCGATTTCGACACCGCCCGCCGCCTCTTCACCCTGATCTGCGTGCTGCATATCAAGGGCTGATGCGGTTCAGATCGATTCTCGTCGCGCTGGCGGTGCTGGCGCTCGTCGCGCTGTTCGCGTGGCGATGGTCGTTCGGCTGGACGCCCGAACGCGCCCGGTTTCCGGTGCAGGGCCTGACGGTCTCGGCGGCGGACGGCGCGATCGACTGGCCGACCGTCCGCGCGCGGGGGGCGGACTTCGCCTATGTCACGGCATCGCAGGGGACGCAGCGCGATGCGGCGTTCGAGGCAAACTGGAACGGCGCACATGCCGCCGGACTGCGGCAGGGCGCGCTACACCTCTTTTCGCTATGCGAGCCGACCGCCGATCAGGTCACCGCCTATCTGACCACCGTGCCGCGCGCCGCCGACGCCCTGCCTGCGACGCTGGCGCTCGACTTCGCCGACGACTGCGCCACCCGCCCGACGCGCGCACAGGTGCTGACCGCGATCCGCGGCTTTCTGGCCCCTGCCGAATATCATGACGGCCGGCCGATGATGCTGCGCATTTCGCCGGCGTTCGAGGACGAATATCGGGTCAGCGCGGCGATCGTCCGCCCGCTCTGGGCGCAGCGGCGCTTCTTCGAACCCACCTATCTGGCGCAGCCATGGCGGATGTGGCAGGCGAACCCGGCACGGCGGTTCGATGGCGTCGCGCGTCCCGTCGCGTGGAGTGTAGCCGCCCAATGACCGATCCCGCCGCCCTGATCGACGCCGCGCGCGCCGCCGCCGCAAACGCGCACGCGCCGTATTCGCGCTTCGCGGTGGGCGCGGCGCTGTTGATGGACGACGGATCGATCGTCACCGGGGCCAATTTCGAAAATGCCAGCTACGGCCTGTCGCTCTGCGCCGAGACCGTCGCGATCGCGACCGCCTCCGCCGCCGGCCGCCTGCGCCAGATCGTCGCGATCGGCGTGATCGGCGGCGCGATGGACGCGGACGGCCGCGCCACCGGCACCACGCCGGTCAGCCCGTGCGGCCGCTGTCGACAGGTCATCAACGAAGCCGCGCAGATGGCCGGCCGCGACCTGCCGGTCCATTGCGGCGCGGCGGAGGGCGATTCGATGCGGACCTATCGCCTGTCCGAGCTGTTGCCCGACGCCTTCGGGCCGGCCGATCTCGGGATCGGCTGACCGCCTTCACCACGTCGGGTATGAAGCCGCTTGCCCTGCCCCCGCGATCCGGCGATGGAGCGGCCAGCAGCAAGAGGGCATGATATGACGATCCTGTCGGATCACTGGATTCGCGAAACCGCGCTGGCGACGGGGATGATCGAACCCTTCGTCGAATCGCAGCGGCGCGAGGGCTGCATCAGCTATGGCCTGTCGTCCTATGGCTATGACGCGCGGGTGTCGGACGAGTTCAAGATCTTCACGAATGTCGACTCGGCGGTCGTCGACCCGAAGGATTTTGCGCAGAACAGCTTCGTCGATCGCAAGACCGACGTCTGCATCATTCCGCCCAACAGCTTTGCGCTGGCGCGTACTGTCGAATATTTCCGGGTACCGCGCGACGTGCTGGTCATCTGTCTGGGCAAATCGACCTATGCCCGCTGCGGCATCATCGTCAACGTGACCCCGCTAGAGCCGGAATGGGAAGGGCATGTCACGCTGGAATTTTCGAACACGACGCCGCTGCCCGCCAAGATCTACGCCAATGAAGGCGCGTGCCAGTTCCTGTTCCTGAAGGGCGACCAGCCGTGCGGGACCAGCTATGCCGACCGTGCGGGCAAATATATGGGCCAGCGCGGCGTGACGCTGCCGCGGCTCTGACCATGATCGGGCGGAACTGGACCGGACGGAGCGCCGTGGTGCGGTCGGCGGCGTTGCTGCCGATCCTTGCGCTGTTCGGCCCGAAGCTGCCGATGCCATGGGCGTTCGTGCTCGGTGGAATGCTGATCGCGTGGTTCGCCTTCGTCTGCGCGCGCGTCGCGATCAACGATCATCGCAAGGCGTCGGAAACCCCGCCCTTTCGCCCGTTTCGCCGTTCACGATAGGGCGGACGCGGCGGCGCGATCGTCTGCGGCACCTCCCATGGATGCCGCCCGCCGCCCCGCACCGTCGTCACCCGAGCGTCGGCCAGCGATATGGCCACTCCGCCGGTGCCGGCGAGCGTCGTCCGGTCGAGCTTCAGCCAGCGCGGGGTGCAGGCGGCGGGCAGACGCCGGTCGCTGACCACGATGTCGGCGCGGCGGCAGGCGGCGACCAGTTCCGCCCATGGCACCGCATAGCCGCTGCGGGTGGCGACGATTGTCCAGCGCCGGTCGCCCGCCTGCCGGGTGGCGATGCACAGATCGGCGCTGCATTTCACGCCCGGCTGCTCCGACAATGGCGGCAATGTGCCCTCGACACCGCCGCCTTCGCCCAAAGTCGATCGGACATAATCGCCCGCCCGGTCGCGCAGGATCGCCATGCCGCCGGCCGGCGTCGCCAGCGCCAGATGCCGTCCGTCGCCGGTCACCAGCAGGTCGGGTGCGGGCGTCGCCAACGCCCACAGCCCACCGATCGCCAGCGGCACCAGACCCCAGCGCCGGATGGCCGTGCGCCACAATGCGATCCACAGGCCGCCGGCCACCATCAGCGCGAACGCACCGTCCGGCATCGCGGGCAACGCCGCGACCGACCCCGGTGCCGCCGCCACCGTCCGGGCGATCCACAGCAGCAGCGCCAGCGACCGCTCGACCACCCACCATGCCGGCGCGCCCAGCCCGCCGAGATCGAGCAGCAGCGCCAGCGCCTCCAAGGGCATGGTGACGAAGGTCGTCAGCGGGATCGCCACGATATTGGCGAGCGCACCGTACAGCCCGGCCTTGTGGAAATGATACAGGCCGATCGGCATCAACGCCGCCTCGACCAGCAGGCCGGTCAGCAGCAGCGAGCCGAGACTGCGCGCGAACCGCCGCCAGACCGCTTCGTCGCGTTGCAGGAACCAGCGATGGACGCGAGGATGTTCGTGCAGCGCGACGATCGCGGTGACGGCAGCGAAACTCAGCTGGAAACTCGGACCCGCCAGTGATTCGGGCAGGACCAGCAGCACCAGCAACGCGCCCGTCGCGATCAGCCGCAGCGTGATCGCTTCCCGCCCCAGCGACAGCGCGGCCAGCACCAGCAGCGCGGCGATACACGATCGCACCGTCGGCACGTCCGCCCCCGAAAGCCAGGTATAGGCGAGCGCGGTCATCGCCCCCGCCCCTGCTGCCACGACCGGCAGCCGGCACCGCAGGGCGATCGGCGGGAACAGCGCCAACAGCTTCAGCACCAGCGTCATCGTACCGACGACCACCGCCGTCACGTGCAGCCCGCTGATCGACAGCAGATGGGCGAGGCCCGAGCGCCGCATCGCTTCGGCATCGGCTTCGGCGATCGAGCCGCGGTCGCCGGTCACGAACGCGGCGGCGATCCCGCCCTCGCTGCCATCGACGCGTGCGACGATATGGCCGGTCAGCGTCGAACGCAGCGCGGCATTGCCCGGATCGCCCGGCGCGACGACCCGGATCGGCGCGAAACCGCGTCCGGTCGCGCCGATCCCCTGAAACCACGCGGTCCGCGCAAAGTCATAGGCACCGGGCAGTGCCGCGGTCGGTGGCGGCATCAGCCGGGCGCGCAAGGCGATAGTGGCTCCCGGCGTGATACCGGACGGCAGGTCAGCCTGGGCGATGTTGACGCGGATACGCGGCGGCAATCCTCCCCTGTCTGGAAAAGAGGGGCTAGGCGTGGGTTGGCCCGCGAGAGACCGGGACGCCGCGCCAGGCGGAACCCTACCCACCCCCAACCCCTCCCTTCCAGGAAGGGAAGCCAGGGAGATCGGTGCCAGCGTCAGCCTTACCAATTCCCTTGCCGGGAGCGGCTCGACCCGCTCGACCCGCGCCTCGAACGCCGTGACGACCGGCCGGGCCAGCACCGGTGCCGCGACCCGTTCCGCCCGCCACCAGATCAACCCGCAGCCCAGCATCACCAGCAATCCGCCGATGGTGATCGCCCGCGCCGTCCGCGTCCCCCATGGCACGACCAGTCCGGCCAGTGCCACCGCCAGCCCGGCCAGCAGCACCGCCGCCCACGCCGCCGGCCCCGGCAGCACGAACCACGCCGCGATGCCCGACCCCAGCGCGACCGGCATCCACAGCGGCAATTGCCCCCGCTCCGCCTCGGCAAAGCGTTCCAGCGCGGCGAGGAACCCAGCCCCGACGTGCGTGGTTTGAAGCAGGCGGGGTGCCATGCTAGGGGCGTTCGCGGCTGAGCTTGCCATATCTGTTCCACCCGATTTCTGGGAGCATCCGCGCTTGGGCGCAACCACTTCCGCGACGCCTGTCGTCACCCGTTTCGCGCCGTCGCCGACCGGCTTTCTCCATATCGGCGGCGCACGCACCGCGTTGTTCAACTGGCTCTATGCCCGTCGCCATGGCGGTCGTTTCCTGCTGCGGATCGAGGATACCGATCGCGCGCGGTCGACCCAGCCGGCGATCGATGCGATCCTTGAGGGGATGCGCTGGCTCGGCCTCGACTGGGACGGCGATGCCGTGTTCCAGTTCGCACGCGCCGATCGCCATGCCGCCGTCGCCCGCCAGTTGCTCGACGCCGGCCATGCCTATCGCTGCTATGCCACGCCTGAGGAACTGACGGCGTTGCGCGAGGAACAGCGCGCCGCCGGCAGGCCGATCCGTTACGACGGCCGCTGGCGCGACCGCGCGGCCGAGGACGCCCCTGCGGGTGCGCCGTTCGTCGTCCGTCTGAAGGCACCCAAGGAAGGGTCGGTCACGATCGCCGATCAGGTGCAGGGCGAGGTCACCGTCGCCAATGCCGAGCTCGACGATTTCGTACTGCTTCGATCGGACGGTACGCCGACCTATATGCTCGCGGTCGTTGTCGACGATCACGACATGGGCGTGACGCACGTCATTCGCGGCGACGATCATCTCAACAACGCCTTTCGCCAGCTCGCGTTGATCCGCGCGATGGACGCGGTCGAAGGCGGCTGGCCCGATCCGGTCTATGCCCATGTGCCGCTGATCCACGGTGCGGACGGGGCCAAGCTGTCGAAGCGCCACGGCGCGCTGGGTGTGGAAGCCTATCGCGACGAACTGGGCGTGCTGCCCGAGGCGCTGAACAACTATCTGCTGCGTCTCGGCTGGGGGCATGGTGACGAGGAGATCATCAGCCGCGAGCGTGCGACCGAGGTGTTCGACCTGTCGGGCGTCGGACGTTCGCCGTCCCGTTTCGATACGAAGAAGCTGCTGAACCTCAACGGCCATTACATCCGCGAGGCCGACGATGCCCGCCTGGCCACGCTCGTCGCGGAGCGGTTGCCCGACGGGATCGACCGTGACCTGTTGCAGCGCGCCATGCCGGTGTTGAAGGTCCGCGCCGCCGACATCAACGAACTGGCCGCCAATGCCGCCTTCTTTTTCAGGTCGCGCCCGCTGGCGATGGACGATGGGGCGACCACGCTGCTGACGCCCGAGGCACGGGCGATCCTGACGCAGTTGCACGCCAAGCTTGACGCACTCGCAGCATGGGATACGGAGACGATCGAAGCTGCGGTACGCGAGGTGGCGGAGGCAGCGGGGTTGAAGCTGGGTGCCGCCGCGCAACCGCTTCGCGCCGCGCTGACGGGTTCGCGCACCTCACCGGGGATTTTCGACGTGCTGGCCCTGCTGGGCCGCGAAGAGAGCCTCGGCCGCATCGAAGACCAGATGGCCAAACCGGCCGCATAACCTAACAGGAGACGCCAGATGGCCGATAACGCTAAACTGCAGGTCGCGGGCAAGGACGTCGAATTTTCGGTGCGATCGGGCACCATCGGCCCCGACGTCGTCGATATCCGCAAGCTATATGCGCAGACCGGCGCGTTCACCTACGATCCGGGCTTCACGTCGACCGCCAGCTGCGATTCGGCGCTGACCTATATCGATGGCGACGAAGGCGTGCTGCTGCACCGCGGCTATCCGATCGGGCAACTGGCCGAAGAATCGTCGTTCATGGAAGTCGCCTATCTGCTGCTGAACGGCGAACTGCCGTCGGGCGACGAACTGGGCAATTTCACCAACACGATCACCCGCCACACGATGCTGCACGAACAGCTCGCGACCTTCTATCGCGGCTTCCGTCGGGACGCGCACCCGATGGCGATCATGTGCGGCGTAGTGGGCGCGCTGTCGGCATTCTACCATGACTCGACCGACATCACCGATCCGGTCCAGCGGACGATCGCGTCGCACCGTCTGATCGCCAAGATGCCGACGATCGCGGCGATGGCGTACAAGTACAGCGTCGGGCAGCCGTTCCAGTATCCCGACAATTCGCTCAGCTACACCGGCAACTTCCTGAAGATGACCTTCGGCGTGCCGGCCGAAAAGTATGAAGTGAACCCGGTCGTCGAAAAGGCGCTGGACCGCATCTTCATCCTCCACGCCGATCACGAACAGAATGCGTCGACCTCGACCGTGCGTCTGGCCGGTTCGTCGGGGGCCAATCCGTTCGCCTGCATGGCCGCCGGCATCGCCTGCCTGTGGGGTCCGGCGCATGGCGGGGCCAACGAAGCCGCGCTCAACATGCTGCGCGAGATCGGCACGCCGGAACGCATTCCGGAATATATCGCCCGTGCCAAGAACAAGGACGATCCGTTCCGCCTGATGGGCTTCGGTCACCGCGTCTACAAGAATTACGATCCGCGTGCGACCGTGATGCAGAAGACGGTGCGCGAAGTGTTCGAATCGCTCGGCGTCAACGATCCGGTCTTCGAAACCGCACTGCGGCTCGAGGAACTGGCGCTGTCGGACGATTACTTCATCGAAAAGAAGTTGTTCCCGAACGTCGACTTCTATTCGGGCGTCATCCTGTCGGCGATCGGCTTCCCGACCACCATGTTCACCGCGCTGTTCGCGCTTGCCCGCACCGTCGGCTGGGTCGCGCAGTGGAACGAGATGATTTCGGACCCCGAACAGAAGATCGGCCGTCCGCGTCAGCTCTACACCGGTCCCGCACAGCGCGATTACGTGCCGGTGGGGCAGCGCTGAGATGCGCATCGTCCGGCGCGTAGTGATGATCGTTGGTGCGATCCTCGCGTTCGTCGGGCTATTCTGGCTGGGTCAGGGGATGGGGATCATCCGCTGGCCCGCCAGCTCGTTCATGATCGACCAGTATCTGTGGGTCGTCACCGGATCGGTCGTCGCCGCGCTCGGCTTCCTGCTGGTCCTCATCGCACGGCGACTGCCCGGCCGATAAGCCGCATCGACTCGGGCGCGGCGCGCCCGGGTCCGATCGATCCATGCCGGCCCCGAACATCGACCGGCGCGCGCCTTTCCCACATCGATGATCGCCGCCCGCGACCAACCCCGACGCCGCAAGTCACGGGCAACCTCTCCGCCCGACGTCCGACTACCGCCCGAACGTTACCGTTGGTCAACCGGAAATTTATCGGGCACCCGCGTACTTAAATCGATCTTAATCCCCGTCTGTCAGAGAAATCGGCAGCTCTACTGGGGGCAAGATCGAATGACCTCTGCTTTTTGCGTACCCGCCAACTTGTCGATGGCCAATATCGGTGCCGTCGCCGATGAACTGCGCGTTCTTCCACCGGACGGGGACATCGTCCTCGACGTCGCCGATCTGGCTGCCCCGGACCTCAGCGTCCTGCAGCTGATCGAAAGCCTGCGTGTGGAGGCCCGGCTGCATGGCGGCACCGTCCGTCTTGCCGCGCCGGCCAACGACGCGCTCACCGCCCTGCTGCGCCGTGCCGGCTTCGCCGACGCACCGATGCCGGCTGCCGATCATGATTTCTGGTTTCACGGAGTATCCCTGCAATGACCGCCTCGATCCTCGCCGTCGATGATTCCGCTAGCCTGCGCATGGCGATCCGCATCGCCCTGTCCGGTGCCGGCTACACGGTCACCGAGGCCGGCGACGGTGTGGAAGGTCTGGCCAAGGCGACCGCGACCAAGTTCGACATGATCGTCACCGATCTGAACATGCCCAACATGGACGGGCTGTCGATGATCCGCGAACTGCGCAAGCAGCCGGCGCAGGCCGGGGTGCCGATCATCTTCCTGACCACCGAATCCGATCCGGAGATGAAGAATCAGGCCAAGGCCGCCGGTGCCACCGGCTGGCTGGTCAAGCCGTTCGTCCCCGATCAGCTGGTCAAGATCGCCCGCAAGGTGCTGGGCCGGTGATGGCCGACGATCCGATCGCCGCCTTTCGCGTGGAGGCCGGCGAGGTGCTCGATCAGGTCGAACAGGGGTTGCTCGACCTAGGCCACCGGCTGGACGACTTGGACCTCGTCAACGCCGTGTTTCGCGGGCTGCATACGCTGAAGGGCTCGGGCGCGATGTTCGGCTTCGACGCCCTCGCCGGCTTCACCCACCACTGCGAAACCGCGTTCGACCGCGTTCGTAAAGGACAGGTCCCCGCCACCGCCGGACTCGTCTCGGTCATCCTGTCGGCGCAGGACCATATGCGCGCGCTGGTCGACGGCGACGCACCCGCTGCCGAGGGCGACGCGATCCTCGCCCGCCTGCAACAGGCGATCGACGCAGCATCGGGCACCGCCCCCGCCCCCGCCCCCGCAAAGGCACCGACCGGAACCGGGTGGCAGATCGCGTTCAGCCTGCCGGTCGATGCGATGGCCAACGGCACCAACCCGCTGATGCTGCTCGACGAACTGCGCGAACTGGGCGACTGCACCATCGTCGCCACGACCGACAAGGTCCCGCCGCTGTCGACGCTGGTCCCGACCGAATGCCATGTCGGCTGGAACGTGACGCTGATCGGCGACGTCAAGCGCGACGATATCGAGGATGTCTTCATCTTCGTGATGGACGACATGGCATTGGCGATCGAGCCGCTCGCCGTGGAGGGTACCGACGACGCGCCGGCCGACGCCGCCCCGATCGCCGAAGCGCCGGTCGCCGAGGAGATCGTCGCCATCGCGTCCACGGTCGCCATCGCACCGCCCGCCGACACCCCCGCCGCCCGCTCGACCGCCAGGGCCGAGGAAAGCGTGCGCGTCCCCGCCGGGCGTCTCGACGCGCTGATGGACCGGGTCGGCGAACTGGTGATCGCCCAGAGCCGCCTGTCGCAATGCGCCAACCGGGGTCAGGATCTGGTGCTGCGATCGGTTTCCGAAGAGATCGAACGGCTTGCCGGCGAATTGCGCGACACGATGATGGTGATGCGCATGGTACCGGTCGGATCGCTGTTCTCGCGCTTCCGCCGCCTGATCCACGATCTGGCGCGCGACACCGGCAAGACGATCGAATTCGACACCGCCGGCGAAGCGACCGAAGTCGACAAGACCGTGATCGAACGCCTGTTCGACCCGATGGTCCATCTGGTCCGCAACAGCTGCGACCATGGCCTCGAAACGCCCGACGACCGGGTCGCCGCCGGCAAGCCCGCCGCCGGTTCGGTCAAGCTCGCCGCGCATCAGGCCGGGGGCGAGGTCGTCATCACCATCCGCGACGACGGCCGTGGCATCAACCGGGCCCGCGTCCGTGCCAAGGCAGAGGCGAACGGCCTGATCCAGCCCGATCAGGCGCTGAGCGACCACGACCTGCTCCAGATGATCTTCGCGCCGGGTTTCTCGACCGCCGCGACCGTTACCAGCCTGTCGGGCCGCGGTGTCGGCATGGACGTGGTGAAGCGGACGATCGAGGGCCTGCGCGGATCGATCGACGTACAGTCGACCGAGGGCGAAGGATCGCTGATCGCGCTACGCATTCCGCTGACGCTGGCGATCATCGACGGTCTGCTCGTGCGCGTCGGCACAGGCCGCTACGTCATTCCGCTGACCGCAGTCGAGGAATGTATCGAACTGTCGCTGGAGGACGATCTGCGCCATCGCGGTCGCAGCCTCATCACCCTGCGAGAAAAGCTGGTCCCGTTCCTGCGCTTGCGCGAGATGTTCGCCACCGATACCCGCCCCGATCCGTTCCAGAAGATCGTCGTCGTATCGACGCCGCAGGGCCGGGTCGGCCTCGTCGTCGACCAGATCATCGGCAATCATCAGACGGTCATCAAGCCGATGTCGGCGCTCCACCGCGACGCCGCCACCTTTGCCGGCGCGACGATCCTCGGCGATGGCGAGGTCGCGCTGATCCTCGACATCGCCCAGCTCATCGCGCTCGGCCAGCCTCGTGAGGAGACGCTGCGTGCAGCCGGTTGAGAACCACCAGGCCGCCGGCCTGGTCCCATGGAACAGCGACGATCAGCTCGAAGTGCTGGTCTTCGACCTCGGCGGACAGAGCTTCGCCCTCGAAGCGGTGCTGGTCCGCGAAATCCTCGACATGATGCCCGAAACGCGGGTGCCGGGTGCGCCGGCGCTGGTCGGCAACGTCATCAACTTTCGCGGGCGGATCATCCCGCTGGCTGACCTGCATCCGGCGTTCGGTATGGACGTGTCGACCTCGACCAAGGACAGCCGGATCGTCGTCATCGAAATCGAGCTCGACGGCGTACCGACGATCATCGGCCTGCGCACCGACAAGGTGCACGAAGTCGCGACCTTCGCGGCGACCAGCAGCGAGACCGCGCCGGTCGTCGGTCTGCGCTGGCGGCGTGAGCATGTCCGCTCGCTGGTCCGGCACGGCGACGACGACATCGTCGTGCTGCCCGACCTTACCGCGATCTTCCAATCGATTACCCGCGACCATGCCGTCGCTTCATCCATTCACTGATCCCTAAGGGGGGGATAGAATCATGCGTGCAACGTTGAAGATGAAGCTCGGCGTCACTTTCGGAGTGATGATCGCCCTGCTGCTGGCGGTGGTTACCATCGGTATCACCAAGATGGGGACGATGAACCAGAGTTTCGTCGAACTCATCGACGGTCCGGTGTCGCGCCAGAACCGCAACCTGACGATCAAGGTCACGCTCAACGAACTGCTGCGTCTCGAAAAGAACATGGCGCTGAGCGATGACATGACGTTTGTCGGTCAGCTCGATCAGGAATCGGTCGC
Source organism: Sphingomonas sp. Leaf5 (assembly GCF_001421155.1). Classification (NCBI taxonomy): domain Bacteria; kingdom Pseudomonadati; phylum Pseudomonadota; class Alphaproteobacteria; order Sphingomonadales; family Sphingomonadaceae; genus Sphingomonas; species Sphingomonas sp. Leaf5. Next base: position 46,799 of record NZ_LMJZ01000024.1, on the reverse strand, counting down.
AAAGGTTGCCCAGCTCGATCAGATGATCGCGGTCGCGATCCAGAAAACCGCCGAACGGTCCAGGCCGGACTGGGCGAAGGTCGACGCGAACTGGCAGGAGTACAAGGGCGTCAACGCCAAGATCCGGACGCTCGCACTGGCCAACAACGATGCCGACGCAGCCCGTATGACGCTGACGACGTCGCGCGAACTGATGAAGAGGATGTCGGCGTCGCTGGACGTTCTCATTCAGCGCAGCACTGAGAAGATGGCCGAATCGCGGGCTGAGACCGAAGCGGCCTACAGCGGCGCTCGCACGATGCTGCTGACCGCGGCGGTGATTGCCGTCCTGATCGCCATCGGTGGCGCGCTGTGGATCAGCATGATCGTGTCGCGTGGTCTGAAGCGGGTCAGTGTCGCGCTGGACGCGGTTGCTACCGGCGACCTCGACAATGAAGTGACCGTTACCAGCAACGACGAGATCAAGGATCTGGTCGATACCGTCAATCGCATGACGGTTGCCCTGCGCAAGTCGGCGACGCTGGCCGACACGATCGCCAAGGGCGACCTGACCGTCGATCACACGCCGCTGTCCGACAAGGACCAGCTGGGCCATGCGATGGTGTCGATGGTCGAGCGGCTGCGCGGCGTGGTCGGCGATGCGAGCGGCGCCGCCGACAATGTCGCGGCGGGCAGCCAGCAGCTTTCGGCATCGTCGGAACAGGTGAGCCAGGGCGCGACCGAACAGGCGGCGGCGGCCGAGGAAGCATCGGCGTCGATGGAGCAGATGGCGGCCAACATCAAACAGAATGCCGACAATGCCGCCCAGACCGAAAAGATCGCGCGCCAGTCGTCGAAGGACGCNAGCATCGGCGTCGATGGAGCAGATGGCGGCCAACATCAAACAGAATGCCGACAATGCCGCCCAGACCGAAAAGATCGCGCGCCAGTCGTCGAAGGACGCCGAGGCCAGCGGTGTCGCGGTCGAACGCGCCGTCGGCGCGATGCGGACCATCGCCCAGAAGATCGGCATCGTGCAGGAAATCGCCCGCCAGACCGACCTGCTGGCGCTGAACGCGGCGGTCGAAGCAGCCCGGGCCGGCGAGCATGGTCGCGGCTTCGCGGTCGTCGCTTCGGAAGTCCGCAAGCTGGCCGAACGCAGCCAGACCGCGGCGGCCGAGATCAGCGCGGTATCGGGCGACACGGTGCAGGCAGCGGCGCAGGCCGGCGAGATGCTGACCAGGCTGGTCCCCGACATCCGCCGGACCGCCGAACTGGTGTCCGAAATCAGCGCGGCCTGCCGCGAACAGGATATCGGTGCGTCGCAGATCAACCAGGCGCTGCAACAGCTGGATCAGGTGACGCAGCAGAACGCATCGGCATCCGAACAGATCACCTCGACCTCCGAGGAACTGGCCGGACAGGCGGAGGAACTGCAGTCGAGCATCGCTTTCTTCCGGATCGACGATGGTTCGGTCGCGGCGACGAAGCGCCCCGCCCCGACCAAATCCGCAAAGGCCAAGACGGCACCCGCACCGAAAGCCAAGGCAAAGGCCAAGGCGAACTCGGTCGCCGACCAGCAGGCCCGCGCCCGTGGCTTCGCGCTCGACCTGATGCAGGGCGGGCCGGACGGGGACGACGCCGCCTTCGGACGCGCGGCATGACCGGCGCGGCACCGGTGCAGGTCGTCACCTTCGGCCTGGGGGAAGAGGTGTTCGCGGTCTCCGTGACCATGGTCCGCGAGATCCTTGATTATACGCCCGCCTTTCGCGTACCCGGCGGACCGGCATGGATGCTGGGCCTGACCGATGTGCGGGGTCAGGGGGTGCCGATGGTCGACCTGCGCACCCGGCTCGGCCTGTCGCCGGTCGAACCGACGCTGGCCACCCGCGTGCTGATCGTCGACGTCGCCCTGCCCGACCGGACGCTCGCGCTCGGTTTGGTGGTCGACCGGGTGATCGCGGTCGCGACCTTCGAACGCGATCGGCTGGAATCCGCACCCGATGTCGGGATGCGCTGGCGGTCCGACTATATCGAGGGGGTGGTTCGCGAAGCCGACGGCTTCGTCGTCATCATCGACACGGCGGAAATTTTTTCCAACGACGACCCCGCGATCGCGACCCTCGCCGCCGCAGCCTGACCCCGGCACCGCGTCGCATCCGAAGGCGGGATGCGACACGGCCGGCGATCCACCCATAAACCCGAAAACAGATCAGAGGATGCCTATCATGTCGATGTTCGCGCAGTTCAAGCGTTCCGCCCGGCCCGCCACGGCGATTGCGGAGATCCACGCCCTGACCCGTTCCATCGCCGCCGGCGACCTGTCGCAACGGCTGCGCGAGGATGCGGCGACGGACGAGGCGCGCGACATGCTGGCGGCGGTCAACGCGTTGCTCGACGCCGCGCTCGCCCCCGTTTCCCGGCTCGATGCGGCGGTGACGCATGTTCTGGCGGAGCATGATCGCGGCGACATCGACGTGATGCTGATGACCGATGCCTTTCCCGGCGATGTCGGCCACATCGCGAGCCAGGTGAACCGGCTGGTCGGTGCGCATATCGATACGAAGAAGGCGGCGCTGGGCTGCGTTCGCGAGCTGGCGAACGGCCATTTCGATGCGCCGTTCGATCGCCTGCCGGGCAAGAAGGCGTTCATCCACGACACGATCGAAACGTTGCGTGGCAATCTGCGCATGCTGATCACCGAAATGAACCACATGTCGGCCGAACATGATCGCGGCGACATCGACGTGCAGGTCGCTGCCGACAAATTCCCCGGCGACTTCCGCACGATGGCGATCGGCATCAATACCATGGTCGCCGGCCATATCGCGGTGAAGAAAAAGGCGATGGCCTGCCTCAAGGCGTTCGGCGAGGGCGATTTCGAAGCGACGCTCGAACCCTTCCCCGGCAAGAAAGCCTTCATCAACGAAACCATCGAAACGCTGCGCAGCAATTTCAAGGAAATCTCCGGCGAAATCCGTCGCCTGATCGGCGCGGCAACCGCCGGTCGGCTGAACGAACGCGGCAACGCCGCGCGGTTCGCCGGGGACTATGCCGCCATCATCGCCGGCATCAACGGGATGCTCGACGCGATCATCCTGCCGATCGCCGAGGGCAATCGCGTGCTGGACCGCGTCAGCACCGGCGACCTGACCGGCCGGGTCGAGATCGCGTGCGAGGGCGATCATCAGCGGATGAAGGACGCCATCAACCGTCTGGTCGACAATCTGTCGAAATTCGCGAGCGAAGTGGCATCCGCCTCCGACCAGGTCGCCTCGGGCAGCCAGCAGCTGTCGGCATCGTCGGAACAGGTGAGCCAGGGCGCGACCGAACAGGCGGCGGCGGCCGAGGAAGCATCGGCGTCGATGGAGCAGATGGCGGCCAACATCAANGTCGGCATCGTCGGAACAGGTGAGCCAGGGCGCGACCGAACAGGCGGCGGCGGCCGAGGAAGCATCGGCGTCGATGGAGCAGATGGCGGCCAACATCAAACAGAATGCCGACAATGCCGCCCAGACCGAAAAGATCGCGCGCCAGTCGTCGAAGGACGCTGAGGCCAGCGGTGTCGCGGTCGACCGCGCCGTCTCAGCGATGCGGACGATCGCCCAGAAGATCGGCATCGTGCAGGAAATCGCCCGCCAGACCGACCTGCTGGCGCTGAACGCGGCGGTCGAAGCGGCACGGGCCGGCGAACATGGTCGCGGCTTCGCGGTCGTCGCATCCGAAGTCCGCAAGCTGGCCGAACGCAGCCAGACCGCTGCCGCCGAGATCAGCGAAGTGTCGGGCGACACGGTGCAGGCAGCGGCGCAGGCCGGCGAGATGCTGACCAGGCTGGTCCCCGATATCCGTCGGACCGCCGAACTGGTGTCCGAAATCAGCGCGGCGTGCCGTGAACAGGATATCGGTGCGTCGCAGATCAACCAGGCGCTGCAACAGCTCGATCAGGTGACGCAGCAGAACGCATCGGCATCCGACCAGATTTCGTCGACCGCCGATGAACTGGCGAACGAGGCGGAGGAACTGCAGACCAGCATCGCCTTCTTCCAACGGGCCGATGGCCCCGCGAAGGCACCCGCGACCGTGGCGACGGCTCCCGCGCGACGCGCACCGGCCAAGGGCAAGGCGAAGACGCCCAAGGCACCGGTCAAGGCGCGTGGCGGCAACATCGCCGAGCAGCAGTCCCGCGTCCGTGGCTTCGCACTCGATCTGTCGCAGGGCGGCAGCGATGCCGAAGACGCCGATTTCAGCCGGGCGGCATAACCGCCGCCCTGCGCCTTGCCCGCCCCCGGAGCTGACGACGTGACCGTCGCCGCCACGTCGATCGATTGGAACCTGCCCGATGTCCGCACTGCCCGCCCTCTCTCCCGATCAGGATCGACTGAGCCCATCTAAATTCGCGCGGCTGTCGGCGCTGATCTTCGACAAGACGGGGATCAAGATGCCCCCCAGCAAGGCGACCATGTTGCAGGGCCGGTTGCAACGGCGGATGCGCGAGGTCCATATCGACACGCTGGATGCCTATTGCGATCATCTGTTCGACGGCAGCGCGCACCCCGACGAGATGACCCACCTCATCAACGCGGTGACCACGAACAAGACCGACTTCTTCCGTGAACCGGGGCATTTCGACTTCATGGCGCACACCGCGCTGCCGACCCTGGCCGATACCGGCCAGCGTCGCATCCGGGCGTGGAGCGCCGCCTGTTCGACCGGGGCCGAACCGTACACGATGGCGATGGTGCTGGACCAGTTCGCGCAGAAGACCGGCGTGGAGTATGGCATCCTCGCCACCGACATCGATACCGCCGTGCTCGAAACCGCGCGGCGCGGCATCTATCCGGCGGAGCTGGTCGAACCGGTGCCGGCGACCCTGCGGCAACGCTATGTCGCCACCTCGCGCGACCGTCAGTCGCCCCAGGCGCGGATCGTGCCGGCGCTGCGCTCCGCGATCGGCTTCGCCCGGCTGAACCTGATGGATGCCAGCTACCCGGTCGGTTCGCCGATGGACATCATCTTCTGTCGCAACGTGCTGATCTATTTCGACAAGGAGACGCAGGAAAAGGTGGTGCGCCGGCTGTGCGACTGCCTGCGTCCCGGCGGCTACCTGTTCCTCGGCCATTCGGAATCGATCGCCGGCATGGACCTGCCGGTCTCGACCGTTTCCTACACCGTTTTCACGAAGGACTGAGCATGGCCAAGATCCGCGTCCTTGTGATCGACGACAGCGCCAGCGTGCGCCAGGCGATGACCGCCATTCTGAACGAAGACCCCGAGATCGAGGTGATCGCCGCTGCCGCCGATCCCTTTGCCGCCGCGCGGTACATTCAGGAGGAAATACCCGACGTCATCACCCTCGACGTCGAAATGCCGCGCATGGACGGCGTGACGTTCCTGCGCAAGCTGATGAGCCAGAAGCCGATTCCCGTGGTGATGTGCTCATCCCTGGTCGAGGAAGGGTCGGAAACGCTGCTGCATGCACTGGAAGCCGGCGCGGTCGACGTCATCCTGAAACCGCGCCTGGGCGTCGCCGATCACCTGAACGATTCCAAGATGCGCATCCGCGACACGGTGAAGGGTGCGGCCCGCGCCCGGCTGCGGTCGCGCAGCGCATCGGGCCGTATCAGTTCGCCTGCCGAAAAGCTCACTGCCGATGCCGTCCTGCCGCCGCCCACCGGCCGTGCGATGAGCCGCACGACCGAAATGGTCGTGTGCATCGGCGCGTCGACCGGCGGGACCGAGGCCCTGCGCGAGGTGCTGGAGGCACTGCCCGCCAACTCGCCCGGCATCGTCATCGTCCAGCATATGCCCGAAAGCTTCACCCGCGCCTTCGCGAAACGGCTGAACGGCCTGTGCCAGGTCGATGTGAAGGAGGCCGAGGACGGCGATACGGTGATGCGCGGCCATGTGCTGATCGCACCCGGCGGCCTGCGCCATACCCTGCTCGAACGGCAGGGCGCACGCTATGTCGTGGCGGTCCGCGAAGGGCCGCTGGTCTCGCGCCATCGCCCGTCGGTCGACGTGCTGTTCCGATCGGCCGCGCGCAACGCCGGGTCGAACGCGGTCGGGATCATCATGACCGGCATGGGCGACGACGGCGCGCGCGGCCTGCTCGAAATGAAGCAGGCCGGTGCCCGCACTTTCGCACAGGACGAAGCGACCTCGATCGTGTTCGGCATGCCCAAGGAAGCGATCGCGCGCGGTGCCGCCGATCGGGTCGTACCGCTTCATAATATTGCCCGCGAATTGCTGATGGCCACGGCGCGATGATCGCTGCCACCGCCCCCAGCCGCCCTCTCGCCTAGGACCCACGTGATGCAGCATTTACGGATCGACACGGCGCAGGCGATGACGATCGAGGCAGCCGATCTGAAGCGGATGCTCGCCCTGATGGCGGCGAGCATGGACGCGCGCTTCGTCCGCGCCGGCACGACGCTCGCGACCGCGATCGACACGATCGACCGCATCATCACCTCGATCGAGGGGGTGACCGGGGCACTGGACGAAAGCGTCGCGGGTATCGCCGTCACCCGGCTGAAGGACGTCGCCGGACAGCTCGACGCGCTGCCCGTGGTACAGGCCGAACGCGAAGCCGACATGGCGCGCCTCGGCACCGCCTCGCGCGTGCTGCGCGACCATGTGATGGACATGCGGCAGGCGCTGCGCGTGCTCCACATCTATGGCATGAACATCAAGATCGCCGCCTCGGGCGAGGCCGCGTTCGTCGGCTTCGTCAACGACATGGGCCAGCGGCTGGCGGCGGGCGAGGAACATCTCGAAGGCTTCCTCGCCAAGCTGAAGGAATTGTCGGGCAGCGTCGGCAGCGTGCAGCAGGCCGGCCGCCTGCTCGCGACCGAGGCGAAGAAGATCCTGCCGGCCGTGCCCAAGCGGCTGACCCACGACGCCGACGCATTGCACGGCCATCTGGGCAATGTCGCCGCCATGGCGCGCGAAGTGGCGTCGATCGCCCGCACCGTGCAGGGCCGCGTCGCGACGATGCTGGGCGCGTTGCAGGTCGGCGACAGCACCCGCCAGCGGGTGGAACACGTCGTCTCGGCACTGCAACTGCTCGACGGGCTGACCCTCGCCGAACCGGCGCACGAGGAAGTCACCGGGGTCGTCCACCACCTGCTCGCCGCGCTGCTGGAGGCGAGTTCGGTCGATTTCGACCGCGACGCATCGCTGCTGGTCGCGTCGCTCAAGGCATTGCAGCCCGACACCCACGGCCTGCTGACCCTGATCGAGGACGATGGCGGCAGCAACGGCCGCCCATTCCTGATGCAGATCGACCAGGCGGTCGGCGAGATCGCGATCCTGACCGGACAGTTGCAGGAAGCCGACCAGCGTTCGGCATCGATGCTGGGCCTCATAACCGAAACGGTCGACGAACTGACCGGTCGCCTCGAACATCTTCAGCGCGTTCAGTTCAACGTTCAGGACATCGCCACCAACACCCGGCTGCTGTGCCGCCGCCATGGCGATCTGGGCAAGGCGGTGTCGGTCGTCGCGGGCGAGGTGGACATCTATGCCCATTCGCTCGGCAACGCGATGCGCGGCATCGGCCAGCCGATCCACGAACTGGCCGAGGTCAACGCCGCGCTCGCCGCCAAGCGCGACAATAGCATCGGGGGCGACATGGGTACCAAGCTGGCCCAGGCGCTGAGCGTCATCCGCGAGGGGTGCCAGCGCACCGACATGGCGGTGCGCGAAGGCGGCGACGACGCCCGGCAGTTGATCGAACTGTTGACCATCACCGGCGACGAGATCGGTGCCGAACTGGCGCTGGGCGCGACGATGCGACAGGCGGCGATCGTGCTGTCGGCCAGCACGCTGTCGCCCGACCTGTCCGACGACGCGCTGGACACGCTCGGCACGCTGCTGCCGCAGATCGCCACGCTCTACACCATGGCGCAGGAACGCGACATCCACGCGGCGAACGTCCCCCCCGGCTTCGCGGTCGCAAGCGCGGTCGTCGAGGAAGACGAGGACGACGACGGACTGTTCTGAGAAGCCATCTGACCGGACACGGCCTGCTTCTCACCCAAGCGGGCCGCTATCCCCGGCGCGGGGAAACCGCTAGAGCGCGGGCGTGTCCACCCCCGTGCCCCCGACCCGATCGCAACGCCTGAAGACCGCGACCACCGACCTGCACGACCGGCTCGATGCGCGGATCATGGCGCTCGATCCCTTCGCCGCGCCCGAACGCTATGTCCGGTTCCTGCGCGTGCAGCAGGCGTTTCACGACGCGCTCGCCCCGCTCCATGCCGACCCGGCCTTGCGGGCGCTGATCCCCGATCTCGCCGAGCGTGATCGTTCCGCCGCGATCGCCGCCGATCTGCGCGACGTCGCACTCCCGCCGCCCGCGTTGCCCGAGGCCGATCCGGTGCCGGCTGACTTGCCCGCCGCACTCGGCTGGCTCTACGTCGCCGAGGGATCGTCGCTGGGCGCGGCGTTCCTGATTCGGGCGGCGCAGCGCATCGGCTTCGACGCCGATCATGGCGCGCGCCATCTTGCCGGCCATCCCGATGGTCGCGCCGCGCACTGGCGACGCTTCATCGCCGTGATCGACGCTGCGGCGATGACCGATGCGGAGGAGGCACGCATGATCGATGCCGCGCGCGCCGCCTTCGCCCGGTTCCGTGCGCTAACCGAGGCGGCCTTCGCCTGACGCGACGGCCAGCGTCTCGCGCACGCGGGCCAGCGCCATCTCGACCGGCTCCGCCTCCCCCATCAGCGCGAAGCTGCCGGTCAGGTCGAACATGCAATGGCCGTGGACGGTCGCTACCAACGAGCGGGCGAGATGCGGCACTTCCGGTGCCTTTTCCGCTGGCAGCACCGCCGCGATTTCGCGGATCACGATCCGGGTAAGTTCGCCGCGCTGGCGGTGATCTTCGTCGGGCAACACGAAATCGCCGGGCAGATGATGGTCATAGATTGCCAGCCACAGATTGCGGTTGGTCCGCGCGAACGCGAAATAGCTTTCGACCAGACAGCGGATGCGGTCGCCGCCGCTCGCCGCCAGCATCGCCTCCAGATCCCTCGCCCAGAGGCCGAAGGTTCGCGTGTTCAGCGCGACGACGAACCGGTCGTAACTGCCGAAGACGTTGTAGAGCGTGCCGATCGAATAGCCGATCCGCTTGGCGACCTCACGCGCCGAAAACCGTGCGAACCCGACCTCGGCCAGATGCCGATGCCCCTCGACCAGCAGCATGCGTTCGATCTCCGCGCGGCTGTGATCCGACCTGCGTCCCATGGCGCGGGTGATAGCATCGAACGCGGGCGAAGCGACCGCGAAAGTGGCGCATTCTTACCCCGCCGGCGCGTCGAACCGCCCCGGCAGCACCAGCACGAACCGCGCGCCCTGTCCCGGCGCACTGTCGACCAGGATGTCGCCGCCCATCGCCCGTGCCAGCCGCCGCGCGATATACAGGCCAAGGCCGCTGCCCCCCGCCTCGGTCGGGTCGACCCGGCCGAACTTCGCGAAGATGCGCTCGTGATCGGCGGCGGCGATGCCCTTGCCCTGATCGGCGACGATCACGCAGGCATTGTCGCCATCGCGTTCCAGCCGGATCCACACCGTGCCGGTCGGCGGCGAATATCGCACCGCATTGCCGATCAGGTTGACCATGACCTGCAACACCCGCCGGAACTCGCCATGCGCGGGCAGCGAATCGTCAAACGACGGCCGATCGATCCGGACATTGCCCTGCACCGCCCGCACCGCCAGCAATCCCGCCGCCCGTCGCGCGACATCGGCCAGGTCGATCGCCTCGTCCGCGACCTCGAAATCGGTCCGCTCGATCGCCGACAAATCCTCCAGATCGTCGACCAGCCCCATCAGGTGGCGGCCGGCACTGGCGATATCGGCGGCATAGGCGACATAGTCGTCGCGCAACGGACCATCGGCCTGCGCCGACATGCTGTCAGCATTGGCGATGATCCGCCCCAGCGGATGGCGCAGCGCCCGCCCGATCCGCCGGCTGAACCCGTCGGGCAGGTCGGTGTTCGGCTCGCCCACGGGCGTCGTGAAGGGGGCCGGTGGCGGCGGATCGATCGCATGGACCGCGCCGTCGAACCCGGCGAACTGACCGCGCGCGTCGATCCCCGGTACCGCCGACAGCCGGACCCGGTGCCGGGTGCCGCGAATACCCGCTTCCTGCCCGTCGAACCGTGCCTGCGACGCCAGCGCGCCGAGAATCGGAAACCCGCCCTCGCCATCGTCGCTCAGCGAAAACAGGCGGGTGATCGGCTGCCCCAGCACCGTCTGCGAATCGAACCCGAACCGGTCCCCGGCCTGATCCGATACATGGGTCAGGTGCAGCGCCGCATCGGTCGTCCACATCCAGTCGGCATCGGCGCGCAGGAAATCGGCGGCGCGGCGCGGGGCGTGGACGGCCTCCCACGGCGCGCCCGCTTGCCAGCCGCTGACCTCCAGCCGGATGCCGAGCTCGTCGGGTTCGGCACGCACCGTCAGCGTCACGTCGTCATCGCCATCGGCAGCGACGATCGCCCGGGTCAGCGGAATGCCCAGCCGCCGGACCAGCCGGACCAGCGCGGCGATCTGCGGCACCGCGACCGCCCGCCCCTGTCCGCCACCGGCCCGGCGATTCAGATCGGCCAGTCGCGGTTCGGCGTCGAGCAACAGCCCGTCCGCCGACAGCCGCCCGATGGCGGGCGCCGCGCCTAACCGCATATCGATCACTCAGCAGATCCCAACGCCAACATCGCGGCATGATATTCCGCATCCAGTGCCATCGGGGCAAGTGCCACACGCGCCGCTTCGGGCGTTACCGCCATGATACTGTCGATCCGGTCGGCGAATTGTTCGATATCGCGCAGCGGCTCGGCCTCGGTCAGGGCAAAGCCGATCCGCGCGATCGTCGCCCGATCGGTCGCCAGCGCCCGCAGCACGACCCACAGCCGCGCGCCGTCGGTGTCGATCACCAGATCGCGGACCCGGTCGAATGCCAGCCCGCTCGCCCGCGCGATGAACGCGACGAACAGCACCAGCCGCCCGTCGCCGATCGCCTCGGTCAACAGCGCGGGCACTTCCTCACCCTGTGCATCGATCGCCTGCGCCAGCCGCATCGCCGCGATCTCCAGCGGCACCAGTTCGCCCTGCATGTCGATCGCGCGGCGCACCGCTTCGGCCAGCGCGGCGTCGAGCGCACCGATCGCCTCGCCCGCCGGCACCGATTCGCGCAGCGCCGCCGCGACCCACCATGCGATCCGGGCATGGAGCGGCCGGACCAAATCGACTGCCGCGACGCCGCCATCGATCACCGACCCGCGCCGCGCCTGCGCCGCCAGCATCGCGATCGCGGCGGCGGAGACCAGCCGGTCGCTCGCCTGTGCCAGCCGTGCGATCATCGTCGGCCGGTCCCCGACCTCGATCACCATCGTCGGCAGCGCGCGGGCGATCGTGTCGAGCCGGACGCGGGCGAACAACTCGCCGAACAGTGCCGGATCGCGGAACAGCCCCGCCCGCCGGACGCGGCCGAAGGTCGACGGCACCATCCGCAGCCCCTGCGCCACCTCCCCCTGCCCGCGCGAGGTGAGCAGCCGCACGGCATGGTCGCGGATCTCGCCCTCGACGCTGGCGACGGTCGCGCGCATCGTCGCGTCGAGCCGCGCCGCCGTGCGATCGTCGATCCGGGCGTCGACGGGCAGGTGAAAATGATCGGCCGCCGCGCGCAATCGGCGATGGCCGGCGCGCTCGGCCGCCGCGACATGGTCGAGCAGATAAGCGGCGGAAGCATCGGCATCGCGGGTATCGAGCAGATCGTCGGACATGGTACTCGCATTAACCAATGGCGGTTAAGGCGATCCTAAGCCCGACGCCGCAAATGTTCGATAGCATGGGCAAGCGTAACGCCTGCATGAACCGCGACCAATGCCAGCCCCGCCGTCACGATGCCAGCCAGTGCGAATGGCGCAACCAGTACCAAGGCCGTCGCCGCCGTCGCCGCCCAAGGCGGTCGAGGTGCCGGAATCCGTCGTGTCAGGATCGTTACGACGACCCCTGTCAGCGCCAGCACCGCCGCCGTTCCCGCCGACACGATCAGCGACTGGACCAGCCCGATCCCAAGGATTCCTGCCACTCCAAGCACTTCCAGCCCGCGTTCCTGCAAGGCGGCATGACCGTCCTCGCCGCGCAGCCAGCCAAGCAGCGAACCCGCCGACAGCAGCACCATCGCCATGAACAGCAACACCGCCGCGCCGCCGACGTCCCAAAATGGGATCGCGGCCAACCCGAAAAGGCCGAGCACGCCGCCAGCGATACCGACCGCGATATCGGGCACCTTGCGCCGGACCAGCAACGGCAGGACCAGCCGCGTGACAGGCGTGAAGACGAACCGGTCGATCCATCCGGTGCGCTGTTCGGCCAGCGACGCCAGCACATCCTTGCTGCGCACCTCCAGCGTACCGGCATCGCGCTCGACCCCGTGCCCCGACCGCGCGGCCTTGGCCGGCAGCAGGACGTGCTTCGCGCGGGCCTGGGTCGCGACGCGCAGCAGCGTCGACTGGAAATCATATTCGCGCGGCAGCCGGGCGGCGTCCTCCAGCCGATCGACCGACAGCGTCGCGACCCCGGCCCAGCAATGCCCCGAATCGACCCGCTCGACCGATGTCGCATCGCCGGTCGGGGTGACCAGCAGCGTGTCGGCCGGCTCCAGCGCCATGTTGGCGACCACCGCATCGGTCGTGACCAGCCCGTCGGCCAGCGCGACGATGACCGCCAGCGGGTGCGCCTTCGCCTTCGCTTCCTCGGCCGACCGCACGATATCGACGGTCGTCCCGCGCCGCCCGATGCGATTGACCGCCGCCGCCAGCGCGGGCGTCATCCGCCCCACCGCGACCAGCAATTGTGCCGCGCCCGCCGCGATCAACAGCCGTGCCTGATATTCGATCAAGCTCATACCGCCGAACGGCAGGGTCGCCGCCAGCACGCCCGGCTGGTGTTCGGCTTCTTCGGTCGCGAAAATCAGGCCGGTGAGCATCGCGTCCGGTTAGGCGGTCACGACCCGCAACGCCAGCCCCGCCCGCGTCGCCCGGTACAAGGTGCCGCCGGTCAGTGGCGCGGGAACACCGGTCGTCCCCGGAAAGGTGATCGGCAATCCTCTTAGCGACCGCACCGCCAGATAGGCGAACCCCTCCGCCTCCAATGCGTCGCCGTCCCAGCCATGGGCGTCGCTCGGCTCGACGATGACGCCGGCACGCTCGGCGATCATCCGTAACATCACGGGATTGTGCCGTCCGCCCCCACCGACGATCAGCCGCGTCGGTCGCGCCGGCAGCCGGTCGATCGCCTCGGCGACGCAGGCGGCGGTGAACGCGGTCAGCGTCGCCGCCCCGTCCGCCGGCGACAGTCCGCGCGCTGGCTGGATGGTAAAATCGTGCCGGTCGAGCGACTTGGGAATGGGCATATCGAAAAAGGGATGATCGAGCATGCCCGTAAGCACCGTCTCATCGACCCGGCCCGATCCCGCCAGCGCACCGCCTTCGTCAAAGCGCGCACCGCTTTCCGCCTCGACCCAGCTATCGACCAGACCATTGGCCGGCCCGGTATCGAACGCGACCAGATCGTCGCCGTCGCCGACATAGGTGATGTTGCCGACCCCGCCGAGGTTCAGCACCGCGACCGGTCGCGCCATCCCCGCCGCCCGCGCGGCATGATAGACCGGCAGCAACGGCGCCCCCTGCCCGCCGGCCCTTACGTCGTCGACACGCAGGTCGGCGACGACATCGATCCCGGTCGTCGCCGCCAGTGCCGCGCCGTCGCCCAGCTGCCACGTCCAGCCCTTGTCGGGACGATGCGCCACCGTCTGGCCATGGAAGCCGATCACATCGACCGACCGCGCCTCGACCCCCGCCCGCTCCAGCAGCGCGGCGACGGCGGCCGCATGAGTGCGCGTCAGCAACGTCTCGGCCCGCTCGATCAACGGATGCTCGCCCGGATCGTTGAACAGAAGCGCCAGCTCCGTCGCAGCGGACAAGGCAGCGCGGTCCTCATCGCTGTACGGCGTACCGACGAACGCCACCGGCCGCACGTCGCGCTCGCCATCGGTTTCGAGCAGCGCCGCGTCGATCCCGTCGAGCGAGGTTCCAGACATCAGACCGATCGCAAGCATGGACTTCTCCGCCGGGCGTTCATCCCGCCCCATACACGCTTCATACCACTATCCCGGCAAGCGCGAAGTCGAGATCCGTGGACTTTGGTGCGGTGGCGACGCTACACGGCCGCATGACCGCATACACGTCCGACCTGCTGCGCACCCTGTCCGAACGGGGCTATATCCATCAGCTGACCGATGCCGCCGGCCTTGACGCGCTGGCGAACCGGCAGGTCGTACCGGGCTATATCGGCTTCGATCCGACCGCGCCGTCGCTGCACGTCGGCAATCTGGTCTCCGTCATGCTCCTGCGCCGGATGCAGCAGGCCGGGCACAAGCCGATCGTGCTGATGGGCGGCGGCACCGGCAAGATCGGGGACCCCAGCTTCAAGGACGAAGCCCGCAAGCTGTTGGCCGAAGACGGCATTTCCGCCAACGTCGCGTCGATCAAGCGCATCTTCGAACGCTTCCTGACCTTTGGCGACGGTCCGACCGATGCCGTCATGTTCGACAATGCCGAATGGCTCGACCGGCTCGAATATATCCCGTTCCTGCGCGAGGTCGGGCAGCATTTCTCGGTCAACCGCATGCTGTCGTTCGATTCGGTGAAGCTGCGCCTCGATCGCGAACAGTCGCTGTCGTTCCTCGAATTCAACTACATGATCCTGCAGGCCTATGACTTCCGCGAATTGTCGCAGCGTCACGGCTGTCGCCTGCAAATGGGCGGCAGCGATCAGTGGGGCAATATCGTCAACGGCATCGAACTTGCCCGCCGCATGGACGGGACCGAAGTGTACGGCGTCACCACGCCGCTGATCACCAAGGCCGACGGCAGCAAGATGGGCAAATCGGTCGATGGCGCGATCTGGCTGCACGAGGACCAGCTGCCGCATTTCGATTACTGGCAATTCTGGCGCAATACCGACGACCGCGATGTCGGCCGCTTCCTGCGCCTGTTCACCGACCTGCCCTTGGGCGAGATCGCCCGGCTGGAGGCGTTGCAGGGTGCCGAGATCAACGAGGCGAAGAAGATCCTCGCCAACGAAGCGACCGCCATGTGTCGCGGTGCCGATGCCGCGTCACAGGCCGCCGAAACCGCGCGCCGAACGTTCGAAGAGGGCTCGGCGGGCGACACGCTCCCGACCTTCGGCGTCAGCGGCGCGATCAACGTCGTCGACGCGCTGGTCGCACTGAACCTCGCCGCGTCGAAGGGTGAGGCACGCCGCCTGATCAAGGGCGGCGGCGCGCGCGTCGATGGCGAGCGGGTCGTCGATGAAGCGCAGGTTATCGCCGTCGACGCACCGGTGCGCGTATCGGCGGGGAAAAAGAATCACGGCCTGCTGACGCCGGCGGCCTGACTTCTCCCCACCCATTCCGTTTGGTTCGAGCAGCTTCGAGCGAAGTCGAGAAGCGTCCGTCGAGAACGCCGTAGTTTAGGGCACCCCCATCTCGACTACGGTTCTCGACAAGCTCGAAGCAAACGGAGGAGGTTGAGGAAGGGCTCAGCCCCGCCGGATCAGCACCGCCCCCACCAGCACCAGCCCGACCCCGGCCAACCGTACCGCGCTGATCGGCGTTCGCGGCAGGCCGATCAGCCCGAAGCGATCGATGACGACCGCCGCGACCAGCTGCGCCGCGATCATGATCGTCAGCATCGACGCCAGCCCCAGCCGCGGCGCGGCGAACGCCGCCGCCGCGACGAAGAACGCGCCATAGGCTCCACCCATAAACATCCACGGCCGCGCATCACGCAGGTTCGCCAGCGGCGTTCGGTCGGCCATCAACCACACGCCCGTCAGGATCACCGTCCCGACCGCGAACGACACCAGCGCCGCCAGCAACACCGACCCGATGCTCCGCCCGAGCGCAGCGTTGGTCGACGGCTGGACGGCAAGGCCGATACCGCCGAGCAAGGCGACGATCAGGGGAGCAAGGGCGTTCATGGGAGCTGCGCTATCGCGGCCCCATCACCGCGACAACCTTCTTGTCGTCATTCCGGCGAAAGCCGGAATCTACGGAGACGGTGACGTTTCGCCTACGTCGTAAACACCCGACACAATGGATTCCGGCCTGCGCCGGAATGACGGGCGTGCGGGTGAATGCTCGCCGCAAAAACTCGTCATTCCCGCGCAGGCGGGAATCCATACACATCAACCGTTCGGCTCCACCCGCACGGCAGCGACCAGACCATCACCCCGATCGCAACCGCCCGACGCCCGCATCCCGCTCGAACAGATACAGCGCCACTCGCGCCGCCTGCCCCCGTGGCCCCTCCAGCCCACCATCCCGATCGACCAGCAACCGCGCATCGGCATTGGCGACCGGCAGCAACTCGCCCAGCATCTCGGGGCTGGCCAACCGGAACATCGCCTCGCCCGACTGCCGCGTGCCCAGCAACTCGCCGCCACCGCGCAGCCGCAAATCCTCCTCGGCGATGCGAAAGCCGTCATTGCTCTCGCGCATCAGCGCCAGCCGCGCGCGCGACGTCTCCGACAGGCTGTTCCCCCGCAACAACAGGCACACCGACTTGCCGCCACCCCGCCCGACCCGCCCGCGCAACTGGTGCAACTGCGCCAACCCGAACCGGTCCGCCGCCTCGATCACGATCAGCGTCGCATTAGGCACATCGACCCCAACCTCGATCACCGTCGTCGCGACCAGCACGCCTGCGCGCGCCGCCGAGAACTCGGCCATCACCGCGTCCTTCTCCAGCGGCTTCATCCGTCCATGGACCAGCGCCACCTTGTCGCCGAACCGCTGGCGCAGCGCCTCGGCCCGCGCCTCGGCGGCAGCAAGGTCGGACTTCTCGCTCTCCTCGACCAGCGGGCACACCCAATAGGCCTGCTTCCCCGCCGACAAATGCCGCGCAAGGCCGTCGATCACCGCGTCGAGCTTGTCCTCCGACATCACCACCGTCTCTACGGCCTCGCGCCCCGGCGGCATTTCGTCCAGCCGGCTGACGTCCATCTCGCCATATTGCGCCAGCGTCAGCGTGCGCGGGATCGGCGTCGCGGTCATCACCAGCAGATGCGGCGGCCGCACCGCCTTCGCCTGCAACATCATCCGCTGCGCCACGCCGAAACGATGCTGTTCGTCGACCACCACCAGCCCCAGATCGCGATACGCCACCGCTTCCTGAAAGATCGCGTGCGTGCCGATCAGAATGTCGATCGACCCGTCAGCCAACCCCATCAGCACGCCCTCGCGCACCCGCCCCTTGTCACGGCCCGTCAGCGCGGCGACGGTGACCCCGGTCCCCGCCAATTGCCGCTGCAACGTCGCATAATGTTGCCGCGCAAGGATTTCGGTCGGGGCGAGCAACGCCCCTTGCGCCCCGCCCTCGACCGCGATCAGCAGCGCCATCAGCGCGACCAGCGTCTTGCCCGACCCGACATCACCCTGCAGCAGCCGCAGCATCGGCTGGGTCTGCGCCATATCGCCCTCGATCTCGCCGATCGTCCGCGACTGCGCACCGGTCGGCGTGTACGGCAGGTCGAGTTTGGCCCGCAGCCGCCCGTCGCCGGTCAGCGACCGCCCCTTACGCGCCCGTGCTTCACCCCGCACCAGCAACAGCGCCAACTGGTTGGCGAACACCTCGTCATAGGCCAGCCGCTCGCGCGCCCTGGCATCGGCCGGGTCGGCATGGATACGCGCCAGCGCCTCCTTCCACGCCGGCCACTCCCGCTTGGCAAGCAAACTCGGCTCGATCCATTCGGGCAGCTCGGGCGCTCGCTCGATCGCCTGCGCCGCCAGCAGCCCGACCCGGCGCGACGTCAGCCCTTCGGACAGCGGATACACGCCCTCGCGCTCGGGCAACGATTCCGCTTCTTCGAGCGGCAGCACATGGTCGGGATGGACCATCTGCAATTCCTGGCCGTACGTCTCCAGCTTGCCCGACACCAACCGCGTTTCGCCCAGCGGGAACAGCTTCTTCACCCAACCCGACGATCCGCCGAAATAGGTCAGGTTGACGATGTTGCCGTGTTTGTCCGCCGCATGGACCCGCGTCGGCCCGCGCCCCGCGCTGACCCGGTAATCGGTCGCGGTCAGCGGGATCGCGATCACCCGACCGGCATCCTGCGTCATCAATTCGTCGCGCCGCAGCCGGTCGACCCACCCGCTCGGCAGGTGGAACGCGACGTCGACCACGCGCCGCAGCTTCAACCGGTCGAGCGGTTTGGCCAGCGCCGGCCCCACGCCTTTCAACGTGATGACTTCGGCAAACAGCGGGTTGAGCAGATCGGGACGCATGACTATCTGGTCCTATATCCGAACCGGCGGCCGCTGCCAGCGTCCGTCGGTCTATCGCCATTGGAGTCCCATGGACCGCGAGACCCGCCTCAAGCGCCTGAAATTCCGCAGCTGGCATCGCGGCACCCGCGAAGCCGACCTGATGATCGGCGGCTATTTCGACGCGCACGCCGCGACATGGAGCGACGCGGACATGGACTGGTTCGAGGTATTTCTCGAGGAACAGGACGTCGACATCATGGCATGGGCGATGGGCGTCCAGCCCGCCCCGACGCAGTTCGACCATCCCGTCCTGCACGCGATGCGGAAAATGGATTTTGTGCCCGTTTCGCGCTGACTCCCTCTCCCCTTCAGGGGAGAGGGTCGGGGAGAGGGGCAGTCACAACATCCGCCCCGAACTCCCCCTCTCCCAACCCTCTCCCCCAAAGGGGGAGAGGGCTTTTAGGTAGCCGATGCCCGACCTCTCCAAGATCCTGTCCGCCCCCCGCTCGCTGACCCTCGCGGGCGTTCCGGCAGGCTTCCTCCCCGTCCTCCTCGCCGACCTCGCGCGTGGGACCAAGGGCGACCTCGTCTACATCGCCCCCGACGAAGCGGCGATGCGCGCCATCGCCACCACCGCCCCCTTCTTCGCCCCCGACCTGTCGGTCCTGCAATTTCCGGCATGGGACTGCCTGCCCTATGACCGCGCCAGCCCGACGCTGCGGTCGATGGCCGAACGTCTGTCGGCGCTCCACGCGCTCCAGACGGCGGCGAAAGGCCCCCGCCTGATCGTCACCACCGTCAACGCCGCGAGCCAGCGGACGCTGACCCCGTTCCGCATCCGCCAGCTGGTCGCGCGCCTTGCCCCGGGCGAGCGCATCTCGCTCCCCCGCCTCTCCGCGCTGCTGCAAGCGAACGGCTATAACCGCGTCGACACCGTTCATGACGCCGGCGAGTTCGCCGTCCGCGGCGGCCTCGTCGACCTGTGGCCGTCGGGCTCCGACTCGGGTCTCCGCCTCGACTTCTTCGGCGACGAGATCGAAACCGTTCGCACCTTCAGCCCTGAAGATCAACGCACCACCGGCCGCGTCGACGGCTTCACCCTGCTCCCCGCTTCCGAAGCGCTGCTCGACGAAGACTCGATCAAGCGGTTCCGCACACGCTACCGCGAGAAATTCGGTGCGACCGCGACCGGCGACCCGATCTATCAGGCGATCAGCGACGGCCGCCGCCTCTCGGGCATGGAACATTGGCTGCCCTTTTTCGAAGAGCGGCTCGAAACCTTCTTCGACCACCTTTCGCCCGAAACGGTCATCGTCCGCGACGCGGGCGTGCCGGCCGCCGCCGAACAGCGTTTCGAATCGATCGCCGACTATCACACCAACCGTGTCCGCGCGCAGACCAACGATCCCGGCAGCTACCGCCCGCTGCTCCCCGCCGCGCTCTATCTGTCGGCCGACGAATGGGTCGCCCGCCTGTCGGACACCGCCGCGCATCAGGTCACGCCCTTCCACGCCCCCGACAGCGCCACCTCGATCGATTTCGAGGTCGAGTCCCCACGCGACTTCACCCCCGAACGCACACAGCAGGCGAACATCTACGAAGCGGTCGTCGATCACATCGCCGCGCTGCGTAAGCAGGGTCGCAAGCCGATCCTCGCCAGCTATTCGGAGGGTGCGCGCGAACGGTTGATGGGCCTGCTCGCCGATCACGACCTGACCGGCGTCTCGACCGTCGAGATGTGGCAACAGGCGCTGGGCGGCGCGAAGTCGACCGTCTCGTTCGTCGTCCTGCCGCTCGACCATGGTTTCACCGCCGCCGATGTCGCGGTCCTGACCGAACAGGACATGCTCGGCGACCGCCTCGTCCGCCGTGCCAAGCGCCGCAAGAATACCGACGCCTTTCTTCAGGAACTGGCCACCCTCTCGCCCGGCGATCTCGTCGTCCACGCCGACCACGGCATCGGCCGCTATGTCGGGCTGACGCAGGTGCCGGTGGCGAAGGCCCCGCACGACTGCGTCCAGCTCGAATATGCCGGCGGCGACAAGCTCTACGTGCCGGTCGAAAATCTCGAAGTCCTCAGTCGCTATGGCGCGGGTGAGGAAGGCGCATCGCTCGACCGCTTGGGCGGCGAGGCATGGCAGCGGCGCAAGGCGCGGATGAAGGACCGCATCCGCGAAATCGCGGGCGACCTCATCGCCACCGCCGCCAAGCGCGCGATGCGCCCCGCCGACATCGCCGAACCGGACGCGGGCGGCTATCCCGCCTTTGTCGATCGGTTCCCGTATCAGGAAACCGACGATCAGGAACGCGCCATCGCCGACGTCCTCGAAGACCTTGGCGCGGGACGCCCGATGGACCGCCTCGTCGTCGGCGATGTCGGTTTCGGCAAGACCGAGGTGGCGCTCCGCGCCGCCTTCGTCGCCGCCATGGCCGGGATGCAGGTCGCGATCGTATGTCCCACGACCCTCCTCGCCCGCCAGCATTACAACAACTTCAAGGCCCGCTTCGAAGGCTTCCCGATCGAAATCGGCCGCCTCTCCCGCCTGGTCACCGCGACCGAGGCGAAGAAGGTCCGCGACGGCCTGACCGACGGCACCATCGACGTCGTCGTCGGCACCCACGCCGTGCTGTCGAAACAGGTCGATTTCAAACGGCTCGGCCTCGTCATCGTCGATGAGGAACAGCGGTTCGGCGTGACGCACAAGGAACGGCTGAAGGCGATGAAGGCCGACGTCCACGTCCTGACGCTCACCGCCACCCCGATCCCGCGCACGCTGCAAATGGCGATGTCGGGCCTGCGTGAACTGTCGGTGATCCAGACCCCGCCGGTCGATCGCCTCGCGGTCCGCACCTACATCATGCCATGGGACCCGGTCGTGCTGCGCGAGGCGTTGCTGCGCGAACATTATCGCGGCGGGCAGGCCTATTTCGTCACCCCGCGCATCGCCGACCTGCCCGATATCGAGAAATTCCTGACCGAGGAAATTCCCGAAATCCGCTACGTCGTCGCCCATGGCCAGATGGCCCCGACCGAGGTCGAGGAACGCATGTCGGCCTTTTACGACAAGCGGTACGACCTGCTCGTCTCGACCACCATCGTCGAGAGCGGCCTCGATATTCCGTCGGCCAATACCCTCATCATCAACCGCGCCGACAAATTCGGCCTCGCCCAGCTCTACCAGCTGCGCGGCCGCGTCGGGCGATCCAAGACCCGCGCCTATGCGTACATGACCACGCCCCCCGAACGGCTGGTCAGCGACGCGGCGGAAAAGCGGCTGAAGGTCCTGTCCGACCTCGAATCGCTGGGTGCCGGTTTCCAGCTCGCCTCCCACGACCTCGACATTCGCGGTGCCGGCAACATGCTCGGCGACGAACAATCGGGCCATATCAAGGAAGTCGGCTTCGAACTCTACCAGTCGATGCTCGAGGAGGCGATCCTCGACGCCAAGGCCGGCGGCATCCGCGACGACAAGCCCAAAGACTTCTCGCCCGCGATCACCGTCGACGCGCCGATCCTGATCCCGGAGGACTATGTCCCCGACCTCGACCTGCGCATGGGCCTCTATCGCCGCCTCAACGACGTCGAGGACCGCGCGGGCATCGACGCCTTCGCCACCGAACTGATCGACCGGTTCGGCAAACTGCCGGTCGCCACCGCCAACCTGCTGCAACTGATCGAGGCGAAGCTGAACGCGAAGAAGGCTTGCGTCGCCAAGATCGACATCGGTGCCAAGGGCGCGATCGTCAGTTTCCATGAGGACAAGTTCCCGAGCGTCGAAGGGCTGCTCGCCTATGTCGACAAGCTGGCCGGCACCGCGAAGCTCCGCCCCGACATGAAACTGGTCATCAGCCGCAGCTTCGGCGACCCACAGGCGCGCCTGAACGCGGCGCTCCAGATTTCGCGGGGACTGGCGAAGGCGGCGGGGTAGAAGCCGGTCTTCCCGTTTCACGGAAGCGATCGGCTGTTTGGAGTCGCTTTCGCTCAAACGTGATCGCCCTCACCCTTCCGCGGCCGTGCCGCTCCCTCCCTCTCCCGCCGGGAGAGGGAAAGACGCCGAAGGCGGCGAAGGGTGAGGGCAACCAAAGGCGATAGAGTTTGACCCTAGCGCAGCCGGATTCCCACCGTTCGTACCCGACGCCTCCCCGGCCGTCCCCTCCACCATTGGCTCGCGCCGTTACGGATGGGCCCGCGACCAACGCACATTGAATCTCTCCGGCATCATCATGCCTCGGTACGACCGTCTCCCGGATACTCCAGGTCGAGCGTCGCGGTGAAGTGGCAGCCGGTGTCGGTCTTCTGGCGCGAAACCACGCCGTTCCGCTGCTTGGCCAGCAGGCGGACGAGGCGGGAACCCATGCCGCTGACCACGTCTTCGGCGCAACCGGCACCATCGTCGCGGACGTCGATCCGCAAGCCGCGGCTCGTTCGTTCCACGATCACGTCCACTGCACCCCCGCGATCGTCGGGGAATGCATATTTGAAGGCGTTGGTGACGAGTTCGTTGACGATCAGCCCGATCGTGACCGCATCGGCACTGCTGATCGCGATCGTGGACGCTTCGAGCCGCACTGCAATCGGCCGGATGCCCCGCAGCAGATCGCCCAATCCCGTGCATAGCCCGCGCAGATAGTCGCCGATATCCACTTCTCCGATGCCTTCGCGGTAGCGCAGCCGGTCCTGCGCCGCAGCGATCACGTTGACGCGCGCGACGGCCGTCGCCAGCGCTTCCTGCACCGCCGGATCGCGACTGGAGCGCGCCTGAAGTTGCAGGGCGGACCCGATGATCGCCAAATCATTCTTGGTCCGGTGCGCCAGCTCGTCCAGCAACAGGCTCTTGTTGCGCTCCGCCCGGTCGAGCCGCGCCGCGACCTGACGCAGCGTATCGGTGACGGTGACGACGAAGCCGCTGGTCAGGATGAATATGCCGAGCGGGACGAGGCTGGCCAGCGGCAGCGTAAGGCTGTTATATGGGTAGATGAAGAAATAGGCCGAACTGGCCGTCGACAGGGCGATGGCAAGAAGCCCGCATCGGCGATCGAACAGCAGGGCCGCGAGAAATACCGCCGGCGAGAATAGCAGCGTCGGGAAACTCTGGAGCGGTTGCCCCAGGAGATATCGCACCATGGTCGCCACCGCGACGATCGCCACCGTCCCTGCGATCGACACCGCCAGCGACGGCACATGCCGGGGGAACCACGCGGGCAGCGCAGTCGATGTTTCAGTCGTCATCGCGGCTCACCGTTTCCGGTTTACGGGGCTCGATCCACAGGCACCTGACCAATACCCAGGCTGCGACGGTGAGCGGCCCGCCGAGCAGTATCCCGACGATACCGAACATGCCACCGAACAGGAAGAGCGCGAACAGTGTCACCGCAGGCGGAATCGATACTGCAAAGCGCATCACCAGCGGTGCCATGGCGTTCCCCTCGATCTGCTGCCACACGACGAAGAAGCCCGCCGTCCACATGAATGTCTCCACGCCCGTGGTCAGCGCGATCAGCAGCGCCGGCACCGCACCGAGAAAGGGGCCGACGAGCGGGATGAATTCGAACAGTCCGGCCACAATCGCCAGCGCCAGCGCCGATGGGACACCGATCAGCGTCAATCCGATCAGCACGGCGAAAAAGGTTGCAGCCATCGACACCAACTGCCCCAGCAGCCAGTTGCGCAGGGCATCGCCCGTTTCCCGCACGGCGACACCCGCGCGGGACCGAGCGGAGCGCGGGAGCATCGCCAGCATTCCCTTGTGGTACTCGGCCGGGCTCGCCGCAAAGTAGATGCCGCCCAGCACTGCGAGCAAGAGTCCGGTCATCGCAGCCGTCATCATCCCGAACATCGATTGTGCGACCGATGCGATCGTCGAGCCGTCCGGGGAGACCGTATCGATCACGCTTTGCACGCGGTCTTCGCCGACCCATGCCGCGAAACGCTGCCATGCGTCCGGCAGCGCATCGCCCAGACCAGACAGTTGCGACCGAAGTTCCTGTCCGAACAGAATGCCGACGCCGGTCAGCAGCCCGAGGATCAGCACCCCCGCGAGCGCGATCGCCCATCCCTTGCGAAGCGGCAGGACGCGACACAGCCCGTCGGCCGCAGCATGCAATATCACCGCGACCAGCACCCCGGCAAAGGCCAGCAACAGCACGTCGTGCAGCCGCCAGATCACGATTGCCAGCGCAACGAGCGGTCGCGATCGACATCGTCGCGCGGCAATATGCATGGGATGTCGGATATCCCGGCGGGCGTCGGACGCGCGACGTCCTGCATATTCCGGCGAACCGCCCGGTCGACCTGCGCATCACCGCAACGGACGTGATCCACAGCTTCTGGGTGCCGCGCCTCGCAGGCAAGATGGATGCGATACCGGGTCATACCAACACGTTGCGGATCCAGGCCGATCTGCCCGGCACCTATCGCGGCGAATGCGCCGAATATTGCGGGACCGGCCATGCGGGCCACGGCTTTACCGTCGTCGCACACGATGCCGCCGAATGGACCGCCTTCATTGGGGAGCGCGCGCGATGAAGGCGTTGCGACTGCATCACGAACTGACCGCGATCTGGCGTACCGAACCGGGCTGGCGCGGCGCGCTGCGCTCGGTCAACCACAGCGACATCGGCAAGCGCTTCATCGTCGCCGCCTTCGTCTTCTTTGCGATCGGCGGCGTGCTGGCCATGCTGATCCGCGCGCAGCTCGCCACGCCGCGTAGCGCGTTCGTCGGGCCGGAGGTCTATAACCAGATCTTCACGATGCACGGCAGCATCATGATGTTCCTGTTCGCCATCCCGATGTTCGAGGGGCTGACGATGTACCTGTTGCCCAAGATGCTGGGCAGCCGCGATCTCGCCTTTCCACGGCTGTCCGCGCTTGGCTGGTGGTGCTATCTCTTCGGCGGCACGATCATCATCGTCGCGATGCTGGCGGGTGTCGCGCCCAACGCGGGATGGTTCCTGTATCCGCCGCTGTCGGGCAAGACCTTCACGCCCGGCATCAACTCCGATGTCTGGCTGCTCGGCATCACCTTTGTCGAGATTTCGGCGATGTCCGCCGCGATCGAGATCGCGGTTTCGGTCCTGAAGCTACGCGCCCCGGGAATGCGGCTGGACCGGATGCCGATCTTCGCATGGTACATGTTGGCGACGGCAGGGATGATGATCTTCGGCTTCCCGCCATTGATCCTCGGATCGATCCTGCTGGAGATCGAGCGCGCGTTCGGATGGCCGTTCTTCGATCCCGCGCTCGGCGGCTCGCCGCTCCTGTGGCAGCATCTGTTCTGGCTGTTCGGCCATCCGGAGGTCTACATCATCTTCCTGCCCGCGGCGGGCGCGGTATCGACCATCCTGCCGGTGATGGCGCGCACCCGGCTGCTGGGATATGGTGCGATCGTCGCGGCGATCATGGCGCTCGCCTTCCTCAGCTTCGGGCTGTGGGCCCACCACATGTTCACCACCGGCATTCCGCACATGGCGCTGGGCTTCTTCTCCGCTGCGTCGGCGCTGGTCGCGGTGCCGACCGCGGTGCAGATCTTCGCCTGGCTCGGCACGCTGTGGGGCGGCCGGCCCGAGATGAAACTGCCGATGCTGTACCTCATGGGCTTCTTCATCGTCTTCGTCCTGGGCGGGCTGACGGGCGTGATGCTGGCGATGGTCCCGTTCGATGGGCAGGCACACGATACCGCGTTCGTCACCGCGCATCTGCATTACGTGCTGGTCGGCGGGTTCGTGTTCCCGATGCTGGCCGCCGCTTATTACTGGCTTCCCCATTTTACCGGACGGCAGCGGGTGATGCGGATCGGCGAAGCGGCGTTCTGGCTGATCTTCATCGGTTTCAACATGACCTTTTTCCTGATGCACCTGACCGGACTGCTGGGAATGCCGCGGCGGGTCGACACCTACCCCGACGGGATGGGCTGGACGCTCCTGAACCTGCTGTCGTCGGTCGGCAGCTTCGTGCAGGCGTTCGGTTTCGCGCTGTTCCTGATCGACGTCGTGCTGCAGATCAGGCTGGGTCGACGGCACGCGCGCGATCCCTGGAACGCGCAGACGCTGGAATGGGCGATGCCCACCCCGGCCCCGGATTACAACTTCGCCAGCATCGCCACGGTGAGCGATCGCGAACCGCTGGCGACGATGCCCGATCTTGGCGTGCGGCTGGCGCGCGGCGAGGGGCTGCTGGCGGTGGCGCGGAACGGCTGGCGCGAAACGATCGCGGTCGACATGACCACCGGCAAGCCCGACCATGTCGCGATCCTGCCGGGCAACAGCTGGTTGCCGATCGTCACGGCCGCGACACTCGGCGGCTTCTTTCTGTCGATGCTTGCCGGCCTGTATGTCGTCGCGCCGCTGTTCCTGCCGGTGGTGGCGTGGCTCGGCTGGCGCTGGGCGTGGACCAATGGGCGGCGCGAGGACACCGGGCAGGTGGACGTCGGACAGGACCGCCGGTTGCCGACCAGTCTCGAGGCAGCGCGCACCACCGGCTGGTGGGGCAGCGTCCTGGCGCTCGGTGCCAGCGCCACGCTGTTCGCGTCATTGCTGTTCGGCTACGCCTTTCTCTGGACGGTGGCACCCAACTGGCCGCCGCCCGCGCTGATCGCGCCCTCGCTGTTCGCGCCCCTGCTGGCGGTAGCGGGTGCGGGTTGTGCCGTCGTGATGGCACGACGGGGCAGGACGGCGATCGCGGCCGGCGGACAGGGTGCCGTCGTGCTGGCCCTCGTCATGCTGCTGGTCGAGGCGGCACCGTCGCCGACCGGCCATGCCTATGCCGCGACCAGTGCCGCGGTCGCTGCCTATGGCGTCTTCCATGCGGTGCTCGCCATGCTGATGCTGGCGTTCGTCGTCGCGCGGCAACGGGCCGGCTTCCATTCCGCTGCCCGTTCGGGCGAGCTTCGGATCGTGCGGCTGTGGAGCGATCACGCCGCGGGTGCCGGAGCCTTCTGTGCGATCCTGCTCGTCGTGCCGGGGTGGCTGGCATGATCGTACTGCTGCGCCTGTCGGCAGGGCTGATCGGTTGGGTCGTCGCGTTCTGCCTGATGTACGGCCTGCACGGGATTGGCTGCGCACGACGGTGGGACCGGGTCGACGCCCTTGGCGGCGACCTGCACCGCACGGCGCTGGTCGCCACCTGGCTGGTCTGTCTGCTCGCGACGCTGTTGGCGGCGGTGTATCTGTCGCGCCGACGAACGACGTTGCTCGATCGAGCCACCATGGCGACGGGCTGGACCGGTTTCGTCGCCACTGCCGTCACGTTCGTGCCGCTGCTCATCATTCCGTCCTGCCTGTGATGCTGGTCGGGAACTTTGCTGCGATGCGGCATTTTAAAAACCATCGACATCACGCGGGGCCGAAATGACCGACCGTTCGACGAAACCGCGGATCGCGCGTGCGCTGCAGGGTGGCGGCAGGATCGGAATGCCAAACGCGCGTGGTGGCTGGCGGATCGTGCTGCTGGCGGTGCAGACGGTCGCCGGGCTGCTGGGGCTGGCGATGCTCGGACTCGGCCTGTGGCTGATCGCATTGGGCGGAAACTGGTATTACGCGATCTGCGGCGCGCTCCTGACCGCAGGCGCGATCGCCACATGGCGCGGCCATCACCCCTTCGGACTGATCGGACCGGTCGCGGCGCTGGCACTCAGCATCGTCTGGGCCGTGTGGGAAATCGCGGGCAAGGGCTGGCAGCCGGTATGGGCGATCGATCTGGCGGCGCGGATCGGCGTGATCGGCGCGCTGGCCGTGGTCGCCCTCGCCGCATGGCGCGCGGGCAGCGGCGACGCCCGACACCGGCGCGTCGTCTACATCGGCACCGGGGCGGGACTTGCCCTCGTGGTCGGCGGTATCGCACTGGCATGGGAGCGTCCGACCGGACCCGGCACCGCTGCCGCCTCCGTCGCCTACCCCGCCGATACCGACTGGACCGCGTTCGGTGGCACCAACGCCGGCGAGCGTTTCTCCCCCGCCGGACAGGTGACCCCGGCCAATGTCGGCACGCTGCGCGAGGCATGGCGCTTCCACACCGGCGACGAACAGCCGAACGAGCGCGTCCATTACGCGGCACAGAACACGCCGCTCAAGATCGGAGACACGCTGTTTCTATGCTCTCCGGGCAACATGGTGTTCGCGCTCGATCCGGGCACCGGCGCGGAACGCTGGCGGTTCGATCCGAACGTCGCCCCGCGGGCGATGGAATCGATGTTCAGTGCCGCCTGTCGCGCGGTCGGCTATCATGCTCGGGCGGACGCAGGCGATGCGACCTGTGCGCGGCGGGTGTTCGTCGCGGCGGCGGACGGACGGCTGATCGCGTTGGATGCCGCGCGGGGCACTCCCTGCTCCGGCTTCGGGCGCGGCGGTACGGTGGACCTGACCGCGGGCATGGGGTTGCGCGAACCCGGTCATGCGTCGAGCAACTCGGGGCCGGCGGTCGTCGGCGATCTGGTGATCGTCGGCCAGCAGGTCAGCGACAACCAGCGGCGCGACGCGCCATCGGGCGTGGTGCGCGCGTACGATGCGACCGACGGGCGGCTGCGCTGGGCGTGGGACGCCAAGCGGATCGATCGGCCGCAAGTGCCGCTCGCGCCTGGGGAAACCTGGCCGGAGGGGACGCCTAACGTCTGGAACGTAATTTCCGCCGACGAAGGGCTGGGGCTGGTGTTCCTGGCCACCGGCAATGCCGGCAACGATCATTTTGGCGGCAACCGCGAGGCGGCGGACGACCGTTTCTCCTCCGCCGTCGTCGCGGTGGACGCGGCAAGCGGTGCAACGCGCTGGGCCTTCCGCACGGTCGACCGCGACCGGTTCGACTATGATCTCGGCGCGCAGCCCGTTGTGACCACGTTGCCGATCGCGGGCGTGAACCGGCGCGTCGTGATTCAGGGCACGAAGACCGGATCGCTGTTCGTGCTCGACGCCGCGACCGGTCGCCCGTTGCGCCCGATCGCGCAGGTACCCGCACCACAGGGAGGCGTATCGGGCGAGATTCTGTCGCCGACCCAGCCCCAGTCGATCTTCTATCCCAATTTCGCCGGGGTGCCGCAGCGTAATCCCGAACGGATCGACGCGCGCCACGCCTTCGGCCTGACCCCGATCGACGCCGCGCTGTGCCGCATCCAGTTTCAGCGGATGCGCTATGACGGGATGTACACACCCCCGACCGATCAGGGCCTCGGCACGCTGCTCTATCCCGGTACGATCGGCGGGCTCAACTGGGGCGGGCTGGCGATCGACCAGGCGCGCGGGCTGGTCATCACCAACAACAGTCGGCTCGCCAACCAAGTACGCCTGATCCCCCGCGCGGACGTGTCGGACCCGGCGATCGGCGACGGCGGCCGCCGCCCGGATCAGGCGGTCGCTCCGCAAAAGGGTGCGCCATGGGGTGTCGACCGGCCGATCTGGCTGTCGATCCTGGGCGTGCCGTGCAACACCCCGCCATGGGGCTTCATCGCCGCGACCGACCTTAACACCGGCCGGCTGGCATGGAGCAAGCCGCTCGGCAGCGGCTTCGACGCCGGTCCGCTGGGCGTGCCGATGCGGGTCCGCATCCCGCTCGGCACCCCGAACATCGGCGGCGCGGTGACGACTGCCACCGGCCTCACCTTCATCGCCGCGGCGCAGGACAACTATCTTCGCGCGTTCGAAACGGCCACCGGACGGCTATTGTGGAGCGGGCGCCTTCCGGCGGGCGGACAAGCATCGGCGATGACGTACATGCACAAGGGCCGGCAATATGTGGTGATCGGGGCGACCGGACACGGCCAGTTGCAGACGAAGGCCGGCGATGCGCTGGTGGTGTACGCGCTGCCGCGATGATGTCGGGATGCCAGAATGCAGGCGTCGTCGTGGGCAGTGGGTTCCGGGCGGAACCCTCCCGATGCACGATGCAACCTGTCCGAGGCGCGACGCAGGACGGTTCGTCGGGAACACCCATCGCGGCGTCGCGGCATCTTGCCGTCTCTTCACCTTGAAGATTGCATGATCGGGTCCGCGACGGTCATTCCCGCAGTCGAGACGGCGGGATATGACTGCCGGATCAGGCCTGTATCGCCGGGACCAGCGCCGGCCTGTCGATGAAGGGGATAGCGCGTCCGGAATTGAAGGCCAGTGCGGTCAGGCTGAACTCGACGCGGACCTTCTCCAGCCCATGCATCAGAAACGCCCCCCTCGATGCGTCCACTGCTCGATCGACTGTAACGGATGCCCGACGGTAGCATCGCGGACAGGAATCCGACCGTTGAGGTTTCATCGACCCTGTCATCGTCACGCGATGGTGCCCGATCGACCACCCGTTTCGAAAAGGCCCGGTCAGCGCATCGGCCCGCGACCGACGCCGCTTTCCGACTTTCCTACACCGCAACCGACTGCCAAATTCTGCTGCACACCGTATCCCGCCAAGCTCCTTGACCCAGCCGCTCCCCGTCTCGAACGCAAACAGCGCGCAAGTGTGACCTTTGTGACCTTTGGCGCGCCCCCGCCCGAAAAAGCCTAATAATTCAACTGCAACTGCGTTCGGATCACGTCACCCTCGGCCCGTCCCGACCGCCGTTCGTCCGCCTCGGCGCGTTCCATCCGCGCATAGGCCAGCGTCAGTTCCAGCGCCGGCACCGGCTGGAACTCGATGCCCAATTCGATCTCGTCGGTCTCCAGCCGCGGCGCGTTGACCGCCGCCTTCCACCCGCCGCGATAGGTCTGCCAGCGGACATAGGGCATGAACGGCCCGACCGGCGACCGCCGCACCCGCGCGGTGCCCTGTACATAGCCACCGTACAGCGACCGGGTCGTGATGTCGCGCAGCACCGGGTCATATTCCGGCCCGCGCCCCCAATTCCATTCGGCCTGCACCCCGAAGGGCTGCGGATACAGGATCGCGTGCAACCCGATGCGATCGTCGGCAAAGGCGACCGGACTGACCCCGCCGGTGCGGATTTCGGGCTGGACGCGATTGGTATAGCCGCTCGCCCCGACCTCCAGCACCTGCTTGCCGCCGATCTCGAACGGCCATGTCGCAAGGGCCACCGCCATCACCGCATCGTTCGCTTCCTCGCGATTGATGCCCTGTCCGTTATATACGCCGATCCCGAACGCACCGTAATTGCCGAACAGCTTCTGCCCGTCCTTGGTCAGCCGTTCCCAAATATCGTCGACCTGCTGCGGCGTATAATAGGCGACGACACCGATATCGCGCTCGCTCGGCACCCCGCTGTTGATGGCATCGCTGCGGTCGAGCGTCAGCCGGTTCGACGACGACTGCATATTCTCCCACCCGAACGGCACCTTCGACTGGCCGAAGCGGAGGCGGAACCGCTTGTCGGTGTCGAGGAACGCATCGAAATAGGCGTCGCGCAGTTGCAGGAACCCCTCGCGCCGCTCGCCGACCGACTGGTTCGACACGGCGGTCGCGAAATCGGGCTGAAGATAGAACGACACCCGATCGCCCAGATCGCCCTGCAACACCAGCCGGATGCGACGAAAGGTGAAGCCGGTGTCGTCGCCGATGCCACTGTCATGGACCGAGCGCAGCCGGGCGATCCCGTCCGGTGCCGTGCGATCGCCGGAGATGATCTCGTTCAGCCGCAACTGGGTATAGCCGCGCAGCCGGATGCGGTCGTACCATTTCTCGCGCGATGGCCTGGCCGGGGCGGCGGCGACCTGCGTCGGGGCCGCAGGCTCGGCCGCGACCGGGGCCGGCGTCGTCGCCGGCGCAGCGGCCATGACGGACGGTTTGGCCGCCGTCTGCGCCGCCTTCATTTCGGCGATGACCGCCTTCAACTCGTCGATCTGCCGCTGAAGCTCCTGCACCGTCTGCGCCGCAGCGGGCAGTGGGACCATGAAGGATGCGGCGACCGCCGCGGGCAGGAAGGGCTTCATGGACCCGCGCCATGCCGCTGCGGCACGACGCGGGTCAAGCTATGATGATGACGCTTCGTTCACGTCCTACATATGCAGCGTACGACCATAGGCCCCGAGCACCGATTCGTGCATCGATTCGGAGATCGTCGGATGCGCGAACACCGTCTCGGTCAGTTCCTTCTCGGTCGTCTCGAGCTGGCGGGCGATGACATAGCCCTGGATCATCTCGGTCACTTCCGCGCCGACCATGTGCGCGCCCAGCAGTTCGCCGGTCTTGGCATCGAACACCGTCTTCACGAAGCCTTCGGCTTCGCCCAGCGCGATCGCCTTGCCGTTGCCGATGAACGGGAATTTGCCGACCTTGACGCTGTAGCCCGCTTCCTTGGCCTTCGCCTCGGTAAAGCCGACGCTGGCGACCTGCGGCCGGGCATAGGTGCAGCCGGGGATATTGTTCTTGTCCATCGCGTGCGGATGGACGTCCTTGTCGCCCAGCGCCTTGGCGATGGCTTCGGCGGCGATAACGCCCTCATGGCTCGCCTTGTGCGCCAGCCACGGGGCACCGGTCACGTCGCCGATCGCCCAGATGCCGTCGACATTGGTCTTGCCATAGCCGTCGGTCTTGATGTGGCCGCGCTCGGCCTCGATCTTCAGCGCTTCCATGCCGATATTCTCGGTATTGGGCACGATGCCGATCGCGACGATCGCGTGGCTGAACTCGACCTGTTCGACCTTGCCGTCCGGCCCCTTGATCGCGGCCTTGACCCCTGCCGGGCTCGCTTCCAGCTTTTCGAGGCCCGACTTGGTCTTGATCGTCATGCCCTGCTTGGTCAGCGCCTTGTGCATGAACTCGCTGACCTCGGCGTCCTCGACCGGCATGATCCGGTCGAGCATCTCGACGATCGTCACGTCGGCGCCCATGTCGTTGTAGAAGCTGGCGAACTCGACACCAATCGCGCCCGAGCCGATGACCAGCAGCTTGGTCGGCATTTCGGGCGGTACCATCGCATGACGGTACGTCCAGATCTTCGCGCCATCGGCCTTGGCGAACGGCAGGTCGCGGGCACGCGCACCGGTCGCGATGATGATATGCTTGGCTTCGAGTTCGGTGGTCTTGTCGCCCTGCTTGACGCTCAGCTTGCCCTTGGCAGTGATCGTGCCGACGCCTTCATGGACGACGACCTTGTTCTTCTTCATCAGCCCCTTGACGCCGGCATTCAGCTGCCCGGCGACCTTGCGGCTGCGATCGACGACCTTGGCGAGGTCGAACGCCGGCTTTTCGTTCGACAGGCCGTATTGCGCGGCGTGCATCATGTAGTGATAGATTTCGGCCGAGCGCAGCAGCGCCTTGGTCGGAATGCAGCCCCAGTTGAGGCAGATGCCGCCCAGCCGCTCGCGCTCGACGATCGCGACCTTCAGGCCAAGCTGGCTCGCGCGGATCGCCGCGACATAGCCGCCGGGGCCGGAGCCGAGCACGATCAGGTCGTAAGATTCAGCCATCACTTTACCTTTTCGCTCGATGCTGCCCGGTCGAGCAGCCGTAATGATTGCAGGAAGATATCAGGATCAGGCGGTGATCGCCCGCGGCTTGCGGTCTTCGTCGATCGCGACGAACACGAAACGCGCCTGCGTCACGCGGTCGACCGCCTCGCCGAACCGATCGCGGCGCCATGCCTCGACCTCGATCGTCATCGAAGTGCGCCCGACCTTCACCATGTCGGTATAGACCGACACTTCGTCGCCGACCGCTACCGGTGCGTAGAATTGCATGGCGTCGACCGCGATGGTCACCGCGCGCCCCTTGGAATGACGCGCCGCGACCAGTCCCGCCGCCATGTCCATCTGCGACATGATCCAGCCGCCGAAGATATCGCCATACGGATTGGTATCGGCAGGCATCGCCGTCACGCGCAGCGCAGGCTGGCCGACCGGCGGCACGGCGTTATTCTCGACCATCCTGCATCCCCCCCTTGGCACGTTCCTCGGCCATGGCCCGCTGCGCCTGTCGCACGCCGAGAATGACGACGACGGCCATCGAAACCCATGTCACCAGCCAGATATCGTGCCGACCCCGCGGATAGGACCATGCCGACAGCCAACCGATCCCCCATGCCGCCACCAGTCCGGCAACGACAGAGGCAATCTCGGTCAGCAGCCGCATACGCATTTACGCGATCAGGCCGAGGGGCGACTCCACCAGCGCCTTGAAGAGCTTCAGCATCTCCGCCCCGTCCGCGCCGTCGATCGCGCGGTGGTCGAAGCTGCCGGTCGCGGTCATGACCGTCGCCACGCCCAGCGCATCGTCGACGATGTACGGCCGCTTCTCGCCGGCACCGACCGCAAGGATCATGCCCTGCGGCGGATTGATGACCGCTTCGAACTGCTTGATGCCGAACATGCCCATGTTCGACAGCGACGCGGTACCGCCCTGATATTCCTCGGGCTTCAGCTTGTTCTCCTTGGCGCGGCGGCCAAGGTCCTTCATCTCGGTGCTGATCTTCGCCACGCCCTTGTTCGCGGCATCGCGGATGATCGGCGTGATGAGGCCGGTCGGCGTCGACACTGCCACCGACACGTCGGCGCGCGAATACTGCACCATCTCGTTACCGAGGAAGGTGACGTTGCACTTGGGGCTGTTTTCCAGCGCGACGCCCAGCGCCTTGATCAGCAGATCGTTGACCGACAGCTTCACGCCGCGCGCGTCGAGCGACTTGTTCAAATCGCCGCGCAGCTTGAGCAACGCATCCAGACGGATATCGACCGTCAGATAGATGTGCGGAACCTGCTGCTTCGATTCGGTCAGGCGACGCGCGATCGTCTTGCGGATGTTCGACAGCTTCTCGACCGTGTGCGGGATCGAATCGTCGAACCACACCGCCGCGGGCTTGGGTGCTTCTGCGACCGGAGCGGGAGTTGCCGCGGCGCTCGGTGCGGGCGCAGCCGATTCGGTCTTGGGCGCGCTCGCCGCACCCGGCTTTGCGTTCTCGACATCGGCCTTGACGATGCGGCCGTTCGGGCCGCTGCCGGCGATACCCGACAGCTCGAGGCCCTTGTCGGCGGCGATCCGGCGCGCCAGCGGGCTGGCCTTCACGCGACCACCATCGCTCTGCGCGGCACCGGCACCGGCCGGACGGCCGTGGTCCGACGTACCCGCAGGAGCCGGCGCGGCTTCGCTGCCGGTCTTGTTCGGATCGGTCGGGTCGGGTTTGCCCTTGAACTGGTCGTCGGCAGGCTCGGGCGTTTCCGCCTTTGTGGGCGCAGCGTCGATCGCCGACGCATCCTCGCCCTCTTCCAGCAGGATCGCGATGACCGCGCCGACCTTCACATTGTCGGTACCCTCGGCGATCAGGACCTTGCCGATGGTGCCTTCATCCACGGCTTCGAATTCCATCGTCGCCTTGTCGGTTTCGATTTCCGCCATGATGTCACCGGATTTGACGGTGTCACCTTCCTTCACCAGCCATTTGGCCAGCGTCCCCTCTTCCATGGTCGGGGACAGGGCGGGCATCTTGATCTCGATCGGCATGGGGCAGATTGGTCCTCTCAGGCTCGTCGCGCCTCTTCGCTGTCGGGCGCGTCCGGGTCAAGCCCCGGTACAGCTTGCACGACGCCGCCGAACCGGCGCATGAACGCCGTTCCGGAGCGGAGGACATCGTGCGGACATATCTGGTCGTCGTCGACGAAAGCCCCGAAAGCGCCGTTGCGCTCCGTTTCGCCGCCCGTCGCGCGGTCAAAACCAATGGTGGCGTCGAGGTATTGGCGCTGGTCGAGCCGCAGGAATTCGCCCCTTGGGGCGGCGTGCAGGCGACGATCGAGGAGGAGGCGACCGAACGCGCCGAAGCCTTGGTACAGGCGGCGGCAGGCACGCTGATCGCCGAGTCGGGACTGCAACCGCATCTGACGGTCCGCACCGGCGACGGCCCGCGAATCGTGCGCGAGATGATCGCCGCCAATCCCGATATCGCCGCGCTGGTGCTGGGCGCCGCCGCGACCGGATCACCGGGACCGCTGGTCACCCATTTCGCCGGAACCGATGCCGGCGCGCTGCCCGTCCCGTTGATGATCATCCCCGGCAGCCTCGATCGTGCCGGGATCGACCGCCTGAGCTGATCGCCGGACAGCCGGCGTTCAGCTTCGCAACGTCATGCAACGATAGAGATACCGTGCGGGGGAGAGCGTCGCTTGCGAGTCGCGCTCGATCCCCCGCGGGCTGCTGCTGTTCGCCGGATGTCCGGCAGCGTCCTCTCTTATTATTCAGCGCAGCACTGGTGAGGGGCCGTTAGCGCGGAAGCGGCACAAAAAAAAGGGCCGGCAAAGCCGACCCTGTAAAGTTTTAGGAGAGGATGCCTGAAAGGCACAGTCGTTGTGCACCGCACCCGGTCCGTTAGCAATTGCAAAAAACGAAACCAAACATTCTATTTAGACAATTTAACCATCCGGCCGGTGGGTTTTCGCGCGCAACGGGTATCTGCCGAAACCGGTTGAGCCGCTGCGGATAAGATTGCATCCTCCCGCAAATGCGCCAGATTCTGCTCCTGCCCGCCCTGTTGATCGCCACCGCCGCCCCGGCCCGCGACGCCCCCAAGCCCGATCGGCTGCGCGCCGACGTCGCCAGATTGGTCGGCTTTGGCACGCGCCATACCGCGTCCGACTCCGATCATCCGACGCGCGGCATCGGCGCGGCGCGGCGGTGGTTCGCCGACGAACTGACCCGGATCGGACGCGATTGCGGTGATTGCATCACCGTCGCGAACATTGCGCGCGGCTTTACCGGCCCCCGTGCGCCGCAGGGCGTGAACGTCGTCGACGTGCTGGGCTTCCAGCGGGGACGCGATCCCCGCCGAGTCGTGATCGTCATGGGCCATATCGACAGCCGGGTCAGCGACGTGATGGACGCGACCAGCGACGCGCCGGGCGCGAACGACGATGCGTCGGGCGTGGCGCTGATGCTGGAGGCGGCACGTATCCTGTCGAAGGAGAAATTCGACGCGACCATCGTCTATGCCGCGCTGTCGGGCGAGGAACAGGGGCTGTGGGGCGCGCAACTGCTGGCCGACACCGCCCGGGAAAAGGGCTGGGTGGTGACCGCCGTGCTGAACAACGACATCGTCGGCAACACCATCGGACAGGATGGTCGCCGCGTCGCCGACCGGGTGCGCGTCTTTTCGGAAGGCATTCGCGCGTCCGAATCGATCGATCAGCAGATCGCCCGCCGCGCCGCCGGTGGCGAGGACGATGGCCCGTCGCGCGCGCTGGCCAAGACCGTCGATGTCGTGGCCGCGACCCTGCCCGGCGGCGTCGACGCGTTTCTCGACCGACGGCCCGACCGCTTCGGCCGGGGCGGCGACCACGAACCGTTTCTGAAGCTGGGCTATCCTGCGATACGGTTTTCGGTCGGTGTCGAAAATTACGATGCGCAACATCAGGACCTGCGCCGCGACGGAACGCGGATCTATGGCGACACGATCGACCGGATGGACTTTTCTTATCTGGCGAAGGTCACCGCGCTGAACGTCGCGACGATCGCCCGACTGGCCGCCGCACCGGCCGCCCCCGTGACCGCATCGATCGAAGGTGCGCTGTCGACCGACACCAAGGTCCGCTGGTCGCCGGTCGCGAACGCCGCCGGCTATCGCATCCGCTGGCGGCGCAACGATGCGCAGGCGTGGACCGAGCAGCGCGACGTCACCGGCGTCGAAGCGGTGCTGAAGGGCGTCATCGTCGACGATCACTTCGTCGCGGTGTCGTCGCTGTCGGCGAACGGTGCGGAGAGCATACCGACCTTCGCCGGCAGCCCGCCCCGCTGACCTTTTCTACCGCCGCAACATCTTCGACCGATACACCCGCCGCGGCGCAGCCCGCCGCGGCTCATAGGTCACGACGTCCTCGGTCGTCGTCGTGACCACCGTCGGATGCTCGACCGTCACCGTCGTGATCGTGCGGGGCGGATAGTAATAGCCATCGGCGACATACCCCCCCGCCGGCCCCTCGGTCGTGGTGGTCGCCGTGGTATAACTGCGCGCGACGGGCGCCGCGCCGATATGCCGCTCGACATAGCGCGTACGGGACGGCGGAGGCGGTCCGATCGGCTGCACCTGCTCGCGCATCGGGCCGAACACGACCTCCGGCGCAACGGGCAGGTCGTCGAAGCCGTCGTCATAGCGATCGTCGGGCGCAATCGGCACGTCTTCATACGGCAGCGGATACTCCGCCCCGTAACCCGGCTGCGGCGGGGGTGGAGGCGGTGGCGGAGCGCGGCGATCCTCGGCCCGGTCGATTGCGGCGCCGGCCAGCGCGCCGACCCCGGCCCCCAGCACCGTACCGCCCAGCCGGTTGCCGCGTCCGGCGATCACGTTCCCTGTCACCGCGCCCGCGACACCGCCGATCACGGCCCCGCCGATGCCGTCATCGCGCCGTTCGGCCGCATAGCGTTCAAAATCGCGATCGTCGCGGACATAGCGCCCGGTATCACGCGCGTCCCAATCAAGGCCGCTGCGAACGTCATAGACCCGCCCGTCGCGATCGGCGAGCACGGCATCGTCATAATAGCGATACCAGCCATAGCCCGCCTGTGGCCGGCTCAGCCCATAGCCCGACCAGTCCTGAATGAAGAAGCTCGGGGCGACCCAGTAGCGCGGCAAGACCCAGCCGCGCGCCGGCGGGCGATACGCCGCCCATCCGCCCGGCGCATAGGTGCCGCCGACCCAGCGCCCGCGCACCTTCCCGCCCCAACGCGGTCCGGGCAGGTTCACGCGCGGCGCACCGGCCTGGACCGCCGCCCCGCGCGGCAGCGCCGCAGGTGCCTGCCCCACGCGCTGCGCCTGTGCGACACCGATGGTCAGGCCGGAGGTGGCAAGGAGCGCAACGGCGGCAGCAAAGAACGGCGTTCGCATCGGCCGAAAAACTCCCTGAACGGCGAAACAACGGTTCGACGCCCTATCATGCCGCCCGGTTCCGGGCCAATCCGGTGCCGGTGTCCCGCCCGTCCCGTGCCGGGTCAGGCGATCCGTGGCCCCAGCACCGCGACCAGTGCCTCGCATCCCGCCCGATCCGCATCATCGAACCGTCCCGGCAACGGGCTGTCGAGGTCGAGCACCCCGATCAGCCGCTCGCCGACCACGACCGGGACCACCAGTTCGCTGCGGCTATCGGCGTCGCAGGCGATGTGACCGGGAAACGCATGGACGTCGGCGACAAGCTGGCTTTCGCGCGAAGCCGCCGCCGTGCCGCACACCCCGCGCCCCATCGCGATGCGGATGCACGCCGCCTTGCCCTGAAACGGGCCGAGCACCAGTTCGTCCCCGACCAGCCGATAGAACCCGGCCCAATTGAGATCGGGCAAATATTGCATCAGCAATGCCGAAACATTGGCCATGTTGGCGATCGCGTCGCGCTCGTCCGCCGTCAGCGCGTCGAGCGCGCCGAGCAGGTCGCGGTACAGGTCGCCCTTGGCGCCGGTGGCAATATCGAACTGGTACATGCCTCGCGATGTAGGCGGAACGGAGCCGCGTTCCAATCCTCCCCGCTCGCGGGGAGGGGGACCAGCGAAGCTGGTGGAGGGGGATCGCCACGCAATGCAACCGTTCCGTATGCGGACCTCCCCCTCCACCACCGCTTCGCGGCGGTCCCCCTCCCCGTTCCGGGGAGGATCTAATCCATCCGCACTTTGCCCCGCCCGGCCTTGACCTGCGACCGCCCCTTCTTCGCATCGACCCGCCGTACCTGCGACGCCTTGGTCGGTTTGGTCGCGCGGCGCTTCTTCGGCACGATCGTCGCCTCGCGGATCAGGTCGAACAACCGCTCGCGCACTTCGCGCCGGTTCATCTCCTGCGATCGCGACCCATCGGCGCGCAGCGTCAGCACCCCGTCCTTGGTCAGTCGCGATCCCGCCAGCACCGCCAGCCGGTTCTTGACCGCATCGGGCAGTCCCGGCGACGCACCCACGTCGAACCGCAACAGGACCGCGCTGTCGGTCGTGTTGACATGCTGTCCGCCCGGACCCGACGCACGGGTAAAGCTTTCGACCAGCTCGCCGCTATCGATCGAGATCGACCGGGTGATCGGGATGCGCGGCACTTTAGATTTCGTCGAACCCCGCCGCGACGAAGCTGCGCGGCCACGGCGCGGTCACGTCGATCGCGGGCTTGTTGTCGCGCGGCACCATCAGGCCGACGGCGTGGAGCAACATGCCGCTCCGCCCGCCCTGCCCATAGACCGGATCGCCCGCCACCGGACAGCCCAGCCCCTCGGCCATGTGTACGCGGATCTGGTGGGTACGGCCCGTTTCGGGGAACAGCGCGACCAGCGCGCGGTCGCCGACCGTCCGCAGGACGCGCCAGTTGGTCCGCGCCGGCTTGCCCTTCGCATCGCCGACCATCCGCCAGCCGTCCTCGACGCTGCTGACCTTGGCCAGCGCCATGTCGATCTCGCCCGATTCGCCGGCGGGGATACCGTCGAGGATCGCCAGATAGCGTTTGGTCACCCGCCCCTGTTCGAATGCCTGCTGGAACCGGGCATGCGCCTTGGGATTGCGCGCCAGCAACAGGCAGCCGCTGGTATCGCGGTCGAGCCGGTGTACCGGCGTCGGTTCGCGTTGGAAGGTGAAGCGCAGTTCGTCCGCGCGGCTGACGATGCTGGGCGATCCGTCACGAGGCGGATCGACCGGCAGGCCGGCGGGCTTGTCGAGGACGATCGCTTCGCCGTCGATGAACAGGACTAGGTCGTCGAGCATTTGCCTCCCTTGCCATCGTTGGCGACGCCGTGCCAGTGCGCTCGCGCGGTCAACCGCCCAAGCCGGAGACCATCGTGCGTCGATCCTTCGTCCTTACCTGTCTCATGATCCCGCTCGCCGGCTGCGCGCCAGCGACGCCGCAGGCTCCGGTGCCGGTCGCTGCGCCCTCCCCGGTCGCCACGCCGGCCGCGCCGCCACCGGCAGCGATCCCGACCCCGTCTGCTCCGGTCACCGGCCCGGTCGCGCTGTGCGGACGCGGCACCGTCCAGCGTACCGCCGACGGTCGCCTGTTCCATCATTTCCCCTATCCCGACACAGCGGCAAGCACGCTGATCGACGCCCCGCCGGCATTGGGCGCGTCGTGCAAGGTCCACCCGGCGATGCTGCCCGACCTCACCCGCCTGCTCGCCGCTGCCGATGCCGATCCGGTGGTCGCAGGCACGGTGCGCGCGGTATCGTGCCATCGTTCGGTCGCGCTCCAGCAACTGACCTTTTGCGGCGGTATCGGTCCCGATGGCTCGGGCAGCTTCGCCGAACGCTCCTGGGCCTCCGCCCCGCCGGGGTTCAGCGAGCATTCGACCGGTTACGTCATCGACTTCGGCAGTGCGACCGCGCCTGCGTGCGATGCCGACGCCTGTTTCGGCGCTACCCCCACCGGCCGCTGGCTCCGCGCCAACGCCGCCCGGTTCGGTTTCGAAATGTCGTTCCCGGCGGGCAACAAACAACAGGTGAAATGGGAACCGTGGCACTGGCGCTGGGTCGGCACGACGGCCAGCGAAGCCGGCACAGTCCCGGCACGAACGATGTTCGCGACGGCTCGCGCACAGTTTCCGGCCGAACCGAAGGTCGACTGAGCGGCAACGAAAAGCAAAAATGGGTTCACGCGGAGGCGCGGAGACGCGGAGGAGTTCCGCGCGTGACAACCTCACCCGCGTCAGCAGGCCTCATTCGTCGCAGCCGCAGACCCGGTATCCCGTTCGCGGGTCGGTCGCCACGATCGAGCCTCTCTGCGCCTCCGCGCCTCCGCGCCTCCGCGTGAACCCATTCTTCCTATTTGGCGGCCGTAACCCCCGCATCGGTCTGCACGACCGGCTTCATCGTCCCGTCCGGGTTATAATACAGCCGCTCGACCGTCACCGCGCGCCGCCCGATCGCACCGTTCAGGTCGCCGATCGCCAGTGTGGCGTTGTGCAGGAACAGATACCAGTCGCCCTTGAACTGCGCGATGCCGGGATGGATGGTGAAGCTGTATTTCCCCGAGTCCGTAAGCTCGCCGCGATAGGTCCATGGCCCCTTGATCGACGGCGCGGTTGCATAGGACACACGTTCGTCGCGATGCTTCGACCGGTCGAGCGAGGCGTAGGTCAGGTAATAGGTGCCGTTCCGCTCGTGCAGCCACGGCCCCTCCTCGAAATGCGGCGGGGTGATGTCGGTGATCGGCCCGTCGATCTCGATCATGTTGGGCTTGAGCTTCGCGATATAGCATTGCCGGTTGCCCCATGCGATCCACGTCGTCCCGTCGCGGTCGGTGAAGACGGTCGGATCGATATCCTCCCAGCTATGCGTGCCCTTCGGCGTCATCTGGTTGGTGATCAGCGCCGACCCCTTGGCATCGACGAACGGGCCGGTCGGCTTGTCCGACACCGCCACCGCAATTGCCTTGCCCGGATGGGTGTCGTCATGCTCGACCGCGGCATAGAACCAGTATTTGCCGTTCTTCTGGATCGTCTGCGATGCCCAGGCATCGGCCTTCGCCCATTTGAAGTCGGCAACCTTCAGGATCGGGCCGTGATCGGTCCAGTGGCGCATGTCGGTGGTCGAATAGACCAGCCATTCGCGCATGTTGAACATCTGATCGCGTTCCGCCTGATCGTGCCCGACATACAGGTACAGCCGGTCGCCGACGACCAACGGCGCGGGATCGGCAGTGAACTTGTCGCGAATGATCGGGTTGCTGCCCGCTACCGGTGCCGCACGATGCTGCGCCGGCGCTGCTCCCGCTACCGCCGCCAACGCCACGGCCATCCATCCCAAATTACGCACGCGCCTCTCCCGTCCTTGTTTTGACGGGATGATAACCGATAGCGTTACCATTCCAACCATTTACGGTCATGGCCCGGGCTGATTTCCGACCCGCCGCACCGTCGATGGAAAAGGGGCGACCCGTGGGCCGCCCCGTTCCTTCTTATCCGAACACCTTGGCCGCGAGTTCGGCGATCCGCTTGCCCTGATGCCGGGCACCGCCCAGTTCGATCTCGGTCGGCTGACGGCTGCCGTCGCCGCCGGCGATCGTCGACGCGCCATAGGGCGTGCTGCCGTTCACTTCGTCCAGCCCGGTATGGCCTTCATAGGCATAGTCGAGCCCGACGATGGTCAGCCCATGATGCATCAGGTTGGTGATGATCGAGAACAGCGTGGTTTCCTGCCCGCCATGCTGGGTCGAGGTCGAGGTGAAGGCACCGCCGATCTTGCCGACCAGTCCGCCCTTCGCCCACACGCCGCCGGTCGTGTCCCAGAACGCGGCCATCTGGCTCGACATCCGGCCATAACGCGTGCCGGTCCCAACGACGATCGCGTCATAGTTGGTCAGTTCGTTGGGATCGGTCAGCAACGCGTGATGATCGGCAACGACGAAGCCCGCCGACTTGGCGACCTCGTCTGGGGCCGTCTCGCGGACGCGGCGGACATCGACGTCGGCCCCGCCCGAACGGACGCCTTCGGCAACGGCGTCGGCCATCTTCGCGATATGCCCATAGGACGAATAATACAGCACCAGAACCTTGGCCATGTGGCGATACTCCCGTTCGGTTGTTCGGTTATTCGG
This sequence comes from Sphingomonas sp. Leaf5, assembly GCF_001421155.1. NCBI lineage: Bacteria > Pseudomonadati > Pseudomonadota > Alphaproteobacteria > Sphingomonadales > Sphingomonadaceae > Sphingomonas > Sphingomonas sp. Leaf5. The sequence goes on along the minus strand of NZ_LMJZ01000024.1, from coordinate 3,088 downwards.
AATCGACCAGGACGATTTCGGCGTCCCTGGTCGCGGTGATGGTGACGGTCTGCCCGCCGACCAGCGCGGCACCGTCGCGCGCCTCGAAGGCGACTCCGTCGATGGTGATCGCGCCGGTTGCCGCGACCAGATAGGCGTGACGCCCTGCCCCCACGCTATGTTCCACGCTTTCCCCGGCCTTCAGCGTCGCGCCCAGCACGCGGGCGTCGGCACGGATGCGCAGCGCATCGCCGTCATCGTCGAAACCGCTGGCCAGCACGACGAACTTACCGGAGCGTTCGCCCTTGGGAAACGGCTTGGCGCCCCAGGTCGGCGCGCCGCCCTTCTGGCGCGGTTCGATCCAGATCTGGAAGATGCGGGTCGTCTCCGGCTCCAGATTATATTCGGCATGGCGCACGCCGGTCCCGGCGCTCATCACCTGCACGTCGCCCGCCGCCGTGCGGCCCTTGTTCCCCAGCGAATCCTGATGGGTGATCGCGCCCGACCGGACATAGGTGATGATTTCCATGTCCTTGTGCGGATGCGCCGGAAAACCGCTGTTGGCGGCGATCTCGTCGTCGTTCCACACCCGGATCGCGCCCCAGCCCATCCGCTGCGGGTCGTAATAGTTGGCGAAGCTGAAATGATGGCGGGCGTTCAGCCAACCGTGATCGGCATGGCCCAGGCTGGTGAAGTCACGTTTGTCGATCATCGTCGATCTCCTTGCTTGACCCCCAAGATAAGCACCGCGATCATGACGTAAATGGAAACGTCGGAAACCGATCGTTTCGTGATGGAGGGTATATGCGGCTTCCTGATTTCGAAGCATGGGCGATGTTCGCCTGCGTGGTCGAGCATCGCTCGTTCAGCGCCGCCGCCCAGTCGATCGGTGTATCGAAGGCGACGGTGTCGAAAGCCGTCGCCCGGCTGGAAGTGTCGCTCGGCACCACCCTGTTCCACCGCACCTCGCGCCGGCTGACGCTGAGCGACGCCGGTCAATCGCTGGCGGAACGTGCCGGCCGCATCCTTGCCGAGGCACAGGCGGCGGAGGAACAGGCGCGCGACGCCGCCGCCGCCCCGACCGGGCTGGTGCGGGTCGCGGCACCGATGTCGTTCGGCCAGACCCATGTCGCCCCGGCCGTCGCCGACTTTCTGAAGGCGCATCCGGGCGTCGAGATCGACCTGACCCTGTCCGACGCCAAGGTCGACATCGTCGCAGACGGCATCGACATCGCGCTGCGCATCGCCGAGTTGCCCGACAGTTCGCTGCGCGCGCGGCGGCTGGGGCCGGTCGCGGTGCGGATCGTCGCCTCGCCGGGCTATTGGCAGGAACGGGGCCAACCTACCCATCCCGCCGATCTCGGCGGCCATGCCTGTTTCCGCTACACCAACATGCCCAACCCGCTCTGGCATTTCCGGCGCGGCGACGAGGAGGTGAGCGTCCGGCCGGGCGGCCCGCTGGCGGTGAACAATGGCGAGGCGATGCTGCCCGCGCTCCGCCTCGGCCTCGGTGTCGCGCGCCTGCCCGACTTTCTGGTCGATGCCGATATCGCCGCCGGCCTGCTCGAACCGGTGCTGCCCGACTGGTCGAACGGGGCGGTCGCGTTGCACCTGTTGACCCCGCCCGGCACGCTGCGTCCGGCCCGCGTCGCGGTGCTGATCGACTTTTTTTCCAGCCGCTTCCGCACGCTTTGCCCCCGCGATTAGGAAGGGAATCATACCCCTTGTCTTAACCAACAGATTTCATGGAACATTTCACATTAGTAGGAAATTAACCTTTTGCGTTCAGAGGTGTTTACGTTAATGTTTTGGTCGCGCGCAGGGTTTTGGAACGCGTGCCGCGATACGGGGGATTGCCGATGCGCGTGCTACTGATCGAGGACGAGCCGAATACCGCCAAGGCGATCGAGCTCATGCTGACGACCGAAGGGTTCAATATCTACACGACCGATCTAGGCGAGGAAGGCCTCGATCTGGGCAAGCTGTATGATTACGACATCATTCTGCTCGACCTGAACCTGCCCGACATGCACGGCTATGACGTGTTGAAGAAGCTGCGGGTCGCCCGGGTGCAGACGCCGGTCCTGATCCTGTCGGGCATCGACGAAATGGATTCGAAGGTCCGCTCGTTCGGCTTCGGTGCCGACGATTACGTGACCAAGCCGTTCCACCGTGAGGAACTGATCGCGCGCATCCACGCCGTCGTCCGCCGGTCGAAGGGGCATTCCCAGTCGGTGATCCGCACCGGCAAGCTGGCGGTGAACCTCGATGCCAAGACGGTCGACGTCGACGGCGCGCGGGTCCATCTGACCGGCAAGGAATATGCGATGCTCGAACTGCTCTCGCTGCGCAAGGGCACGACGCTGACCAAGGAAATGTTCCTCAACCATCTCTATGGCGGGATGGACGAACCGGAACTGAAGATCATCGACGTCTTCATCTGCAAGTTGCGCAAGAAGCTCAGCATGGCCTGCGAAGGCGAGAACTATATCGAAACCGTCTGGGGCCGTGGCTATGTGCTGCGCGAACCCGATGAAGTGGGCGAAGCCGCCGTCGCCTGACGACCCGGCTGCGACCACCCCCCGCGCGCAATGTTGCCCTGGCGAAAGCCGGGGCAATTGCGTTTCGGGGCGGGTTGGGGACCGACGAACTTTAGGACCTCCACGGACGCTCCCGATGGTTGCAGGCCGAAGCGCTACAACCATCCGTCGCCCCGGACTTGATCCGGGGCCTCGCTTCGTACCGACCGCCATCAAAAGGGCGACCCCGCACCAAGCCGCGCCCAATGCAAAGGTCGCGCGCCTAGCCGCCGCGTAACCGTACCCCCGCGCAGGCGGGGATCCAGCGCCAAGCAGAACAACGGCCTGTGCCAGCGGCGCTGCCGAAGTCTCGAACACCTCATGGTGACGAACCCATCGCCAAAGTGCAAAACCCTAGGCGGGATTGACATTCAGTTCGCTCGGCGCAGGACTAGCGTTCCATCCCCTTTCGTCACTCCCGCGCAGGCGGGGATGTGGATTCACGTTTGAAGTGCACCGGTTGAGATGCGCAGGAATGCCTCGGCGGGGGTTTGGAAGTCGAGACATTTTCTGGGGGTGTCGTTGATGCG